>JAUQYW010000093.1 GCA_030587525.1 Candidatus Sigynarchaeota archaeon | reverse complement strand
TCATGCCACCGACATATGTGCCAGATCCAGTTCTCAAATCAACACTCGTGATCAATAAATTTGCTTGTTGTTGTATCGCGACAAAAAGGTTATTTGTACCTGAGTTGCCACTCAAAGGGCGATTCGAAATCGCCTCGGTACCATTCCACTTTGCACTGATATTCGCTGAAGGTTGGGTTGGCGCGTCAGCGTCCAAGGTAATCAAGAAATTGATGAAACCCGTTCCACCTGCCGTTATCGTGATCGTATTAGATGAATTATAAGTGTATTTTGATGAAATACCAAGAATCAAGATTCCACTCAAGCTCTTGTCTGGGATAACTACGTTATTTGCTGTGGTTCCTCCATTATTCGAGAAAGCCACCCGAATCACGAAGGTCATGCCACCGACATACGTCCCGGAGCCAGTCCGATACGTGATGCCCGTGATTGCCACGTTAGATTGAGCTTGGATTGCGACGTTCAGATTGTTTGTACCCGAGTTGCCAATTAAAGAGCGAAGTGAAATTGCCTCGGTTCCCGCCCATGTGGACCGGATAAGCACGGATGCGTTGGTCGTTGCAGAGGCCGCTACTTGGATGAGAAAGTCAATAAAGCCGGTGCTTCCAGCAGGTACTGTTATCGTGTTTGAAAAATTACCGCTTGCAATTGACAAGCCTGGATAAGTCGCGAAGTTTGGAGCTGCAGTAACGCCTGTTGCAGCAGTACCACCGGTGTTTGAAAATCCTATGCGAATCACGAAGGTCATGCCACCAACATATGTCCCGGCGCCTGTCCTGTAAGTTATACTCGTGATCGAAACACTTGCTTGCGCTTGGATTGCAACTTGAAGGTTTGTCCCTGAAGAGGAACTCCCACTTATCAAGCGTGATGAAATCGCCTCGGTACCTGACCACGCGGCACTAATCGTCACTGGATTTTGAGACGGCGCAGCGGGGACTACCGTTACTAGGAAGTCGATGTATCCAGTAGCACCTACACCTAAAGCTATTGTATTAGATCCATTTGCCCCTAAACTGGTGTAACCACCGTAATTAAGCAGTGCGGTGATGCTATTTGCCACGGTTCCGCCGGTATTAGAAAAACTCACTCGTGATACGAAGGTCATGCCACCGACATACGTGCCATTTCCCGTCCTGTATGTTATGCCTGTGATAGTGACATTTGATTGCTTTTGAATTGCAACGTTTAGATTTGGTGGAACTGCGATTCCAGAAGCACCTGATAACGCTCGGCTTGAATATTGCTCGATACCCGTCCATGTTGACCGAACAAGCACGGATCCGTTGGTCGCTGCGGAGCTCGCCACCTGGATGAGAAAGTCAATATAACCGATGTTTCCAGCAAGTACTGTTATCGAGTTTGAAAAATTACCGCTAGCTATTGACAAGCCTGGATAAGTCGCATAGTTCGGAGCTGCCGTAATGCCCGTTGCAGCAGTCCCGCCTGTGTTTTGAAATGCAACTCTGATTACAAACGTCATACCGCCAACAAACGGACCTGCAGAAGACAAGCCTCCGCAAGTGATAGAAGTGATCCCCACGTTCGCTTTACTTTGAATCGCTACGTTGAGCGTGTTAGGGCCACCAGACACAGGATTGTTTGTAATATCTTCGGTGCCTGTCCATGCCACTATAATATGTACAGTACCATTGTTCGTTGCTCCAGCACCCACCGTTATAGAAAAATCGATGCGACCCGTACCATAGGCCGCGACCGAAATAGAAGCGGATGAGTTTGCCGACAAATAAGAATACCCCCCGAAGGTAGGTGTTGCAGCAATCGAGTGTACCCCCGTATCACCCGTGTTCGAGAATGCAACGCGAATACCAAATTTCATGCCTTCAACGTAGGTACCCGTGCCATTTAGGAATGTAATATTCGCAATACCTAAACTGGAAGAAGAGGGCATTATGGTATTACCGTTAGTCGTCCATGATGATGTTCTTGTTGTTTCAGAAGTCTGCATCGCACTGAATGATGCGCACAATGCGATACTCATGCCAATTAGAATAAGAATGTTCCATTTTTTCATACGTTCCACCTAAAATCGAAAAACACACGTGTGCATTGTACTCTCTCTCCTATTCGACGATCGTGAAGAAAGACAAAGAGTCTTTGCCAATGTATGAAATGATCTATTGGGCAGTAATAAAACATTGTGGGGATGGGATTTTACAATGCTCTCACGTGAAATTCGTGGAGAGCGAGAAACTTGTTGCGAATAAGAGGTGCTAAAAATCATCCTTCACAGAGATTTTCAAAGATAAAAAAAAAGTGACGAGAAATATTTACATTCAAATCAAAAAGGAGAACTTAGAAAAAAGAATCACGCTTTCAGAAACTTCAATTTTTCCACGACATCTTTCGCCATGGAACCTATATCGGCATCCTTCACGTTCTGGTTCACGCCAATACGATCGCCAATTTTCATCACGATTTCAGCACCGGCTTTCAGGTCCTTGGAGCCGATGATTCCTACCGGAATAATCGGGCAAAAACCATCCCTTGCAAGCTTGAGCACTTTTTCGTAGGATTTTTCGAGCAATTCAGGATCCGTTGTTTCATCAACCACGACCGTCAAGATTTTCCTATCAGCTCGGATCCATTGAAAGATCTCGGCATCTTTTTCCCCTGCGATCATTTCATCCAGGTCAGCAATGACCCCGAATGCCTTGAGCACGGATTTCAGCACGGGTGCTTCCGCCTGCTCCTTGCTGACGACGAATGCCATCTTTTTTGAGCACACCTGGCTCATCAACAAGATATCCGTCGGAGATGATGCAATGGTCGTGAAGATGACTCCACGGTTAGCAGTGACATCAGCCTTGCCTTCGATCTTGAACTTCGTCGCGGCACTCAAGACGGCTTGCATTGCATACTTGCTCGCCATGTAAAAAGCATCATCCAATAATCCTTGCACTTGCACGGATTCACCGATTTTTCGTAACCCATCAACAACTTGATCGATAAAACCTAAACCACTCGTTGATTTCGATGGTTCCTTGTTCTCTTGACTCATCACGTTCACTTTTCCCAAATGATAGGTAGAATTCCATTCATGATTACATCTTTTCTTATTTATTGAATCGATCCGTGAATTAAATTCCTTTTGAAAGAACAAATGCTCAGCTGAAGTCAAAAGGAAGATAAAAGAGCCAAAAAACGATTCCATAAATCATGATAGACTATTCTTTTTATCGTTATTACTTTCCACGCGGAACATTGAAAAAAAGAAGATTTTTAAAATTACTTCATACCGGGGAGATCCTTGGAAAACCCTTGGGATCCGGCCTTGGTAATGACCAGCATATCGATGCCATCACCAACCGTCGCGTCGCGCTTGATCGAGTTGATGATTGCTTTTTCCACGAGCACCTTGGCTTTCTCCACGGTGATGTCGGGCGTGTATTCCGCTTCGAGAATACTTATTGCCAATGTTGTAGCGGAACCAACAGCCGCGAAATCATCAGGTAAAAGGCTACCAATTGGATCGAGCGTGTATAATTGAGGGCCGTCCTCATCAACGCCACCCACGATGACTTGCGTGTACAACGGTGCCATTTTTCGTTGATATAAGAAGTTCGCGAGTAACTTCGTCAGGGATTTGACCTTGATAGGGGTTTCCTTATCGAGCTCGTACAAGTTCGCATTTGCACGTATTATTTTCGTGAGCATCTGCATGTCCGATATAAGACCGGCAATCGTGAAACCGATGCGATCCGTGATCCGGAAAACCTTTTTTACGCTTTTTGAAATGATCGTGTAACTCCAAATGGAACGACGCTCATTAGCAAGAACAACGCCATCCTTGCATTTTATCCCGACGGACACGGCACCAGGAATCACGATTTGAACTTCTTGCGCCTTGGGCGTGTCTACGCCAATCGCGCGCCCATCCATGTTAATTCGACTGTCAAGCAGCTTCATTGGTCGTCAGCTTCGTGTCTTTTATGTACAAATATCTCTGCGATTTCATAAAACCTTTCCTTTTTAAAAAACAAGCCGGTCGATGATGGCTTTCATGAAGCACGGGTACATTTTTTTACCAATTTCACGTGCGATCAACATGATCAAATCGAATCAGCGCATCATGATTAGGCAATCACGATAATTTCATCGTCTCAACTATGGAAAATTCCTTGTCATCGATTCCTGCCTTTAAAATGTCAACGCGGCCGTCGCCATGAAGCCTCGCGATCGTTGCATCGTTTTGGGCCATGCCATAATTCGGCGTGGAAAAAATGGACAAGACCTTACCTCCCAGGAGCAATTTGAATCCTTCCGGAAAAGCTTGATGCGAGCGTATCACCAGTTTGAGGCCATTTGCTTTCAAGAAATCGTCCAGGTCGCGCTTCCCCATTTCAATCCCAATGCCTCTGATACTCGGCTCGCTGAATTCCGCTTCTTCTTGGCTGGGATCATTCCACAGCAGCTGGGTCGTGATTGGATCCCATTCTTCCGACCTGGAAGCGCGGGGAACGTTCGCGATCTCGGCGAGCATCACCGCACCGCGGAGCTCGGGAACCATGCCGTGGCAGCAGAACACGTGCAAGTTTCGTATCACGCACGCGACTGGCAACAAGCGGAACACGCCTTCATACATGGAATAGTATTCATCGAGACCCGCGTTTACCAAGTTGTCGTAAAATCCATAATTGAGATTGCAGTAATGTTCCTCGTGGTTGCCGCGGAGCATCATCAGCCTGGAGGGTACTTCCGCCATCAATTTCAAGAGATAATTGATATTTTCGATATCGTGCTCGTTCCGATCAACATAATCTCCAAGGAACAAGAGCCGTTCCCCTCTTTGATTGAATGAATCTGGCAAGAACTGGCCGATTATTTTCTTGAGCATGTCGATGTCGCCATGCGTGTCACCCACGATCGTGATGCTTTCATCAGGAAGGAGCTCAAGCTCGATTAATCGCGGGAATGACTTGGCAACCTCGGTCGCATCCGACAACAAGCGGAGCACTTTGCGTTTATCTATGATGGACACGATTTGCACCTTCTGCATTGGGGAAAAGTCATCAAGGCGGTGAACCTGGCGGTCCATGGCCAACCAGCGTGCGGTAAAATAGATCGAAAAACCGCTGCTTGTCCATATCAAGGCAGACTTTTTTATCAATGATTCCAGGCGATTTTCTTTTGACTTGGCGGGTAAATCCGCCGCGCGTTATGATCAATGGTAATGGAGTAAAAGTTCCAAGGGTATTATCTAGTAAAACTCCGAGGGTCGCGGGATCGTGCAAAATCGGCATCCTGTGCCCGATCCAATGCGATTGGAAGATCCGGGTCATTTCCAACAAGCCCGCGATCAACGCGTCATCACGTGACTTGGCTTCGAGGAATTCAAAATCCCGCGCCGCCATTTTCATGGCCATCGTGACGTCAAGTGGCACAACGGTCAGCGCAACTTTCGATGCAAAGATTTCCCTTGCCGCTTGCTTGTCCATAGCGATGTTGTATTCAGGCAAGAGATGCAATGTGCCATAGTATGATTTGTAAATAGCACCGCCCATTATCATTAGGACCACCATCTCGTCAAATCTGGCGGGATTCCGTTCACGGATGGCAGCAAGGTTCGATAGCGGGCCGATTCCCACGATATGGACGGCACCGTCCGTGCTGCGTTCGATGCTGTGCCAATAGAACTCGACCATAGCATCCAGGTCTGGATTTACCTCGATATTTTCGTTCCCTTTAACCCATATTCCATATACCATCAACGCACGGGATTGTTTTCCCGCAAACACGGGAATGCCGGGTTTATTCTCGATCGCAAGCATTTTCTTGACAATGGCGCCTCGTGTTATGGTATTGCCTGATACAGTCGATACGCCGAGAAGATTTAATGGTCCACGTATCGCAAGAGCCAATGCATAGGCATCATCGATATCGGAGCCTATATCGGTATCGATGATGACATCGAGTGGTTTCATGGATCATACCGGCGTCTAGGGATATCAAGATGATCAAAAGGAAAAGAAAAATGAAAATTCACTCCAACGCTTTCAACCGGTGGGATTTCCGCATGTCTTCCTCGGTGATGCCGTGATTCGCGGCGATCTGGGCAAGCAAGGCGTCGAGCGTGAGGTACACGTTCAGCTCGAATTCAGGCAAGAAATTGGCCCGCTGCGTGTGAATCACGTTGTACATAGAGAAGGGATCTTTGCGCCCGGGCACGACCAGGCAACCATCGCACCGTTTAGTGAAGCGACCAAGGTCGGAATTCGCGAATGACGTGATGCCGAAAACGCGAAGGCCTGAAACGAAGGCTTGCAAAGCATAATCCATGGTTTGCGACGTGGAGCCGCTACCAGACGTGAGGATGACGAGATCGTTTTCCTTTCGAAGATCCCAATGGCCCTCGTAGATCACCCGGAGATCCTTGTCTGGTTCCTTGCGCAAGTGACCGTAACGGATGGCAGCGACCTGATTAACGATCATGTCCCGCCCGACGCCTCTGAAATACACTTGGTTCTTGTTTTCGCAACAAATATAGTTTGAAATGAGCGAGATATATGCCATCAGCATTTCCAGGTTCTCCTCGAAATAGGTACGGGTGCTATCGAATAATGAAACGATTTGCTGGGAAGATTGCTCGAAATCCTCCATCGATTGCTGTATCGTTTCTCGAACGCTGTAACCAATGGCCGCGCCAATCACCGCAGAACTGAGCTCAAATTCTGTACCCAAGGGGGAGTACAATGCGTTCTTGTTTTTCGATGGTGCAAGAACCAGGGCATCGGGAAAATCTAAGAGGTTCGCGTTGTATGTCATTCCTATGACGCGCAAGCCGTCTTTTTTAGCAGCCTGGGCGTGCGATATCGGGGATCCTGAACCCGAGCCCGAATTGAAAAAAAAGATGTCATTGCGATCCCAAGGCCGTAGCGATGCATTCATCGCCGGAAGGATGATCGGGAAACCGTTGTGTTCCAGGCAGTCTTCGACGAGCAGGATGCTTTGGAGCGACCTGCCCTGGCCATCTACAATGATGTTGTGCTTCCTACCTTCGATGAGAATCGAGAACAGATTCTTGAGACGTTCGGTATCTAATGCTTTTATCGAATCGCGCACGCAATCAGTAAGATATTTTTGTGCTCCGAAAAAAATGTTCAAACCAGACATATCAGTCATGTCACCAGCCCTACTGCGATTTGGAAAAACGACGATAATTACATGTAACTTATGAATCTTATAAAATTAAATCTACCATTCACTTCTTTAGGCAAGTCGAGATCATTCTTTCGGTAACCATATTTCAGTATAGTGCTCTGAACCTCGCGAGGATCAACGACATGCCGATGGTAAAGCTCATCGCGGAGTTTAAACCGGAAAATCACGATGAAACCAGTGCTGGCGAAGATTTCGACTGTGAAATCATGTTTCCGAGCACAGCGGCATTGGCCTATTTCAAAAAATCTGAAATCATGCCTGCTGTTGACTTCATAACAACTGCGATCAAAGCAATGCACGATTCGAACGACCGGGTGATCCAGAAATACGGATTCGGCTGCTCATCTTGCATGTATTACGAGAAGGAACTGCGGCGCATTTTACGAACTAAGAACATCTCTACCTTGGTAGTCACGATCAAGGATATTCAGGAATAGCGCCTTCCACGTGGGAACCACTCGTTGCTGATGTCCATAAGAAACGTTCGATAGACATTAATAAGCCGAACGAGATTTCAATATTGCGAGAACTGGACGACTGGTGATACCACATGGACACGCGTGCATCGCACTGGAGAACGCTGCCGATCGTGATGGCGTGCAGCATCGTGTTGCTGGCCGGCATCACGCTGGTGCCGGGCAACCAGCATGCTGCAGTGAACCCCACGCGCCCGGGATCGACCCGGGCTATTGGTATTTCCACGCTCGCGACGACGTACACGGCTTGGACGAAGTACAGCCGCGTGCCGGCCTGGAACAAGACGGTCTTCATGTCCATGCAAGGCAGCGACATCTACCTGCTCACGCAAGACAAGGCGTTCTTGCACTACAACACGGCTGGCGACCTGCTCACGAACACGACCGCCGCCGTGCAAGGCGTGCCGAACGACCTCGTCGTCAACGGCACGAGCTATTACATCGCTGGGACGCATCTCGATAAAGCATATCTCGCAAAGTACTGGCTGAACGGCACGCTCCAGTGGCAGCGGTGGCACAACGATTCGACATACAATTATGGGCGCAAGGCAGTCATCGGCGGCAATGA
Source organism: Candidatus Sigynarchaeota archaeon (assembly GCA_030587525.1). GTDB lineage: Archaea > Asgardarchaeota > Lokiarchaeia > Sigyniarchaeales > Sigyniarchaeaceae > Sigyniarchaeum > Sigyniarchaeum tengchongense. The sequence goes on along the minus strand of JAUQYW010000093.1, from coordinate 1,487 downwards.
CGTGTACTGGCTCGGCGGCCAAGGCAACACGACCAGCAACACGGACGGGTTCATCACAAGGTTTAATAGCGCGGGCGCTGCCGCGTGGCATACGAATTGGGGGTATGATTTCATCGATGAAGTGTTCGTGAATGGCATCGTCCATAACAATAGATTGTATGCGATCGAAGGTGATAGTGCTTCTTCCAACCTCGTTAAATTCGATCTGAATGGAAACAATGTCTTTAACGGGACCTTCTATTTAGGAGACGGCAAAGACCATGGAAATGAAATCATCGAATATAGCGGATTTATCTATACGGCGGGCGATGGAACCTTCATGGGCATCGATGATAATGTATATTTGGAAAAATATACTGAAGCAATGACCAGTCCTTGGGGGGAGGAATGGGGAGGTACCAATGACGAGCGCATCGGCGGCTTGGCCGTCGTGAACGACACGCTCATCGTCACCGGTTCCACGACCAGTTTCGGCGTGCCCGCGCAGAGCATGCTCATCGCTGCCTTCAACATGTCAGGCTCGTTCTTGTGGAAGAAGATCTGGACAGGACCCACGTCGTCGCGGGCGTGCGGCATCCAAGCAGGTCCCGGCAACACGTTCTTCGTCGCGGGCGAGGCTTTGAATGGCACCACGCCGACGACCTTCTTGTCGCTGGAAGTCCCCAACACGCCGCCAGCCGTCGATGCCCCGGCCGATATCACGGGCATGGATCACGACCCGCTCGCGATCACGTGGACGGCGACCGATAACTCGACTGCGACCGCGAACTACACGATGTACATTAATGGCTCGCAAGACTCGTCGGGGCTGTGGACTTCCGGCGCGCCGATCGTCAAGATCGTGCCGTCGACAACCATCGGCTCGTACAACTGCACGATCATCGTCAACGATGGCTTCGGTCTCACTGCCAGCGATACGGTCATCACCAATGTCACGAATCACCCGCCCGTCATCTATAGAACCCCCGCGAACATGTCGTACGAGTACAGCACCACGGGGCACAACATGACGTGGTCCGTCCGCGATTACACGGCGATCTTGTCGCCAACCTACGAAGCCTTCATCGACGGCGCCCGGGTCGCCAATAGTACCTGGACCAATAACTCGGCCATATGGCCATCTGGGGCTATATGGGTGCAGGTGGATAGCCTTGGCATCGGTTTGCATAACGTGTCTATCCAATTCCACGACGGCATCGGCGGGATAACGGAATCACGTGCCAGCGTCACGGTCTACAACCTCGACCCCGTCCTCACCTTCTCGCACTTGAACTTGCACGCGTGGAACGCCACCTCCCCGTCCTACTTCCACGACATCGTCATCACGGACACGAGCACGGGCGCGGCCCGGTACACGCTGTTCATCAACGGTACCAATTTCACGTCAGGCACGTGGTCGTCGGGTGTGCCGTTCGGCATCCAGCTCGGCACGCTCGCGGTCGGCATATACAATTTCACCTTGGCCGTGTCCGATGGCTTCGGGGGCG
>JAUQYW010000077.1 GCA_030587525.1 Candidatus Sigynarchaeota archaeon | reverse complement strand
ATGACTGACCCCGAAGAAAATCTCAATTTCAAGCTGAAGCGGAACCAGTTCAACAACCGCCTTCCCGTCCAGCTCCTCGACATGTTCGACGAGTTCGGCGATGACAAGAAATACTTGCTGGAATACCTGATCTGGTTCGCGTGCAAGCACTTGGGCACGAAATTCGCCACGATGCAGGAATGGGAGATCGCCATGCTCGAGAAATATTTTGCTGCTATCAAGAACCAGCTCAAGATGAATGCGCAAAATGGCCCGGAATTCGGCACTTTATTTAGCCTAGAGCACGATCTCGAGCAAAAAATGAAGGAGCTCATCCATCGAAAAGCGCGCGTGGCCACATCGCGTGATCCAGATGAATCCTAAATAATTCTCCGATTTCTCTGATTTTCCAAGAATAAAAATATTGAACTGCTATGCTGTACTTCAAGGTACAATAACGACCTTGATGGAATTATTAGCGGGCATTGTAAAAAGACATAACAAAACATAGCGGACAAAGGTAAAAATGCGAGACAAACGATTTGTTGCAGAACATCGGGGCGGGCCTCTAAAAAAGGAACAGCACTATCAGTTAATTAAATGGGCTTGCGACTGTGTGGAGCATGTATTGCATCTCTTCGGTGAAAAGATAGATGAGCGACTAAGAAATGCGCTAGATGTGGCTGAAGCGTGGAAACAAGGAAATGCTTCAGTTGGCGACGCAAGAAAAGCGTCGTTAGATGCAATTGCGGTAGCACACGAATCTTCAAACCCGATTGCAATAGCAGTGGCTCGTTCTGTTGGACACGCTGTTGCAACTGCTCACATGGCTGACCATTCGTTAGGGGCAGCGTTGTATGCTTTGAAAGCCGTGAAAAATGCAGGTAAATCAATAGATGCAGAAAGAAAATGGCAAGATGAGCAATTGCCATCAGAAATCAAGGAGCTTGTCCTAACTGCAAGGAAAAGCAGAAAGATTTAAAAAAAAATAAAACAGATGGACAAAAAAGTAAAACGAACCGATGCTTTACTTCAAGGTACAATAACGACCTTTATGGAATTATGCTCTTCCTTGTTGATCGCGACATCAAACGCTTCCTGGTATTGATCGAGCTTGAATGTGTGCGTGATCATATCCTTGATGACGACTTTTCCTTGTGCCATCAAGTCAATGCCAGTAATGTAGTCTGGAAATGGATTGTTGCATGATGACGTCAGCTCCCGCTCACCGGATACCCAGGTTAGCGGAAACTCGATTTTGTCCTCGAATCCTGAGAACATGAGCATCCTCCGGCCACGGCGCAACGATTTGATGCCAGGGATCACGGTCGTCTTATCGCCGATCGTGTCAAGCACCGCGTCGACCCCGAGGTCCTTTGTCAACTTCATGCAAACCTTCACGGGGTCATCTTTCTTGACGTTCACGGTGTGGAGTTCGCAGCCTTGCCATCTTTTCGCCACCTTTGCAAGGACCTCGAACGGCTTCTCGAAGACATCGGTCACGATC
>JAUQYW010000071.1 GCA_030587525.1 Candidatus Sigynarchaeota archaeon | reverse complement strand
TGGCTTCCTGCTAAATCCAATGACGTCGTGTCCTGCGCCCAGCGCAGTGACTACGAGGTTTTTACCGAGATAACCGGAACTGCCGGTGACGAGAATCTTGATGATCATGCACCTTTCTGGGACGTGAGATAGCCATCGATGAGGGTCTTGACTTGGAGTTTTATCAGGATATCCTTCACCATAATTGGTTTCTTGCGAACCATTCTCGCGAAGAAATTGACGAGATTGAGCATGAACGTGAAACCCTTCTTGTAGAGCTTGAAATCTGGAACAACCGTGTTCGTCCGCTTGAGTGCATCTTGCACGATACCATCGACGTCATTGAGTGGATCCTTGCGTTCCTCGATGATGCTCTTGTATATGGTGTAAGTTTCGAGTGCCTCGTCGAGGATGGCACGTGCGTCGGCTCCGGTCAAGCACCCAAAATGTGAAAGCGACAAGGTTTCGTACGGGATAGACCTCAAATGCTGGATCGTCGAAAAAAATCCGTTTTCATCCCAGAGTGGTGGGGCACACGGTGAGATGTACGCGTGATCCCCCACTTTTACCCCGAGGGCATCGCCGATGAACAAGTTCTTGTTTTTCTCGTCCAAAATCCCGATATGATCGATCATGTGTCCCGGCGTGCCATAAACCCGCAACGTGATGCCGCCGAGATCGATGGTTCCACCTTCTTGGAGAGGAATCACGTCCGTGATGTTATCAAATTTCATTTTTGACATGTTCTTGCTATTGAAACTTTGATCGGCGAGGTTTGGAATCGCGTTCACGTAAGCCATGACATCCATCTTCTTTCCCGATTTCATAGCAAGCTTGCGAAGCGCCGGGATACCTTGCGTGTGATCCCAATGTGAATGTGTTAAAATCACGATATCCGGTACCAAAACGCCGATTTGTTTGAGGCCATGCATAATCCGGCCAACACTGTCACGGGTGCCGGAATCTATCAAACAGGCCTTTTCTCCCTTGATGACATACACGCCAAGCACGCGTTCGGCACCCATCATGCCAGCATCGATGAGCGTCGTGTCTGCATTGATCTTTCCTGGTTCGCGAATGGCTGTCATAGCATCCCCTTGTATTATAATGATA
>JAUQYW010000051.1 GCA_030587525.1 Candidatus Sigynarchaeota archaeon | reverse complement strand
GATCCGGTGCCGCAATTCATCGTTGACCCGCTTGCCCTGGTCGATCCCCACGTGGAATTCCTCCCGGGCACGACCTCCAGCGAGCCTTGCATCTACCAGTATCCGTTCTCGGTTCCGTCATCCACCGCCGACTCGGGCACGGTCGAGTTCGACGTGTACTACGTGCCTGACACGGTATCGCCATCGAAGATCTTGATCGAGCTGCTCAATCAGTTTGGCGCACGCATCTTCGGTGTCCAGTTTAAAGCTGGCGTGATGAACAGCGTGGGAGCGGCGAGCATGGATGGCACGTGGCTCGGTGTCGGATTCTCGCAAGGATCCTGGGCACATGTTTCGCTGAGCGTGATATCCCCCACCGCGTGCGAGCTGAAGATCGGCAGCACGACGGCCATCGTGACATCGACGGTCCCGCTCGACAGCCGCGGCTTGCGCGCCATGCGCGTCACGTTCCACGACGCCTGCAAGCTCGACAACATCAAGACGAGCTGGGATGGCCAGATCGAGAGGTTCAACTACAGCCTCGCCCCGGGCACGAACTTCAACATCGTGAACCGATGGGCAGAAATCGACCATCACGCCGCGAGCAGGGCGCTGGTCCAGGCATCGGCGAGGAACGCTTATTCGGCATTCCCGGCTAGCGGCATCACGACCCTCGCCGCGCGCGTCCACGAAATCCACGTCATGAACGTGACCTTCGATTACAGCACGGACAACGCGACCTGGTCGACAATCCAGACCGACGGCACGAGGGATCGGGAAACGTTCTCGACGGCGTGGAACACGACCGCTGTGGATGATGGCTTGTACACGATACGCGCAGTTGCTATGACGGACAGGAATACCACCGGCACCGCCTACATGAACATGCTCGTGGACAATGCACCTCCTTCCATCACGGGCCCTGTTTTGCCTCAAGTCAATGGTCTCGACGCGAGCATCGCCGTTGCCACGACCTTGAATGATACATCGGCAGCGTACCTGGTTTCGCGGCAAGCAGTTTACGCGTTCACGATATCCGAGCCGAGCACGCTGGAGCTCACGTTCGCTACTGCGACCGGCTCGGTCATCACAGCGATGGAGATCGTGGAGCCCCCAGCAGTGACGGGATCCTACATGGTACAAGCATCGCTCGCCGACATGTGGCGATCGAACCCCGGCGTGAATTTCACGGTCGTGGAGTACCAGGCCGCCGATCGCGCGGGCAATGTTGGAGCAATTGGTAAGTTCGAGGTATCACTCGACACGACCAAGACCATGGCAGGCTTGGCGACGACCTTGAGCGCGTCCTATGGTTCCATCATCAGCGGGCAGATCGTCGACTCGTTCGGCCTCGGCTATGCGAGCGACCAGGTCGACATCACGATCGATGGCTTGCACTACGCGAGCGTGATCACGGCACCGAACGGGTCGTTCAAGGTGCCTGTCACCTCCCTTGATGCTTACACTGGTAACTTGCTCAACGTCACGCGCGCGGCGAAGTATTCTTACGGCAACCAGGCCGTGATCACCGGCGTCGAGATCCCCGCTATCAACTGGCCCTGGTCAACGGATGCCACGGCGACCGAGGACATGTTCTTCGTGTCGCGGCAGTTCAAGTCAAACGGCGTCACCACTGGCTTCGCGGTCGATCTCACCGACCAGCTCGCGAACTTGTCGCGGCCCATAACGGCGTTCGAGGGCTTCGCCATTGACTTGCTCTTGCCCGCGGCGTTCAGCTACGAGCTGCAAGCTTGCACGTTCAAGAACATCACCATCGAGTTCATGACGCCGACGCTGCAATCCTATCCCTTCGTGCTTGACAAGGCAGCCCTCGCGGCCTACTTTGACACGAGCGTGCATCCCGAATCGCGACGCGTGGATTTCGGCGCGGGCGAGTTCGAGCTCATCCGCATCGCTGTACCCTTCAGTGCGCTGCTCCAAGCTAACCCGCTTGTTCCGTTCAACGCGAGCAACATCGCGGGCATCAAGGTCACGGCCATCGATAATGATTATTGGACTGGCAGCATCGCGTCGACGGCGGCACCCACGCAAATTATTGGTATTGCTGGCGTCTATCTCGCCGACGTGCTCGCCGGGGCAACGACGTGGGCATCCAATGCCTACGCTGGTAACCCGGCGCAGGTACATCTAGTCAAGTATGCCATACCGTCCTTGAATTACACGTGCCCGGCCACGACGAACATGACCATTTCCCCCTTGACCACGACCATCCAGGTCGGCGGCTGGACGGCGACAAGCCTCACGATTCCCTTCTCTGACTACTTGCATGTTGACCGGATCGTCGCGAACGCGAGCGGCACGGTGCTCGGCGCCAAGATCAGCAACTTCCTCGTCGACTCGCTCTACGTGTCGAGCGACGAGCCGAACCCCATCGGCATGCCCGCGGATGGCAAGCCCGGGATATTCCAGTCAACAGACATCGAGATTATTGGTGATCCAGGTACATACGCGGCGATGCGCTTGCGGTACACCGGCTCGCCTTTCTTCACCGCGGCGGCCTTCACGCTCGCGAGCCCGTTCACGATCGCCAAGGAATCGCTGGTCGTGACGTCGGAGCTCGCGACCTATTACAGCGACGACACGCCGGTACCATCGGGCAACCTCCTGGTCAACGCGACCATGGAGAGCTCGATCGCGGCAGGGCAGCACGTTTCATCGCTGGTCATGCAAGGCAACAAGAGCGTCACGCCGGCCTACGGCGCCGGGTTCTTCGGCAAGGCGCTGTACTTGAACGGGACCACGTTCCTTGCCTTGAACACCACGGACTCCGCCACGCGTGACACGACCGTGGCAGTGCGCGTCCAAGCCCTCGCCATCGACGGCACGTCGAGCCTCGGCACCCCGTTACTCGACGCGCGGCGCGTGGTCAACGGCACCGCCTTGCCCGGCACGGCCATCGGCATCTGCCCTGACGGGCTCCGCATCATCTGGCGAAGCGGCACGATCTTCCATTACTACGCGTTCGAGCCATTATCCTGGTACTTGATCGCAGTCGTGTTCGAGCCCACCGCGGGCCGCATCACGTCGTACGTGGATGGCTTGCTCGTCAAGCAATCGACCGGAGTAGTTTTTAACATGTCGGCTAGCTTCATCCCCGGGAACTTTGCCTTCGGTCTCGATCGCGCGACGAACGCGACCCTCGCAGGATTCCTCGATGATGTCCTCGTGTACGAGCGGGCACTTGCGCCTATCGAGATCACGACGCTTGCCAGGACTTCGTGGCGCGCCGACATCACGGCCGGCGAGCTCACGGCGTTCATGGGCAACTTGCGCGATGACGATAACCACCAGATGATGGCGATGATGGCGAACCAGCAGATATCATCGAGTTTCAAGCTCGTGCGATACAATCCCGCCACGGGCGCGTGGGTGCTCGACCGGTCATTGCCGAGCATCGCTCCCAACTCGAATATCACGCTCGGCACCATCCCGATCAACGTGGGGCCGGTCACCGCAGCTCGACTCGGCGTGCAGTTCATCCCGCAGCGGACGCGCATCGATAGCATCAAGCTCATGACGTGCGACGACAATGACACGACCAACGACCCCACGAACATCGTGGTCGAGGTGTGGCAAGTGCGCGGCGATGTTCTCGAGTATGGCGACACGATGGCCTGGTCAACAACCGTGCCGTATGCGACCTTCACGGGCGATAGGCTCGATGCACTGGGCTGGACGACGATCCCGGCGGGCATCGCCGTGACCCCGGGCAGCAAGTATTGCCTCGTGGTCAAGCCTGGGACAGCGTCGTGCAACGTCACGGCGGGCATCGGCATCTACGCACAATTCTCGCCTGGATTTGCATTCCTGTACAACACGACGCTGGCCGACTACAGCATCTTGGGGAACTCCACGATGGCGATCCAGCTCGATGAATCCAATTACTGGGACACGGGATCGACCGGCTTGCTCCAGATAGAGACAGCACCCGGCACCTTCCAGCCCTACCTCGCCTTCACGATCGGCGCTGGCGGAGCGTTCGGCTTCGTGGTCGACACGGCAAAGAACACGCCGACCTACTTGCCACCCGGCACGTATTCAGCGAGGATCGTCTATGATCCCGTCGTGCTCGGTGGGCAGGCGAACCCCAGGTACGAAACGACCAGCATCTCCCTCACGCTCGTCGTGGGCAATGCCCCGACCGAGCTCAAGTTCGTCGTGACGGATGCAGCGAGCTCGAATGCCCGGGATATACAGCGCAACGTGCATGATAACCCGATCTATGGCGCCGAGGATGGTCTTAGCTTCAACCAGTTCATCACGAATGCCACGTATGGTGATCCCTTCTCCATGTCGTTTAATCTGACGGCGGCCGATGGCACCCCGCTGGTGAACAAGCCTGTCTGGGTGCAAGTCGGTATCACGCCGAATAGCTTGCAATGGCGCGACGACGTGCAAGGATCGACCGACCTCGGCTACTTGCTCGACCTCTATCCCGCCCAGCTCGTGCAGTCGCTCGTCGGAACAACCACCGGGCTCGTGCAAGCCGTGCGGGAAGACCCGATCTTCTACCCGTACCTCGAGCCGGTGCCCGGCACGGTCGCGCTTCGAAATTGGGGGCCGAGCGCGTGGCTAGTGTCTTTCACGAACGCGCAAGGCATCGCTACCGTCAATTTCGCGGATGGCTTGCCCATCAAGGATGTCGTGGAGATAATTCAAGCATTGAACTTGCAAGGAACGTGCGTCACGGTCGATGACATCAGCTTATTTGCCCGCGCGTTCTACGACGCGCAATTCTCGTGGGCTGGCAAGGAATTATCTATCCCCGTCGATGGTAATGGCAACTCGCTCGTGCCATCGTGGTTCGCGAACGCTTCCAACGCCGATTGGTTCGAGAATGATGGCTCTCACGGCGCTGCCTATTATGATCCCTACCACGCTGATAGCCACTCGATCGGCCGCATCCGACTTTCCCGCGAGCAAGTCATGCTACTCGGAGGCAGCCGCGAGGTATCGGCTGCGCAAATATTTGAACAGCATGACATTGATGGTGATGGCACGCCAGATCTTACAGGCTTCCCGGTCACCATGCAGCTTGTCGAGGCGAATCCTACTACAAACGGAACGCTTGCACCAGAAACAGCGACACCGGGCGGCGATACCGATGCGAGCGGCTGGAACGACGACTTCCGCGTGCCTGACCACGCTGCCGCGGTCTACATGGAACTCAGCGACCCGGCGACGGACGAGGTTATCATGAATGCGTCATCGTTGCAAGCAATGACGAACACCGACGGCACCGTTGACATTTACGTTTCGCCCGAGATCGCCGGCCTCGAATGGCTCGCGCCTGGCAATTACAAGTTCACGGCGTGGAGCAATGAAACGGCATATCTCGCTGCGTCTAGCTCGAACGTGGGCCAGATCACGATAAAGAGCACGTACTCGTACAATCTTTCGATGCCTTCACTCGTATATGGCCTGGACTACATGCTCGAGGATTACGGCATGGGAATCCGCGGCGATGACTTGCAGACCATCGTTGACATGCTCGCGGGCCGCGACATCGGCAACGCGACGCCAGAACTGCCCGAGTGGGTCACCATGTATCCCATGATTTACGGCATGGTCAGCATACGGAACACGACGTCAATCTTCGTGCCCGACCCGAATGCTGTCGATGACTTGTGGGCAGAATACGAGGCAATCGAGATCGACAACGAGACCACGTACGAGGGCAGCACTGCAGTGAAGGGTAGGTTCAACCCCGCCTTCTATGACCTCGGCGACCCGATCGACGAGGAAGAGTTCAGGAGCAGGTACGAGGCCATGTATCCGTCGTATGATGGTGCGAACGTTACCATCAAGATTAACGGGGTTCTTGTGCAACATTTTGATCTGGTTTTGCCAGGCGATTGTTCCGATTGGGAACCGTTCATGATCCCGCTCGACGGGTTCACGGATTGGGCCCCGATCGACACGGACAATGACGGGCTCTATGACCAGTTTTATGGCGGTCTATTATACATCGATACCGATGGGGACAATGTTTCTGACACGTGGATCGAGAAGCCACTCGATTTGACGTTCGAGATCACGTCGTTAGCGAATTATTCGTGCAAGGAAGTCATGATCGGGAACCTCGGCATCGTCACGAATTTCTGGCAAGCCCAGAAATCAGTTTGGAACTTGACGTCGGAACTGCCATCGATCACGTCGAATGGTACAGCACTTGAGACCGGGACATATGATCATAACAACGCCACTGGTGGTTCGATTGCGATGACCGATCCCTCGGGCTATAACGTCACGTTCAGCAAATTACGCTTGGTCATCGAGCGCGACGGCCCGGCTATCAGCGATATCTACAAGTCAACATTCACAACACCCACGTGGCTCTCGAACTTGCGCGATGCTTCGGGTGCAGAGATCACCAATGACAATGGTGACCCGATCTTCGGCACGTGGTCCAACGCATCCGATCCCGCATATGGCAATTTCACGGGATATCCGCTCGATTCCAACGCGAACATTAGCCTCCGCATACCGGTCATGAATGCCACACATTTCAAGGTTGATGTGATTCGGGTCGAGCACAACGATATCGGGTACGGCATGAATGATATATACAAGGCAGCCCATGCCCGGGCGATTGCCGGTTTCAACATGACCGACATGTTGCTCAACGACCTAACTGCCGAGGTATCGGGTTACAAGACGACGATCACGTTCACCGATTTGTTCCATGACGAGCTCCGACAGCGACCAGCGGGCGTTTTCCGCAACGAGCAGCGCTTGAATAAAAATGAGGTATTACTTAGTGGTTGGCAATTCGTGAACAGCACTGCACGTGATGGTATCAAGTGGGCAGATGTCAAGGTTGGCAACAAGACTCGCGAGGGCATCTTCATGCACGCGTTGAACTCGACCGCACCTTCGGCCTTACTCTATCCGGAGCTCTACATGCCCTACCGCGCTCAACTCAACACGTCGGTCGTCGTGCCCAGCATCACGAACACGGATGGGGACGCATATATCGATCCGGTCACTGTATCATTCATCGTCATGGATGTAAACGACCCGCTGGTCAACGCCACGTTCGCGCGGTCGATTACCACTGGTAGCTTGAACATGACAATCCCAGCCATTTTCGATATCTTGTCGAATGCCCCAGCTGGAAATGGATGGACAGGTTCAGGCAATTCCTTGCTCGAGAGCAGGACATGCCACGTGATCTTGATGGTTTCGTGCGCCGACGATGCGAACGTATACTGGATTGATCCAGTTATCCAAGGGTGGGAATCAATCATCACTGTATCAAGTCTGATGCCCCAGCGGGTCAAAGAGCGCCTATTCAGCAGTCAATTCTTGAGTTTCTATTGCAACAACGTGACCAAGAACATGGGGCTCGATCGCTATGGTGGCACGCACAACGGCTTGACCGATGACTTGCAATTCGCCATCACGGGCAACCTCACGGGTATCTTGAACGTGCAAGACTACGACATACCATCAGACCCGTTCATGAACCCGGCGACAGCGACTTGGGACGACATCAAGAACGCGTTCCACGAGGATGACAACAACGGCAAAAAATCCCCATCGACGCCCAACGGCAACGACTGGACGTATTACGAGATGCCTATCACGGACATGGATGGTGATGGTTCGATTAACACGACTGCCGGGTCCGAGGACGACATCGCATCGCGCAACGTGTTCTTGCGATTCAAGCTCGATGAATGGATAAGTACCCGGGAGATGCCGACGGTTGCATCTGGTATTTTCACGATCTACGATTCGACCGGCGAGCGTGCGAATAATCCCATGACCGGCGTCGGTTACAATGCCCAGCACCTCGCCCAGTATGATCGCAAGGTCACGGTCATCGTGCAGCCATGGCACTACTACCAGTTCTCGAATTATTGGGCATTATCGAAGCCCCAGAATGCGGCATCGCTGGCCCTCGCATCGCAAGAATTCTCGTTCGGCGACATCGTGCTCAACGACCTGCCTGCGAACGGCAATGCACATGGCATCATGGATGATATCATCATGACCTACCGCAAGGCCCCGGGCGTCAAGGACATCGTGGTCAAGAACTTCAGCCAACAATTCGACCTCGGTACGACGTCGTTGCGGAACGCATTGGCAACGAATAAGACGCGCGTCGAGTTCTGGGACGAGCATTGCTTCAAGTACGCTGATCAAGCTCTTGCGTGGAATTCGCCGAAATATGATAATTACTACGCGGGCCGGGACTTCGCGTTCGGCACGAACACGGCGCTGATCGCGCCCTTTAGCAACGTGCAGAACTTGCCGGTGTCGTATGCAGACGAGACCTGGGTGGCGACGACGAGCCCCATCATGCAAGTCATTCCAACATCGCAGACGTCGATCGATGGTGTCCGAATCTGGCCGTCGACCGAGATCAACGGTTCCGAGCCTGATTATGTCGATGTCCGGTTGTATCGCAACATCCAGCAAGCACTCCCAGAACGCGACTTGTATTATAACCGCAACTACTCGATCGTTCCTGATTTCTCCAGTCCTATCCCGTACACGTCGACCATGACCAGTACCACGTTATTCCCGTACAGCGCGTGGAAAGAGGGCTACCTCAACATCCGCACCGGCGTGCTCGCGGCCGATACTGGCTCGCTCCAAAAAGCAAAGCACGAGATCACTGTCCAGTGCGGTGCTTGGCCATACGACCAGATCCCGGAGACCTATTTCTATGACCACTTCATCATCAACAACGTGGCCGGTGAGAAATGGGCAGTGTTGGTAGGGAAACTTGACCTCGCACCAGATACGGCCTTCGGGATCGAGAGCGCCAAAAACCCGGCTCTCTTTTCGGTGCCTGAAGCGCACCGCATCTTCGTGCAAATCGGGCCCAAGGATATTTCGGGAATCATCAATGACTGGTTCGACTGGGTCACGAAGAGCGAGACGCCGGCGACTGTTGCCGACAAGATATACACGGCATTAACGGCGAATAAGTGTTTTATGGACACGGCGAATATAAAGGTGTCGATCGATGGTGACGTGTTGACATTCGAGCAAGATTTCGGTGGATTCGTAGCACCGCCCACGGTTTACCCGCGGGACGAAGCGAATGGCAACGCGTATCGAGCAACGCATTTCTTTTATGGAGCGCTCGCGAATTGCCGGCCACCACTTTGCTTGTTCTCGGCGAGATCAGTCGCGACCGGGAGCAACTTCGCCGGTGCTGGGGACTTGTTCATCAACGGCCAGGACGGATGGTGCGGTTTCACGGTCTCGTTCCAAGGTAAGTATGCAAACGGGACCAACGCGATGCTGAACGCCACGGCTTTGGCGAATGATTATTTCGATACCGGGTACCTGGTCGGCACGAACTTCTCCAGCAGCGCAGTATCAAACATGTCATTGGACATTGCATCATACAAGGCATCGATGGACGAGAAAGTTGACATGGAATTCGACATCGGGATGCTGCGGGCATCCACCGCCGCGGCCCAGCTGACTATCGACTATACCTCGCTGAGCCGTTTCGCGCCCGGCCTCGACCGCGTCGATGCTGGCGGCGGGGCCTACCAGGTGGCGTGGAGCCATTACAAGAACTTCGGTTACCAGGTGTATGCAACCCAACCGTCCATGGTTGAGAAGATCACGTTCATATTCTTGCGGGCGGGGGTCGTGGTCGCATCGTTCACGTCCAGGTTCTATAATCAGAGCACGATAGATGACTGCTTTGCGCTTCCCGCGGGTTTTTCAAATGGCGTCGATACCGTGCAATACATCGTGCAATGGACGAATGCGAGCCAGATCAACAATGAATCTTGCATCGTGGCGCTCACCGGGTTCTATTTCGAGCACGAATCGTCCGCATCGTACTTGAAGCTCGATTTGTACAACAAGACGTCGATCAACGTACCCGTGCCCATCACGGCCTTTACCGAAGGCGCGGGCTTCACCGAGGCCGTGTTCCGCGGCTTGCGTGACCAGTCAACTCCTGCAGATGGCATCTACTTACCAGCATATGGCGAGATAACGTTCAGCGGCAGCTTGCGGAAGATCACCTTAATATCGGCAGCGAGCATCGATTTGCAGCAAGTCGAGATCACGCGTTTCAATTGCTCGTCTGGCACCATCGTTGACCCGCTCTATGCGAAGAGCTTCGACTGGCAATCGAACGCCATCCAGAGTACGTCGTACTTGCTCGGCACTGCGTATGTCGGCCCACTCTCTCCAGAATGGGTGGCTGCGGGTGAAGGGTGCGTGATCGCAGCGAAGCGCCAGTCTTTCGTGATGTCTGAGGCCATGGACACGGATCTGAATGGCGTGCTCGACCTGGCTATCCAATATTACGACCAAGATGGCAACGCGTCGTTCTGCGTGCAATTTACTGCATCGACGGCCTTTGGGGTTGCCCCACTGCCAGGCGCAGCGATCATAAGCGTTACTGGAGGCGCAACGGGCAAGATTCTGTCGTTCGACAATGCCACGGGCTTCGCACGCGTGGAATGGACTTCCAAGGTCGCCTTCGCAGAGGGCGAGGTGGTCTGCAGCGCGGGATGGACAGGTATCATCGCGTCTAGCGTCGAAATCACGCCTTATCTCGATGGCGACAATTGCATGGTCGGCATCGACGGAAATACAAATGGGCTCTGCGAGGTGGAATCGTGGTCGTTCGACCACACGACGACTGTCGCCGCGCAAGGCTCGCAGATCTCGATCGCGCAGCACAAGAGAATAAACGAGACCCGCATCGATCTCGACGAGGACGGCTCGTATAACTACATCCAGTCAAGCAGCGTGACCGTTTCATCGAAGAGCACCTTGCTGTCGAACCTCACGATCTGGGATGCTGCGACGAGCACGTGGAAGCACCACGCGTGGAAATGGGATGGCTCGTCCGAGCTTCATGAAATGTCGGAGCAAGTGGATATGGATTTTGATGGACAGTATGAGGTCAACGCGCAGCACGCGGACTACTGGGCAACGCAGCCCCGCGAGCTCGGAGCGAACAGCACGGCAACGTCATGGGACGGCACCCGGACCTACGAGACCCACACGGTTTCGACCGACGGCATCACGGAGCAGAGCTGCGACCTCGAAGAACAGCGCACGTTCATCATGCTCGGTCCCGATGGCGACCAGCAAGTCACGTGCGATGTCATCGTGATCGACGACCCGTCCACGATCGTTGTGACGGACCCACGCACCGCCTTGCCCGACGAGATACGGACAGAGCCGGGCGTTATTTATTTCTACGATTCCGATGATAATAACGCGTATGAGACCATGTATATCTTCACGAACGAGTCCTACAATTATTACGACGTGGAAACCGAGGATTCGACGCCGCGTTGCATCGGCGTTGCCTACGATTACAACGGGAACCGCAGGCTCGACTGGGAAGTTGCGAATTTCAAGACGGGCGGCGGCGACCGATTCTTCCCGATCTCGTGGCTCGACCCGCGGGAACCATTCGACGCGTCGCAATACGCCTACGACATGGCATGGAACGACTTCATGGCAAACATCGATGGGTGGTGGCTCGTCCAGCAAGCTGCGAGTTTGGCAGTGAGCATTGGTATCATGGTGCTAGCCGGCATCCTGGGCACTATATTCCTCGGGCCGATAGGTGGTTTCATTTTCACCATGGCGCTGTTTTACTTGTGGAGCCAGGCATCGAAGGGCATCTGGGGCGCGATCAGCGAGTGCCGCGCCGGCCACCCCGCGAAAGCAACCGAGGTCATGCGGACGGATGTCGGCAAGGAAGGCGTGTATCCCTACGAGTACATCGGCACGTCGGCTATCGGTTATGCCGACGCGCTGGACGAGGACCCGAGCAACAAGCCGGACCCGTTCCGCGTGTCGTTCGAGCTGCCTGACATGGAAGGCTCGGTCCACGGGGAATTCATTGGCGAGACTTACCGCCTCGGGCTCTATCAAGCGTCGACGGACAGCATGTTCACGCATGCGGTGCACGACATGTACCGCGGCAACGGCTCGTTCTGCAACGAGTTGTATCCTGCATTCTTCATGATGCAGACGCAATATGAATACCACTACACGCCTCCTCGATCGAACGTGACAGCGACATATTTGGAATGGGGTGTTGTTGATGCATCGGAGTGGTCCGCGGTGGCCGAGATCGTGGACTTGCAAGACGTCACCAGTCGAGGCACATATGAATATGGAGACGATTACTCGTTCGCCATCACGATACACAACAACTGGTCGCGAGTGTTGAGGGTCGGTGCTCTCTTGTGCGGTTCGGCCGCCATGGAAACTCAACTCTCCAAGCCAAAGTCATATGCAGATATCTGGCCGGGATGCAATGGCACGGTGCTCATTACCGGTACGATCGATAACGCCGGCATGAGCGTGCGATACACGCGAGACGGGAACGGCACCGCGCACCTCTATTGGTCGGACACGACCCCCGTGACGACGACCGAGCAAGTAATCCAGCGGCGCACCGCCGGCAGGCTCGGCCGCTTGATGTACACGATCGACGAGAAGGGGCGCTTCGGTTTCGAGATAACGTCGAGGAGCGGTCCAGCACCTTCATACGCGTGGAATGCCAAAGAGACCCGGGATATCGAGGACGCTGCTGGCACGGTCCACGTGCCGTGGTACATGGCACCCATGACCGACCCGAACTATGCCATCGATTATGCCCTCATGTATTTCTCGTCGAGCTATGTCAATGCGTACCAGGCGGCCAGCTCTGGAGACATCTTCAAGGGCGGAGATTGGCGCATCGCTCTTTTCAATGCCATAGTCATGGTCGTTACCTGCGTCCTCACGGTCGGCATATCCGGCCAGATCTTGGAGAATACATGGGTCAATGTTCAAGGCGTCGCAGGCGGCCAATACGAGATCCCGTGCAAGATGCCGGCACGCTTCGGCATTGACCAGGCCACCGGCGGCCTGACCCAAGTACTCGACAAGGCTACCGGCGAATGGACTGGTGCCTACACGTACGCCACGTCGTTCAGCCAGTGGATCGGCAGGTACATGCATGAATTGCTCAAGGAAGGTATCCGGGAAGAGCTCCTTCAAGAAGAGGGCTTGGGCTACATACTCAACATGTTTGGTTGCCCAGACGAGATCTCGAACGTGCTTTCGGAGGCGTTCGGCTCGGGCGACGTCGTGCGCATGCGCGTCGCCAGAACCATGGGCGGGGGCTCGCAAACCATCAGCCAGCCCGAGCTCACGTGGTTCAGCACGCTGGAGTCGTCGACCGAGGTCGTCCAGCAGCGCCAGAGCGAGCGCGCCCTCTACGTCGCTATGTCGAACATCATGGTCAGCATCGAGGCGGCGACGGCGCATCTCGACCAGCAGGTCAGGCGCAATGCATACTTGTACGAGATCCTTAAGGAGGCACCCGAATTCAACAAGCTCTGGATCAAGGAGGCCGGCGAGAGCATGGCCGCCATGAAAGGCGCCATCGCGTGCCGCGAGCAGCTCCGGAGAATTGTCTCGGAAATCGACTCGGGCTCGTTCGACTTTGCCCAATACGACCACGCCATGAGCGAGCCCGCGTGGCGCATGATCCAGTACCCGTTCCAGGACGACCTCAACCTGGGCGAGGTCGGGAAGCGCCGCTTGAGCAACATCATGGCCCAGGTGCAGTTCAACGGGTTCGAGACCATGTGCGCCGCGCGTGCCCAGATCGAGTCCGAGACCGGGGTCAAGGTTCCGGTGACCGGCAAGCAAGCTCGCGAGGCGATCGCCCACGCGTCCGGCGTGCCCGAGGGCAACGAGCTGTTCATCTCGGTCCGCGACCGCGACGGGATCATGCACTCCGCCGACGAGGTCGACAAAGCCGACATTGCGGCCGTCCGCGACTGGATGCGCGGCGGTGAGGTGCTCAGCGTCGACCCGGAGGTCGATTTGGCTAAGGTCAAGGCCGCGCTCGAGAAGATGGGAAAGGTGGGGGCGGGAGAAACCAGGCGGGTTTTAAGCACGATGCAGAAGATCGTGGAAAAGATCGTGAAATCTAGAGACGTCAATGCGATGACCTGGTTCGCGGAGCGGCTCGAGCTGGTACGCGACGTGCTACCAGGCTTAATAGAGCACGGTCTTGTCTTGTCCGATCTATACCCGCGAGTGGAATCCGAGTTCGCGAAGCATGCGCCTGGAGGGACCTGGAGCAGCGCTAGCCCGCTCGCGAGGGACATGTACCAGGCTCTCTACAGCGGCCGGCCTGGCATGAGGCAAGACCTCGAGAGCGTGAAGAGCTTCGACAAGGAGGAAACGCTGGAACGCCTTGACGTGCTGGCGCGCATCAAAGACCAGTTCGCTATGCTGGCGTTGCGATTCCCCGGCGAGGATATCTTCCCGCGCGTGACGAAACGGAGTCAAGGCGGGAAGTATTCCATGGTCTTGGGCGCCGCGGCAGGAGCGTCTTCCCACGATTGGCAAGAATGGCTGTTCGTCCTTGCCCTCGATGCCATGCGAAGGGGCACGGGCGAGACGAGCGCGGTCGCGGAGGAAACCGGGGAGACCGGATCCGAGCCGGAAATCATCAGATCGAGAGACTGGTCGGTTTATTTACAATCCTTGAAGCGGTACGTCTCTGCCGTGCTAGCCACGCCTTATGGAGCAAGTTACGAGAACATCATCGAAACCATCAAGGATGATCCGAGTAAGCAGGAGATATTCAATGACTTCGTGGAGCGGACGGAGAAGATCTTCAGCCCCAGTGCGTGGAAGGGGGCGATGACCGAGGCCGCGTTCAGGCTTGTGTTCGCGACGGAAGATTCGCCGCTCGGCGTCTTGGACGGGGTGCTCGTGAAGATATCCTTCGAGGACAAGGAACCGGATTTCCTGGTGTTCAAACGCGGATCGAGGAAGTACGTGGACGGCAATGGTATGGAACAAGTGGAACATTTCGTCGATGTCGTCGTGATCGGCGACAGCAAGGAGTTCATCTTCGAGAATGTTCGCTTCTATGGTGGTGACAAACCCGTGATGAAGAATTTGGCGAGCAAAGTCGTCAACACGATCTCGAAGTATTTCACGGCTGCGGCGACGCGCATTTCATTCGCCACGCATGCCGAATTCAACGCCGCGCACCCGGACATCGTCATCGCCACCGGGAGTGCTGACGCATGCCGCGGACGGGAGTTTCGATGGATGCTTGGGGACAGATTTCATACCATCGACATTAGCACTCGTAACATGCCTGGTTCATATGTCATCGCCCAGGAGAACCGCGTGCCGATCGGCGGGGAGAATGAGATGGCCATCACCAGGTTCTTGTGGCACTATGCACGGTCTTGCCGGGGGATGGAGCTTCAGGTTCCTCTGAAGCTGCAACTGCTCGATCACGGGACGGGGAAGCACGACTCGTACACGATGGCGGTTGCTGACATTGAGGAATTGCACGATAGCCCTGCTCCTGATGGTGTCAAGCTGACATGGCTTATGGACTGGATCGCGGCCCTCGATGTTTCTGCCGACGGAGCGCCGCGGGGGTACCACCTCGGCAAGTACGGGTGGGGGGTGCAGGTGCAAGACCAGGTGACCGGGGAGATCACTTTCGCACCGTACAGCGGGCAGCGGACCGATCTGGCGCCCACGATCGCGACGGACCAGATACGAGCTGAACCTAAAGAGCAATGGCATGCTGGGGAGCCGGTCATGGCGCCCAATCCCGCGTACCGCGCCCAGCCCGATCACGTGGTGATCAGCTACGTGGACGCGAGTGGCGATGTGGTGACGATCGCGTCGTACACCGAATTGCTATCGGTGCTTGGTAGCATGACGGATAAGGAATTGGAGACCGTCAAGATCTCCCATATCAGGCACGACCAGGCGGTCCTCAGTTTCAGGACACGTCATGAGGGAAGTATAGCAGGGAAGAACCTCATTCACTTTCTGGATCCGGCCGTGATTGAGAGCTCGCGTGCCGCGTTCGTGCACGCGCTTCTCACGGGCGAGAGCAGCGGGGTCGTCGCGGCAGTTGCAGCCGCGGCTCCCGAGCGAGCTGCTCGGATGTCCCTGGATGCCATCGCCGAGGAGCTCAATGAGCACTTGCCAAACACGGCTGGATATCCGCCGATCGTGAGCGGGCCGCACGAGATCCGCATCCGACCTTGGCGCGGTCTACCGGCATCGTTGACACACCGCAATCTTTTACCTGAATACATCGAAATTTCGTACGACGCGTCCAGCCGGACGCTTTCGTGGAATATTCCCAGCAGTTATCTCGGCGTCATCCCGCCGTGGTTCATCGGCGAGCAGCACTGCTCGGCCGAGGACTTCGCCGGGGACGCGGTAGAGCAGAATAGGAGACTGCTAGACCACGTCGCTAGCTACTTTACCGTGTTGAACGCGCAAGTCGCGTGGTGGTGGAACACGGTCTTGAACCCTGGACGAGGCAATGTAGTGGCGAATCCTTGGGGGGTTGCCGCGTATGCATATGCGCACGCTGCATCGGCGTTGAATTCGGACTTGCAGGCGGCGAAATCGCGTGGCACCGTGGACGGGTTGCAGAGCACGATAGATCCGGTGAACCGCGCCAGTTGCACGTACACGTTCGCGATGCAAGGCGTGCCCTTCACTGCGACGAGCGACATCGCGACGGGAACGATCCTCGTGTATGCATATCCTGGCACCGCGAGCGAGATTCTCGTTCATTATTCGGAGAATGGAGTGCTTAAGGATGGCGTTGACCTTCGCGCGCTGCTCGATCGGGTGGGGAAACTGCTGCGTGGCACCCATGGATCGAATGGCATGCTCCGCACGAGAAATTTCGCCTTGAGCCTTCAAGATGGCAAGGTACATGTCACCTTCACGCTCGACGTTTACGGTGCCGGCGCGACGACGCTGTACCAGACCGTCGATTGCGACATGGCCGTGAGCCAGTGGGCCATGACCGGGACCGGCGCGAGCGGGTACGTCGTGCTGGAAGGTTCATCGATCGAGAACGGGGATTTCGGGCGGCTCAAATCCGTCATGGAAAGCCTCGCCAAGCTCGCCGACAAAGGGTGGTCGATCACGCCGAGATCTGACAATCCGTTCCGCTCCTTCTTGATGGTGAAGAACGGCAAGGACTACGTCGTGGATTGGCAGGTGCCGCTCAACAATCGACCGGGGTATTATGCCATCAGGACGACGGCGCCGAGCGGGAACTTGATCGAGATCAAGGCAGGCTCGATGCTCGAGGTGCAGAACGTGGCCGACGCCATTGAGGCCGTCGACCGCGCCGTGCATTCGAGCACGAGGCACGAGTTCGACTACGCCACGGACGCGGGCAGCAATTACATCGAGTGGTCGACCTTCACCGGCGATAACGGGCACGAGTACATGGGGTTCTCGGTTGCGCGTGCCGACCCGGCACATGGCCACGTCACGCCCCTCGTCATCCCGGCCGCCATCGACGTCACGACGGCAAAATTTGCCTTGCTCGAAAGCCAGGCCACGAACCGTATCGTCGCCGGCGATGGCGCCCAGGTGCAAGGAACGGATGGCAAGTGGACTACGAAATCGGGGCCTACCATCCCGGTAGCCTTGGAAATCATGCTGGAGGCCATCGAGAAGATGTACGACGTGGTGGATGCGCCCGGGTCGGAGCTGCGGTTTCTGGAGGAACCTTCGTGGAACGACGCCGACTTCGCGACGGGCGGGTACGGCATCTTGCCGCTCGCGACCGTCCCGATTTCCGGGTCGCCGTTCTCGCTCGCGCTCAGACTGCGAGCGGACGGGTGGGCCACCCTCGAAGCGTGGATACCGGGGTCGAATCCTTTCGAGCTCCACGCCGATTCCGATGTGGAGGAAAGAACGCCGGCGGGCAAGGACAGGATCGGCAGGCTCGTGGAAGCGGGCAAGGTGCTGGGCGAGGTGGCCGCTGAGGTCGCCGCGGGGCGCATGTCAGGTATCGACAGTTTCCCTGCGTCCGTTCCCTATATGCGTTGGACGGGGAAGCGGGTATTCTACATCGAGGCGACGGTCAAGGGCGTGGAATATCACTTCGCATTCTTCACGAGCGAGCAAGGTGGGGCGAGCCACGTGCCATTCCTGGTGAAACCAGAGCGTGATGAGTGGCCGGACTTGATAGACCCGACAGCGCTACAGCGTGGCGGGCTCTTGGAGTGGTATGGAACCCTTTCTAGCGGAAATTCTTGAGATGCAGAGACCGAGCGATGCCGAAAGATTTAAGACCGTATACTTTCTCTTTTTTCATATAACGCGGCATTTCAGAAGAGGGGATCATCCATGGCCAAGAAAAAAGCCTTCGATTGCAACCAGCCTCTGACCGACATCACTCTGGAATCATTGGCTGACTTTTTCCTCCCCGGCCGAGAGGGGATACGATGGGGTGGGAATTTGGTTCAAACCGTCAAGAGCTCAATATGGAAGGGTCGTGACTTGTGCTGGTGGTACCGTTTACTCGAGGAAGCCGCCCCGCACGTCAAGGCCATCGACCGCGAGTGGTGCGCCATCTTCAACGACCCCGATTTCCTCGTGAAGCATCCCGGCTGCGAGGAATACGTGATCGACACCGATGGAACCCGGATAGCCAGGGCATCGATTAGCCAGGGTTCATTATTCATCATCTTGCCGCGGATCTTCGACGACGATGACTACAAAAGCGTCATGGTGCATTTGAATCGAGTGGGCTTCGAGGATGAGTTTTACAACGCGTGGCGGCAGCGCCTCGGCAAATGGGTCATCCCGTTGCGCCCGGAAGGTATGCCCGGCCCGTTTTGGCGCGACGCCGGGCGATCGCACGAGGGCGTGCTGATCCGCCTCCAGGCTGTGTTTTGGGCAGCAGAGCGGCGCTATGGAGACATCGAAGCCCATTGGCACAACCTTCTCAAACAGCCTGATCCCGTGAACACCTTGACAGACAAAATGGTGGCGCTCGATAGCTTCGACGTGTTCGAGGTCGCGAAGCTGGACGGCCAGATCGACATGCTCATCCTCTTGCTGCGCATCTTCGACGACCGCGAGTACAAGCACTTCATGCGGCGGCCAGGCATGCCGGCACGCGTAATGAAATTCGTCAGCTCGTGGCGGCACGAGGTCGGCAAGTGGGTCCTCCCGCCGCCGCCCGAGAGCAAGCCCGCTGCAGCCCTGCCGGGCGATGGCGGCGAGGAGTCGCTGGAGGAGGAACTGCGCCACGTCTATCCCGTGCTCAGGGAGGCCGCGCCCCACATCAACGCCATCATCGACGAGTGGCACACCTTTACCAGTTCCATGGCCATGAATGACCCGCGTCGCAACTGGTTTGTTTTCGACAACACTATTATCCGCTCGATCATATGCCGGTCAGGTCCTGGGATGGAAGCCGTCATGGCGCTGCGGATATTCGACGACCGCGAGTACAAGCACGCGCTGCGGCACTTGATGCGGGTTTCCCATGCCGAGACATTCATCAACGCGTGGCGGCAGCGTCTCGGAAAGTGGGTCATCCCGTTGCGGGCCGAGGGCGAGCCAGGCCCGTTCTGGCGGGGCGAGGGTAGGGTGCTGGCTCCCGATCTTTGCCAGACGTGCAACATGCTCGGCGAGGCTGCCCCGCACGCCGCCGCGATCGAGCGCGAGTGGGACGACGCGCTCACGCAAGCGAGCACGAAGCACGGGAACCACACCCCCGGTCTCAGTCCCAGTCCCGGCCCTGGCGTTGCTTCCGCCGGCGAAAGCGGCATCAACAACAACAACAGCAGCAGTAGTAACAGTAGTGTCGCCGGGGAGGGTGG
This sequence comes from Candidatus Sigynarchaeota archaeon, assembly GCA_030587525.1. GTDB lineage: Archaea > Asgardarchaeota > Lokiarchaeia > Sigyniarchaeales > Sigyniarchaeaceae > Sigyniarchaeum > Sigyniarchaeum tengchongense. The sequence continues at coordinate 18,485 of JAUQYW010000051.1, read as the reverse complement.
CACGACGATCCTGGATGTCGTGGAGCGGATATTCGACGACGATTCTTACAAGGAGGCCATGCGATGCGCGAGCAAAGCGAGTTTCGCGGAAGCGTTCTGCAACGCGTGGCGGCAGCGTCTCGGAAAGTGGGTCATCCCGCTGCGGCCCGAGGGCGAGCCAGGCCCGTTCTGGCGCGCCAACGGGACGCGGATATGAATGACATGAATGCTTGATTTATTTTTTTTACCGCAATGCTAGGTTCCGCGCCGGGGGCAATCCAGGAGCGACCCTGCGACAACTCCCCCCGGTCATGCAAAGTAAAACTGTGGTCTGCCACATCTGCGGTGCGTCCTTCGTGTTCATCAACCTGACCATAACGTCGGCGAATGCATTCACGCCACAACTCTTGGGCCGGGTTTCACGCCTTAGACCGGCGTGAAAGTTTTATGCGGCGGAAAGTTTTATGATGATAATGGCACATTTCATCAAGCCGTATTGCTCCGTGTGCCTTCTCGACATGGCATTGAGCTACTTCCAGGCCAGCACGAGCGATCACGCGACGATCACTGCAGGCATGAAAAAAATCATTAACATGATGAAGCAAGACTTGAATGGCGATGCTTACACGTTTCTCATAGGCAACAAGATCGCCCGCGAGGTCTGCGCGCTGCTGGGCAAGGAAGACCTCTTCGAAGCAGTGAAGCGGCGGAGCAACGAGGTCTGCGAATCTATGTTCCCATCGTTGCTAGACCGGTACAAATCCATCACTGATTTTGATGAAAAAATGGATTTCGTGCTTTGTGCTATCGTTGCCGGCAATGTGATCGATGTCAGCACGCCGGGTCATGACTTCAAGCTCGAATCCGCCGAATTGTTCAAGATCATCGAGGAGATCCATGACCGGGGGTTTGCCATCAATGATCGGAAAAAATTAAAAACACTCGTCCTCGATCCGCGCGTTAAGAAATTCTTGCTCGTGCTCGACAATGCAGGAGAAATCGTGTTCGACAAGCTGCTCGTTATGTTCTTGAAAGAACACGGGAAAAACGTGACGTGCATGGTGAAAGGCAAGCCCATCTCGAACGACGCGACGAAGGCCGATCTGCGGGATACCGGTATGGACAAGCTGTGCGACGGTATCCTGGAAACGTCGATTGCCTCCGTGGGTTACGTCATTCCCGATAACGAGAAAAACGTCGTCGACACAGTGAACGGCATGGACGTGGTCATCGGCAAAGGGCAGGCGAATCTCGAGACGCTATGCGTGTATCTCGACGAGATCAAGGCAAAACACGTTTTCATCGTCAGCCGGATCAAGTGCCCCACCGTGGCCGAGTTCCAGGGCGTGAAAAAGGGGCAGCAGATCGTGCGGCAGATAAAGTGATGCTATTTCTTCTTGGCGAGATCCGCTTTCAAGAGCGGGATCGCGCCGCCGTGCCGCAAGATGTTCAAGAAAAATGCAGGGAAGGCCAATGCCTGGAATCTCTTTCCACTGGTAGCGTTTTCCAGCACTGGCGGATCTATGGTGTATACGACTTTTTCTCCTGTCTTGAAGGCGGATACAACATCTCCCGGGATCGTGATCAAGGGCAAACCAATGTTGATCCCATTCCTGAAGAAAATCCTGGCAAAGGATTTCGCGAAGATACTACCGACACCGAGATGCTTCAGGAGTGCAGGGGCTTGTTCCCGGGAGCTGCCGCAACCGAAATTGTCGCCCGCCACGATCACGTCGCCGGCCTTTATCTTGAATGGGAAATCCAGCACGATGCCCTCGAGCACGTGCTTGGAAAGGGCATCGACTTCACGAATTTCGAGATACTTGCCAGAGATGATGTCGTCGGTCGACACGTCGTTTCCGAGCAACCACGCGGATCCTTGGTTCTTGCCTTCGAAAGATAGCTTCCACGCACGCGTTGTTGTCATGACCTTCAAACCTCTCGCGGATCCGTGATTTTTCCCGTGATCGCGCTCGCCATGGCGGTTGCCGGGGAAGCGAGGTAGATCTCCGCGTCGCGCGCGCCCATGCGGCCCGGGAAATTGCGGTTCGACGTGCTCACGCACACCTCCCCGGGCCCGAGCAGGCCCATGTGCCCGCCCATACAAGGCCCGCACGTCGGGTATTCGACGATCGCGCCTGCGTGCACGAATTGTTCGATGAGTCCCTCTTTCAAGGCCGTTTCGTACACCTGCCTTGACGCGGGGATGATGATGCAGCGCACCCGCTGGTGGATCTTGTTGCCTTTCAAAATGCTTGCTGCCAATTGCAGATCATCGAGCCGCCCGTTCGTGCACGAGCCGATGAATACCTGGTCGACGTCCTTGTTCTTAATCTCGCTTACTGGTTTGACATTCGATGGCGACGGCGGCACGGCTATCAAGGGCTCGATCGTGTCGAGCCCGATCGATTCCCGTCGCTCGTATGCTGCTTTCTTTTCAGGCAAGACCGTCTTGTAACCGCTAATTCCGATGGTTGCGAGCCACGCGTCGAGCAACTTGTCCGGCTCGAACGCCACGCACTTTGCACCCATTTCAACGCCGAGGTTGGCGATCGTGAACCTGCCAGATATGGAGATGCTCTCTGGTCGTTGCACGAGGATCTCCATGGATTTGTAATTCATCCCGTCCGTGCCAAACATCTTGAGCATGTGGAGCGCGACATCCTTGGCCGTGACGAGCTGTTGGAATTTTCCCTCAAGCTCAATCTTGATCGTGGACGGGACCTTGAACCAGTTCGTGCCCTTGGCCAGGATGATCGTCGCGTCGGTTGCCCCTATGCCCGTCGATATGCAATTCAATGCGCCATACGAGGTTGTGTGACTATCGGATCCAACAACAAGCATCCCTGGCTTGATAAAGCCACTATCCGGCACGACCACGTGGCAGACCCCCGCGTTTATGCCGAGATCGTGCACGAGACCATAATCCTTGACAAAGCGTCGGTATTCCTGGTGGATGATGGCGACCTTCTCCGTCGGGGCCGGCACCCAGTGATCGAGCACGGTCACGATCTTGGCTGGATCCCACACCTTGGTCAATCCCGCTTCTCGTGCAATCCTCGCGATCTGGTCGCCGAGCATTTCATGCAACATAAGCAAATCAACTTTGCACTCGACGATCTCGCCGACTTCGCATGTTCCTTGAACGAGATGGTTGTTGAGTAGCTTTTCAACGATAGTTCCCGGCATGGCTGACACGTGCTAGATCTTACTCCGTCTATTTAATGAAGTGCTTTCATTCTTATTATCCGAGTACCATGTCGAATGCAAACGCGAGGAAGATCCTGGAGGCACACCTCGTCGAGGGCTCGCTGGACAAGGGCAAGGACATCTCCATCAAGATCGATCACACACTCACCCAGGACGCGACCGGGACATTGGCATACCTTCAATTCGAGACGCTCGGCATCCCCCGGGTGAAAACCGAGAAATCCGTGTCGTTCGTGGATCACAATACCTTGCAGACCGATTTCAAGAACGCGGATGACCACCGCTTCTTGCAGTCTGTCGCGGCGAAATATGGCATCTATTTCTCACGTGCAGGTAATGGCATCTGCCACCAGGTGTTCCTGGAACGGTTCTCCGTTCCCGGCAAAACGTTGCTCGGCTCCGATTCCCACACGCCGACAGCAGGCGGAGCCGCCATGCTCGCCATCGGTGCCGGTGGGCTCGACGTGGCCGTTGCTATGGGCGGCGAGCCGTTCCAGCTGAAGATGCCCGAGATCGTCGGTATCAAGTTGAAAGGAAAGCTCCAGCCGTTCGTGTCCGGCAAGGACATCATCCTCGAGCTCCTCCGGAAGGTCTCGGTCAAGGGCGGCGTGGGGAAAATTTTCGAGTATTTCGGCGACGGCATTGCCACCCTTTCGGTGCCGGAGCGCGCAACCATCACCAACATGGGCGCGGAGACCGGGGCCACCACGTCGATTTTTCCTTCCGACGAGAAGACAAAGGCATATTTCGGCATGCAAAAACGCGATAAAGAATGGGTATCGATGCCCGCTGCCAAGAATGACAAAGATTTCGATTCGGTGATCGAGATTGACTTGTCGACGCTGGTCCCGCTTATCGCGAAACCGCATAGCCCAGACAACGTCGTTCCCGTGACCGAGCTCGAAGGCACCGCGATCGACCAGGTCGCCATCGGGTCGTGCACGAACTCGTCGCTCCGGGACCTCATGATGGTCGCCGCGATTATGAAAGGAAAAACGGTCGCGCCGACCGTGAGCCTCGGAATAAGCCCGGGATCCCGCCAGGTCATGCAACAACTGGCAAAAAACGGCACGCTCGGCATTCTCATCCAAAGCGGTGCGAGGATTCTCGAGTCCGCGTGCGGACCATGCCTCGGGATGGGCTTTGCCCCACCTTCTCGCGGGAAAAGCTTGCGCACGTTCAACCGGAACTTCCAGGGCAGGTCGGGTACTGAAGATGCCGAGGTATACCTGGCCAGCCCCGAGATCGCCGCGGCATCAGCCCTCGCAGGGAAGATCGTCGATCCCCGGAAGCTGACCAGCGTTTCGTTCCCGGAAATCCCGGCCTCGCTGCATATCGATGATGGCATGATTATCCCGCCTGCAGATGGCAGCAACGTTTCGGTCATCTATGGCCCCAACATCAAGCCGGTGCCCGTCGCGCCCCCGATGCCGGATATCCTGAAAATCAAGGTGATCATCAAGGTCGGCGACAACATCACGACCGATCACATTATGCCCGCAGGCGCGGAGATCCTCCCCTTGCGCAGTAACATTCCCGAGATCGCCAAGCACGTGTTCGAGCGCATCGACAAGACCTTCGCTGAACGGGCGAAAAAAGAACAAGCTGGCACGGTCATCGTCGGTGGATCGAATTACGGGCAAGGTTCCTCCAGGGAACACGCGGCGATTGCCCCCATGCATCTTGGAGTAAAAGTCGTGCTCGTCAAGTCGTTTGCACGGATCCACGAGGCCAATCTCATCAATTTCGGCATCATCCCGCTCGAGTTCGCCGATCCCAAGCAAGCCGACGCCATCGACGTGAATGATATCATCGAATTCCCGAGCTTGCGGAAATACCTCGAGGGCGGCGCAAAAACGCAATACGTTGCCAGGGACGTCACGAAAAAAATGGATATCCCGGTAAATCACCACTTGTCGAGCCGGGCAATGCAATTGCTGCTCGCTGGCGGGCTATTGAATTTCATTCGAAACAAGCTATCAAAATAACAATGAACGGCCATCTCACTTCAATTTTTTTTTCGCTTCCCGCGATTCCTAAAACGCTGTGCAACTTGTCCTTCGAGTTTTTTAGACCCCTGAAGTAAAAGTTAAAAATCGCAACGGGCAATACGTCATTCATGAGCGGCGATTTCAAACCATTCCAGTTCCGATCGCCAAGGATCGTGTTTAAGCGGAATGCGTGGAAGGATATTCCAAATATTTGCGAGGAATTTGGCAAGCGCGGGTTACTCATCACGGGCGCGCATCTCAAGGAGAAATCGAGCACATATCCCGGGTTGATGGCTGAGTTCGAAGCGAAGAAGCTGGCCGTGAGGGAAAGCATCCGAAAGGGTTCCGAACCGACCGTCGGCGAGGTCGAGTTAGTCACTATCGCCGTGAGGCAACAAAAATACGACTGGGTCCTGGGTATCGGCGGTGGCAGCACCATCGATCTCGCGAAGGCCGTCGCTGGCCTCGCGAGAAACGAAGGGTCGGCAGCAATGTATCAAGAAGGCAAGGATCTCGTGAACGATGGGATCCCCTTCATCGCGGTGCCCACCACTGCCGGGACCGGCTCCGAGCTCACCAACAACGCCGTGCTCATCAACGAGCAGAAACGCGTGAAATTGAGCATCCGTGGCGATAAGATGATGGCGAGGGTCGCCGTGTTCGATCCCGTTCTCACGGTTTCGATGACCCCTGAGGTAACGGCGCATACAGGGCTGGACGCGCTCACGCAGGCCATCGAATCCTATGTTTCGAAGGCGAGCAACCCGTTCACGGACTTGCTTGCCGAGAGGGCGATAGGGATCATCTGGGACTGGTTATACAAGGCCTGGAAGGATGGAAGCGACATCGATGCCCGCGAGCAGATGCTCTTCGGCAACCTGCTGAGTGCTCTGTCGTTCTCGAATGCGAAGCTCGGCGCCGTGCACGGGTTTGCCCACCCGATAGGGGCGATTCATGCCATTCATCACGGTCTGATCTGCGGTGTGCTGCTCCCGCACGTGATGAAATTCAACTTGGCAGGAAACATTCCCGAGGTGACCCGGAAATTCGCCGTGATCGGCGCGATGATGAAAAAAGATGCGGCATATGCAAACCTTTCAGACGGTGATTTGGCAAATATTGCAATCGAGAACATTTTTACCTTGTTATCTATGATGGGGCTTCCGACTAGATTATCCGGCCTGGGCTTGAAAAAAGCCGACATCCCAGCCATCGTCAACGATACCAAGGGCACCTCACTATTAAACAACCCACGCGACACGACCAAGGAGCTGCTCACGCAACTCTTGACGGATGCATTATGAAAACACAAGCGTTTTTTTTTGCGTTGGAACCATACCTTCCATTACATATAAACGGGTAAATGAAATGAAAAAAGTGACCGAAAAAGACTTGAAATACCGCAACGGTGATTCAGGACCGAAATACATGATCCGGGGGCCAAGTATTGACTGGGGCGTTTTCGTGCTCAAGCCCGGCCAAAAAATGGGCGCGCATGGCCACGCGAAAACCGAAGAAACGTTTTATTTCGTGCACGGGAAGGGGAAGATGATCGTGAACGATCACGAGCACGATGCTGCCGTCGGCGATGCGTTCCTCGTCGAGGCTCAGGAAAAGCACGACATCCACAATACCGGCAAGGAAGATCTGAAATTTGTATTCGTCAAGTGCCCGTACCTGCCCGATGACAAGATCGAGTACAAGTGAGCGATCGATACTTCCTTTTTTCCTCGTATCACGGAACAATCTCGCAACCGTTGTACTGGAAGTAATCAAGTTGCGATGCATCCAAATCTCCTTGATCGATTAATGCTTGGATGCGTGGTAACACGGCTTTTAACGCGTTGATGAGGTATACGATGGATTCGCACGTCTTTTTAAACCCATCCTCGCCCCACGGCTTTAATATGTTGGCATATAGGCACCGCCCTCCGCAAATCGCGTAAACGTCGCATGCCGGGCAGGGATCTCCCGGGACCATCGCCTTTTCGAGATCGGCGGGCACGTTGTCGAAAATGTTGCCCATCTCGAAAAGAGGGTAGAAATCTGACGAGACGGGGCATGCCGTGATCTTGCCGTCAGTGCAGATGTTGAAGTAGAAGTGGCCGCAGCCGCAATGCAACTTGGCTGGAATACCGGTGAGCATGGTTTTCACCAACCCATTGAAGGGATAGATCAAGCGGACCGCGTGATCGCGTTCTATGCCATCGATCCAGTCGGTGATGAGCCGGTCGAGGCCAGGATAATACGAGCTGGCGAGCCAGCCGTCGAGATCGCGCCATTCCTCCCGGTCGCCAAACTGGAGGTCATTTTGCCAATGCACGCCGTTAAACAGCAACTTGCCGTCGTCGTCCTGCACGCCAAGCAAGTACGACACGTCTTCATACACGTCCGAGTGCTCGGAAACGCACATGCGTGCCGTGATCTCGCCCGTGAATCCCTTGCGCCGCAGCAACCGCGCGTTGGCAAGCACGTTGTCGTGCGTGCCCTCGCCACGGTAATAATCCGTGGTTTTCTTCGGGCCATCGATCGATAAGAGAATGCAATCCAGCCGGGAGAGGTACTTGTCCGGATTGAGGCGATCCAGCAGCGTGCCGTTGGTTTGCAAGACATACTTCTCGGCGGGTATCTCGTCCATAATGCGTTCCACGAACTCTATGCCGACAAGCGGTTCCCCGCCGTAAAAAGCAATCATGGCATGCGGATCTTTTTCGATGAACCGCTTGAGCGCGGCAATATCATAGGCGATGCGACGCGGGAACGGGGGCTCGGCCTCCTGGTTGCGGCAATACCGGCAGTTCTTGTTGCAGTCATGCGTTGTGACGATGTTCCACATCATTGCATATGAAAGGAAAGGCGTTGTCGATAAATTCCTTGCGATTTGACACGATGAACGGATAACCACAGGCGCGTTCTAGCGTGATGCTCATCATGGTTTCAAGGAATAAAACTGCTGACGTACGGTCGAGGTTAAAAAGCTCGTGAAAAGGAAGGAAAAAATATGCGCCGACCGGGATTTTCGATATCGTGGGAATCACGATGATTATCGAACCCGGGCCGCAGCCGTTCTGCTTCGAGATCGACAGATCAGTAAAATGGCAGGGCTACATCATACCTCTAGACGATCGGCGCGAAGTATTTTTTTTGTAAAACTGTTAATGGCATTAATTCTGGCTTAAATTAAAACATAACGGGGGCAAACGTTACCGCTCGCTCGTTCGTTGAACGATGGAAAGCAGCAAATTTAGCAACGAGCGTTGAAATGGCGTTGTATATTTGTGCGTGAACTAACCATCTAACGTTCTCCGGTAATTAATCAAGCCATTGCTTGCAAATTAAAATGAATAGAAATACTCAAGTTTGACCAACTTTTTAACGAGTAGTTACGACTGTGGAACCACGACCGCGTCGACGAACAAGTCATATTCCTCGTCCTCGTCGAGGTCATGGATGCGTACTTTTTCGACCACCGATTCGCCAGAAATCTCGACAACCTCTACCTGGCTCAGCAACTTGATATCCGATCGCTTCACTTTGGCTTTCAACTCGTCGTTCACGGCGAGCTGCTTGAGTGGCGAGGCGAGAATCACCCGCCCCGTTACCTTGGTCAGCTCCAACGCGAACTCGACACTCTTGTGGTCGTATTCGATGACGAGAATTCTCTTGTCCTTGAATTGGTCGGGATGGTCGTAACCGTGATATACACCCTTGCCCGAGAACTTCTCGAGCCCTGGAACGTTTTTCGCCTCCCCAGCCGGGCAAACAAACCGCGCCTCGCCCGGACCGAGGTCCACCTTCTTATTTTCGCGAAAATTCTTTATCGCCTCGTGAAGAGCATCAGCAGCCAAGTTCGAGCAATGCATCTTTATCGGCGGTAAGCCTTCTAGTTCATTGGCTACGTCCTGCCGAGTGATCTTCATAGCCTCATCAAGGGTTTTTCCCTTGGCGATCTCCGTGATCATGCTGCTCGTGGCGACGGCGGAGCCGCATCCGAACGTCTTGAACTTGATATCATCGATCACGCCTGTTTTTTCGTTCACCTTGATGTAGATATCCATCAAGTCACCGCACACGGGGTTTCCGACCCTGCCCACGGCGACGTTCTTTCCTTCAAGCGTTCCCACGTTTCGCGGGTTCTTGAAGTGTTCCAGCACTTTCTTCGTGTAATTTGTTGATTTCGACATTTTAACACGCCTCCCTTTTGGTTAATGGTGATAAATCACGCAATCGCTTCACAATGCCGGGCAAGGCTTCCAAGAAGGCATCGATATCCGAAGCGGTCGTCCAGCGTCCCATGGTGACCTCGAGCGAACCGTGCGCCTCCTCGTGCAATAACCCAAGTGAAATCAGCGTGTGGCTTGGCTCAAGGGTCTTCGATGAGCATGCAGAGCCGGTCGAGATTGCAATACCTTTCTCCTTGAAAGAAAGAAGCATTGATTCGCCCTCGATGAAATCGAAACGGAAATGAGCGTTATTTGGCAACCGGTTCACAGGATGGCCGTTCAGATGAGACCGTGGTATTTTTTCAAGTACGGTCTTGATTATCTTGTCACGGAATTCTTGTAGTCTTGTGATCTCCTCGTCCATTTTTTGCTTGGTGATTTCAACTGCTTTCGCCATTCCCACGATCCCTGCCACGTCCTCGGTTCCAGACCGCAACCCGCGCTCTTGGCCACCGCCGATGATGATCGGGCTCAATAGAACTCCTTTGCGCACATAGAGCACCCCAACACCCCGCGGGCCGTAGATATCATTTGATGAGAGTGTGAGCATGTCGATGTTCTCCTTTTGCACGTCAATCGGGACCTGCCCTTCCGCAGCGACCGCGTCCACATGAAATATTATGCCTTTCTCTCTCGCTAGTTTTCCAATCTCGGCGATGGGCTGGATCGTGCCGATTTCGTTGTTTGCATACTGGATCGAGATCAAGATCGTACCGGGCTTGATGCGTTCCTTCAGCTTGTCCAAGCTAACGGTGCCGTTAAAATCGACCGGAACCTTGGAAACATCGAAACCGTTTTTTTGCAAGTACTTGGCGATGTTGTGGATCGAGATGTGCTCGACCTCGGATATTATAACATGTTTACCTTTCTGCTTGGTCCTCGTGGCATAGCCAATAAGTGCCAAGTTGTTTGATTCCGTCGCTCCCGACGTGAATATGATCTCCTCGCCGGGGTCTTTCGCATTGATGAAATTGCCGATCGTCTTGCGGGAAGCTTCCAGCGCTTCCGTCGACCAATCCCCGACCTCGTGGAGCGACGAGGCGTTGCCGAACTTCTCCAGCATGTACGGCTTCATGGCTTCGATTACCTCGGGGTCAACTGGCTTTGCTGACTGGTAATCCAAATATGCTATCTTGTCTTTTTCCACGAGCCTTCACCTCGAAAAGTATTAAACAATACTATCTCAAAACCACATCGTGCCTCCAGCGTCCAGCACGAGATCGTTCAGCGTCGCGGCGCCCACGATCTTCACGCCGGGAATCAACTCGACCTTTTCCCAGCCAAGCATGCGCTTGGACGCCTCGCACACGAGAATCTCGATGCCTGCCTTGAGCGTCTGGTCGATCATTTCCTTCACGCTCGGGAACGACCCGAGCTTGATCTGGTCCGCGGCGCCCGGCTTCAAGATGCGCAACCCGGTACCGAGGTAATATACCTTCGCTTCGATGTTCATGGCCTTTGCCGTCTGTGCTAGGACCAATGGCGAGTATTGCTTTTCGGGTGCGTCCGTGGTTTGCACGTAGAGTAAGAACTTTTTTTGTTTTTCTTTCTTCATATTCGTACCACCTTTTCGATCATTTCTTTTTCTTTATCAAGAATCGCAATGTTCCCTCGTTGTTCTCGAACTTGAGCAGCTCGTTCCCCGTGCGCTTGGCGAATCGCTTGATATCCTCCTCCGCTGCCGGGTCATCGGCGATGATTTCCAGCACCTCTCCCGCTTTGATGGCATCGATGCCTTCACGCGTCTTGAAAAGGGGAACGGGGCAATACAATCCCACGGTATCAATTGTTTTATTCACTTTCGGATCTGCCATGTTTCATCATCTTTGCTCGTTGGTCAATGGAGGCAATAACATATTAGAACGTAACCCGATTAGAACGATTCCCGTTGCGTGAAATCCTTTTTTAGTTATAAGTCATCTTTAAATTATTGACAAAGTGGGAACGCAGTTAGTGGTAAAACTATGGCTGAACCCGACAAGAAATCCTACTACTGTAGCATATGTAAAAAATACCACGAAATCGTGTTAAAAAAAGAACTCTTGAAAAATCGAGAATCCTTTCCATTCTCCCACATTTTCTTGCATAAGATGGAATTGAGTGCTGATATCGACGATATCGGTGCCGACATACTGACCACGCTCTTCATCGATGCGAACCTGGCCATCCGGGGCGCCGAGGTGCGTAAATTGGCAACGACCGACATCATCGCGAAGGATGACTTCACGAATATTCTGTCGCAAATTATGGAAGAGATGGGCCGACTGCAAGATTCCCTCAACAAATTGCAGCACGAGAACAAGGCTCTCAAGGAAGAAAACGAGCTGTTGAAGCGGAAAGCCGGAAAATGATGCCAGTAAATCTCGTGCAAAAGAAAGGAAGTAAAAACACATTTTTTTTTCAAGTGGACGTGAGCACGTATTGCTGCGGGAGAGCTTGCTCTGGCCCGTCCATCAGCGCGCCGTCCGGGTAATGGGCGCTGATCGTGCACGATGTACCGTTCACCTCGATGAGCATGTAATGGTAGGCATTTTCACCATAGGTGTACCCGAAATGCGAGATTTCTTCCTGGTATATTTGCTTTGCCGGATCCTGGTAATAGAGCTTTTGGTCCGGGGAATAAATCGCATTGCCCGTATAAAACACTGAGCTATTCCAGGGGTTCTTGAAATAAGTGATATCCTGATAATCATGGGCCGTGAGATTGTACCACGTTCTCGTCACGTTTTCCGGGGCCCTGGATAGCAAGCCATACCCGTACGCTTCCAGGTTCGCGCCGCCGCCACCCGTGCAGAAGTAATCAATGGGATGGTGCGTCCACGTGTGCGTCGAATCGTGCACGAGACCCTCGTTCCCGTAAGTATACAAATAATGCTCGTAGAAATGGTCGTGCCCGTATATGACGACATCGACCCCGTAACGGTCGAATAATGGCACGAGCTTGGCCTGGAGGCTGTAGTCGTAATTGCAACCGCCAGTAGACATCAAAGTGTAGTGCAAAAACACGAAGATCCAATCGACCGTGCCATTCACCGCGGCGAGATCCGCCTCTATCCACGCGAGTTGGGCGGCATAGCTAGACCCGCTGAGCGCCACGCTGTCGATGACGAGCACGTGCGCGTTGGAGTAGTTGAAGGAATAATACTTCCCATCGGACAAGTTCTCGTACGGGTACGTGAACATGTCGCCGAAATTGACACCATTATTGCCGCCATAATCGTGGTTCCCGATCGCGAGCGCCACAGGCGTGGTACCACCCAAGCGCGCGAGGCTCTCCAGGGAATAATGCCAATTCGAGGGCAAGCCCCCGTCACTAGCATAATCGCCCACCATCACGGCAAAATCTGGATGCTGGGCAATGATGCCGTCCACGACGACACCGTTGAAGTAGAGCATGCCCGGAGTATTCGATGGTTGCTTGTCACCCGAGACCGTGAACTTGAAGGATTGTGCCGAGCTGGGCGCCGTTCTGAAAGAGAACGTGGTCGACGCGTGCGCTTGGCTGAACACCACGGGAATCGTGTAATAATACGTTGTGTCTGGAGATAGCCCGGCCAAGAACACCTTGTGCAAGTATGCATTTCCTGTTCCGGTCTTCTCCGCCGTAATATTTGAGATGGAGTCGCCAATGAAGAGTTGCGTTTCCCTGCGGGCCGACGTGAGCCATGAGATGCACGCGGATGTCTCCGGGTCGCCATTCCACGTCACCCAAGGTCCATCATTGTGCGGGTAGAATTCGGAGAATCGTGTCTGCAACTCATTTATTTCGGGAGCGATCAAGATCATCACGATCGAGACGATCAAGATTGCTGCAGAGACATTTGTAATGGCAAATGCAGGAAACTTGATCTTGTGAACTCGCATGCTCGGCCGCATATTTTTAATGCTGAAATAAATGAACAATCCCGCCAACAACAAGATAACGAATGTTGCGAAGTATATCACGAAGTTTCGCGTGGCCGGATCGTCGATATCGGTCATCTCCAGGTATTCATAATTAACGTGGGAGGGAAGCCAATATGCGACGAGTATGACCAACCCGAAGGCAAGCGCCGCCGGTGCTATCACGAGCCATCGCAGGTTGACTCTTTCCCGTGCGAACTTATTCATGATGGTAGAGCTCCTGTCGAGGAAAAACATTATGACGAAGGCTGAACCAACGCCCACCAAGCCAAGAACGAATGGAACGGGAGAGCCAGAAATCTCTTCGCTGAAATTATCGAAAAGCCAGAATGCTGCTACGAGAAAAGCCAAGCCTAATAAGATACCGATGGCGCTGAAGATATATTTTACCAGGTACGCCAATGGATTCCTTTTTCGCTGTGCCATCAAAACACCAGGTGATGTGCTATACTGATCAATGCGATGCGTTGTTATTAGGCGTCCTTGATTCGCAGAATAAGGCATTCACGCGTCAAGAATCCCGTTTTGTTTACAATTTATGCGATTCTAATCGCAGAAACCGGCACGATTACTTTTTTTCTTTCTTTTGCATGAAGGTGCCGTCACGAGAAATGCATAAGTCGCCGCCACCATCGATGATGTTTGCATACCTCGCAAGAACGAAGATATAATCAGAAAGCCGGTTTACATACTTGATTAACACGGGATTTACATTTTCTTGCTTTGCCAGGTGCAAGATTTGGCGCTCGGCACGCCGTAAAACGGTTCGGGCTAGGTGCAGGAACGCCGCGGATTTGGTACCCCCCGGGATGACGAAATGCTCAGCGGGTGGCAATTCAGCGCTGAGGCCATCGATGTTTTTCTCAATGTCGGTAACCTCCGCTTCGTCGACCTTTTTCACGACCTTTTCCGGTTCAGCAGTTGCCAATTCTGAAGCCAGGAAGAAGTTTCGTTCCTGGATGGCTTCGATGAGGGCCGCGACCCGCGGCGATGAAAAAACCTTTGCGACGCCTAGCGTGGAATTGAACTCGTCAATCGTGCCATAAGCCTCGACTCTCGGGCTAATTTTCTCGACACGTTCGCCGGAATACAAGCCTGTTTCCCCTTTATCGCCTTTTTTCGTGTATATCGTTCCTGGCACGGGCCATCATCTGCAAACCATTCATGATACCGATGAAATGACAACGGCCATATGCAAAATAAATCTATGCACGATTTTTTCATCGAGAACCATACTTCGCTCAACGAGCATTGTCGATGTTTTTAAGGTTAATTACCATAAAATACCATGACCGGCCATCTGCTCTTTATTTTCCCGCATCTTGCCATTCCGTTTCATAGTTTCGAAAAGGAGTTTCCCGTGCACATCGTGTACATAGCTAGTTTCATCCAGGAAAAATTGGGCAACGCAGTCGATATAAAGTTTCTCGATCTCGTTATGGAACGTATTATGCACCAGCCGATGAATTATAACGACCCCGACGTGATCAAACGGGTCCTGAAAGAAAAGATCGACAAGGATATCCCGGCGAAACAAAGCGAGCCTTTGATCATCGCGATTTCTTGCTACACGAGCTATCAATACTTGTCGACTGTCAAGATCTTGAAAGCAATTCGCGATCTGGCCGAGGAAAAGGCCATCCAGAAACCATTCGTGGTTCTAGGTGGCTACCACCCGACCGTTGTCCCTCATGATTTCGATAACCTTGGTGTTGATTATGTTGTGAAGGGGGAGGGCGAAATTTCGCTTTTGGAAATCGTGTCCGCGTGCATCGCGCGCGGGACGGTGGAAGGCCATGACCAAATGCACGTCATTGCCGGCAAGATCTTGAAGAATCTTGATGAAATTCCCTTAACACGCTACGAGATCTACCAGCCGTACCTCGAACTCTATCCGCGACTTTCGTTGGCCTTATCTCGCGGTTGTCCCCGGGCCTGCGTCTTCTGTCTCGAGCAATACCTTGCCGGGATGAAAGAGCCTGAAGATCGATGGCGTTCATTCAGTATCCCGCGAGCAAAGCAAGAGATCGAGAACGTCGTGAAAACATCCGACTTGTGGTTGAGAAATGTCGAGGAAAAACTCGTGGGCATTTATGATCCAATTTTCGGATATAATTTGTCGTGGCGGGAGCAAGTGGTTCGATTTATGGCGGAAAAAAGGTTCCCGTACAAGTTCTGGTGCGAAACAAGAATCGACACGATAAAGCAAGACCATCTTCCTATTTTCAAGGATGCGAATTTGCAAATTATGCTCGGTTTGGAGACGGCATCGCCGCGTATGCTCACCTTGATGAACAAGACTCGGCAGCCGCAACAGTATCTCGATCGCTTGAGGAAGATCATGGCCCAATCGAGCCAAATCGGGTATGGTCCAATCGTTTTGAACCTCGTCTGTAATTTTCCCGGGGAAGATCTCGCCTCCATCGATGAGACGTTCGATTTCCTCACGTCATTAACACGGGCGGGCATTGTGTTTACCACCACAGGGCATTTTTATCACATGCATCCTGGAGATAATTTATACCTTGAGCCTGATCGGTGGGAACGGGAATACGGCACGAAAGTGTATTTTAAACACTGGTGGGGCGATGAAGCGACACTATCCAATGGGTGTATAATCGACGCGAGCAGATCGCTTGACTTCAAGACCGCATCGATCGCCTACCGGGAAAAAATATGCAATTTTTACAAAGATTCTATGGACAAAACCACGGATGTCCGGTACAAGTTTGCATTTTTGAAAAAAATAAAGGCGGAAGGAGAAAGAATAGAAAGGAACCTGCATGTCTATGAATCCTTGGTTGGAAACAAAATCACCGCAACCGCCACGTGATTTCCACTATTCCTTTTTTATTTTGCTCGCCACGATGGTAGATTCAAATATCCCGTGATAGGGTAATGACCATCGACGAAGGTGATGATGAGCATATGAACAATGAACTCGTACTGTGGTACAAGCAACCAGCAAAACAATGGGTCGAAGCATTGCCGGTCGGCAATGGCTGCCTGGGTGGCATGATTTTTGGCTGGACCGACCAGGAATGCATCCAGCTCAACGAGGGAACGTTTTGGTCTGGCCTTCCTCGCGATCGAACGAATCCCGGGGCAAAAGATCACCTCGCAGAAGTGCGGAAGCTCGTCTTTGAAGGAAAGCATGCGGAAGCGGAAAAAATCATCGAGGCGAGCATGGCTGGTCCGCGCACGGAATCCTACCAGCCACTCGGGTATTTCTACATCGACTTCGATCACGCTGATCCTGTATCAACATATCGCCGGTATTTGGATTTGGCAACTGCAATTGCTGGCGTGGAACAATCGGCAGGAAATAATCAACTCACGCGTGAGGTCTTCGCCAGTGCGGCCGATCAAGTGATCGTGACCCGTATAACGAGCAACGTCGTCAATTACCTGGATATCTCTGTGAGCCTGGATAGCGAGCACCCAAACAAGGTCGACGCGCAGGAGGTGGACGGAGGCGGGACGCTGTTCTTGAATGGCCGCGCTCCTTCCCACGTTGCCCCGGACTACGAGAAACGCGAAAAACCGGTCATGTATGATGCAGACAAGGGTATGAAATTCGAGATCCAGCTCTCCATCCTGTCCTGCGATGGCTCCGTGAGTGTCGATGGCAACGTACTTCGCATCTCCGAAGCGACCGAGGTCGTGTTCTTGCTCGCGGCGGCGACGAGTTTTACAGGGTTCGACAAGGACCCGTCGAATAGCAGCGTGGATCCCGGAAAGCTTAACGAGGAAACGATAGCCAAGGCGAAACAATACTCGTTCGAGCAGTTGAAAGATCGCCACGTGAACGAGTACCAGCACTTGTTTAACCGCGTTATGCTCGATCTTGGTACGAGCGACCAAGCAAAATTGCCAACCGACGAGCGGATCAAGCGGATCAAGAAGGATATGCCGCCTCGGAAGATGGACAATCCCATCTACAAGTGGATCATGCAAAACGAGGTGATCCCGTACGATCGCGAGGAAGAAAACCAAATCCAGGCCGGGTTCGACGATCCCTCGTTGATTTCCCTCTATTTCCAATACGGGCGATATTTGCTCATATCGAGCTCGCGTCCCGGGTGCCAACCTGCAAACCTTCAAGGTATATGGAACGATCTCGTCCGTCCACCCTGGTCGTCAAATTACACGATGAACATCAACGTGCAGATGAATTACTGGCCCGCGGAGCCCTGCAACCTGGGAGAATGCGTGGAACCGCTGGTTCGATTCATCGATGAATTGCGGGTGGAAGGCCAGCGGATCGCAAAGACCAACTATGGGATGAAGGGCTGGACGTGCAACCATAACAGCGATCTTTGGCGCAACGCCAATCCCGTGTTTGGCTGGCCGGGGTATAGCTGGTGGCCCATGGGCGCCGGCTGGATTTGCTTGCACCTCTGGGAGCATTATGCTTTTTGCAAGGACAAGGCTTTCTTGAAAAAATCATATCCTGCCATGAAGGATGCGGCGGTGTTTTTCCTCGATTACATGGTGCCGGATCCGTCGGGGAAGTATCTCGTGACCGTGCCGTCCACCTCGCCAGAAAACACGTTCATGCTGGATGACGGGACCAAGGCTTGCGTCTGCGCGGCATCCACCATGGACATGTGCATCGTGTGGACCACGTTTACGACCTGCATCAAGGCAAGCAAGGTCCTCGGGGTCGACGCGGAGTTTCGCAAGAAAATGGAAAATGCCCGCGACAAGCTCTACCCCTACCAGATATCCCAGCGATATCCCGGTTGCCTTCAAGAATGGGACAAGGATTATAAAGAGGGCGAGCCGGGCCACCGGCACATGAGCCACATGTTCGGGTGGCATCCCGGGTTTCGCATCCTTTTGCACAAGCAGCCTGACTTGGCGAAGGCGGTTCGATGCAGCCTGGAACGTCGTCTTGCCAATGGTGGCGGGGGAACTGGCTGGAGCTGTGCCTGGCTCATCAATCATTGGGCGAGAATGGAAGATGGCGAAGGAGCATATAACCAGGTAATGGTACTCTTGCGGCGATCGACCTTCCTCAACATGTTCGATGCACACCCGCCGTTCCAGATCGATGGCAACTTCGGCGGGACTGCCGGCATCGCGGAGATGCTGCTGCAAAGCCACGGCGGGCAGCAAGAGGACGACATCGATGAGATATCGCTTCTGCCCGCGCTGCCGACCCAGTGGTCCAAAG
>JAUQYW010000038.1 GCA_030587525.1 Candidatus Sigynarchaeota archaeon | reverse complement strand
GATCGTGCAATCAAGTTCTCCCATTACGACACAAAACGTGATTATTCTCATCATGATTGCTATCGTGGCAACAGTGGCTGCAATTGCAATTCCACGACATATCAAGATTAAGAAGTCGTTAAATAATACTAATCTCTCAGCGCAGAATGTTTACAATAGCAGTCCTGGAATTGTTATAACTCCCCCCAGGCAAGAATTGCCATCAATTTCCGAGGATAAACCCACCAGACCAAGCAATATCAGTTCTGGAAAATTATTGCACGTGACACGCAACGATTTGCACGTGATATTGCAAAAGCCGAACACCACAAAAACGCATAGGATATATTCATGCCAGGACTGTGGTGTCACGATTATTGTTGATGAACCTACTAATGAAATTTCATATTATTGCAGGAAATGCAATAAATTAATGGTTATCATCCTTAAATGCCCATATTGCGCAAATTCCATTACAATTCCCCAGACAAGCCAGCTTGAATCAGATGCGGCTGACATTCTATGTCCCGTTTGTAAAGAAAGATTCCTTAGTGCATCTATTCCTAAAATTTAATTTCCAAGAGAGAATAGCATGGGTGAAAAAGATAGGGGAGATTTAGAAAAAATCAAACGATATGATTTCAAGCATCTTAGCTCGTTTCGAGCAGCTCGTCGAACGGGTCGCCCTTGGCCTTCGTGGCCGCGGGGCTGTCATCGAGCGTCTCGTCCATGATGCTCGCATCGCTTTTTTTTTCACGGGATTTCGCCGCGAGGGGCTTCGCTGCGCCACTTGCTTCGTGCGTCTCGATGGACTTGAGCATCAGCACGGATTCCGTGATGAACTTGTGCGTGGCGATGCGTAGGGCCTCGGAACGGTTCGGGTACAGGTTTTCCGCCACGAGCGTGTCCAGCATTTCAAGATACTTCTCGGGCAGGAACAGGGTTATCATTTTCATGCGTATCTCAACCTCTTTGTGTTTGCGTGTTCGTGTTGGTGGTGGTAATGTTGTTGTCGTATTGGATTGACCGTGATGGATAGGACGGGGCGCCGGATGCGGTTGCTGGCTCGGCGTCGAGGCCGCGCGTGGCATAATCGTCGAGGCCATTGGGCGCAGGCTCGACGAGCGGCATCGTAAGAATGTCGTTCTCGATCGCCGTGTCGATGGCGGCCGGGAGGTGCCGGGTGAAGCGGGCAAGCGTGGGAAACTTGGCCTGGAGCTCGTGGATGATATCGAGCACGAGGTCATCGTGATCGAGCGGGAGGGACTTGGTGACACACGCCGCGATGTGATCCATAACCTTGCGGCGGCAAGCATGCACGAGCAGGTCGTTGAAGGGATGGTGCGGGTCGAGGAACCACTTGTTCAAGGAATCGTCGAGCCAGGCGTCGATGCCGAGCGCTGTGCAGACCTTGTCGATCCAGTACTGGAGACTGCTGTCGCCAAGATCAGTTTTAATGCTGCGGGGGCGAGACTGGCGCGGCTCGACAGGGCTGGCGAGCAAATCGGGAACCTGGCGCGTGGCGACGTGCGCGATGGCCGTGTAAAACTCGCCGGGAACGTGATCGGGCGTTGCTCTGGCGCTGTTGAGGCCGTACCGCAGCGTGTATTCGATGCACCGCTGCATGTGCTTGCCTTCGATGCCCATACTGCCATAGGCCGACTTTGCGCGGACGAGTAGGTCTTGCAGGCCGCGACTGGCGATAAGGTCGCTGATCGACACGATGGTTTTCTCCGCATCCTTGCATTTTTGGCGGTCCCGACAAAAATATGCCGGGATCAACTTTGCATCCGGTGGTGCTGATACAGTCCAGATCGGGCGTTAAGCTTTTTGTATAGCTAGCTATCTGAATTGTTATCATAACAAGTATCGATTTTGTTCTATATAAAGTTTCCTAACTACTCACCTAGCTGCTGCGAAAATGCCCATTGACACGCTATCGTTAATGTTTTTATCGGCGTTAGAACTAGCTGTCGACACCTCCCCGCACAAATGGCACGGCCACCGCAAAATCCACGGCGCCGCGTCGTCTCGCATAACCAGTATCACCTCGGCCATTTCGCGCCTCCGCAAATGGCACTCGCGAGACTCGCACATATACAATACCCAGCAGAGAAAAGCAATCGCATCTGTGCTCGCAGATCATATCCAATCCGGCCGCCACGGCAGCGAACTTATAAATGCCGGCACCTCCCTCATTCTATCGAGCACCATGTCCAAGGATCCCGAAGACAGCCTCAACTTCCGACTCAAGCGTGTGCAGTTCAACCACCGCCTCCCGGCGCAACTGGTCAAGCTGTTCGACGAGCTCGGCAACGAGCGCAAGTATCTCCTCGAATACTTGCTGTGGCTGGCCGTCAAGCATTTCGATACGGGGTTCGACAACCTGGACCCCGTCGATGTCTCCATGCTAGAAAAATACATGGCAAGCGTGCGAGAAATACTCAAGAACACGCCAAAACTCAAGAATGACTTTCCTGCCTTCGCCACCTTCGAGCAAGAGCTCGATCGCCGCGATGCCGAGGGTGTCAAGCGCCGTGCATCGGCTCACGCGTCCAAAGGCTCCGAGAATTAAATCATCCACTTTATCCACGGGGATTACACGCGGGGCCATTGGATTCAAAGACTATCGATGATCAAAAAAACCGTCGTATCATGGTTGGCCATGCGCTCGCACGCCTTCACGAGGCGATCAAAGTCGTCGCGGAGATATTCCATCTCCTGGGACACATCGTTGTACTACTTTTACCTCACGAATAACAATTCCACTCGACCATTATCAAGTTCCACCCCGGTACAAGATTCGCCTCCACCTCCATCGGTTCAAACCAATCTAGCGCCGTGAAGTACCTGTTAAGGGAGAGATCTATTGACGTGAGAGTACCATTCGTGGCGAAATAGAACCACGCGTGGTAATCCGAGCACGATTCTTCTTGTCCAACTGCCATTGATAGTGAAATGTTTCCTAAGGTTTCATACGTGACCGTCGTCGATTCCAGCGTCACGTTTCCTCCAGCACTTTCGATTCGCAAGCCGCGCCCGTGGATGGTGTCAATGATCTCGTGCTGGGCGCTCCCGTTGGTGATGACCAATCCAGACAACACGGACTCGTTCGCTGGCACCGGGACGATGATCTCGTACCCTCCTGTCACGTTCACCCGCGCTTCTACCGTGTAGAAAAGCCTTTTCTCGTGCTCCCATCGCCACCGCATTTCTGTCAAGCTGGAAGCATTGGCAATCGCCAGGAAGGACCCACATGTTGCAGCAAGACAAATCATCGCTGTGAATGCCAATGCTCTTTTCTTGTTTTCCCTGGCGTTTCTTTTCCACTGGCGCTTAATTAGATAAATGCTGAAGACGACAAGGAGAATTGCAGAAATGAACAAGAGGAGAATCCCGAGCCCATAAATATCCGCAACTTTGAAAATCAGGCTTTTCAAATCTTGATTCCCTTCGATTAGTGATCTTGTCATCATTCTCCGTCATAAATTATAAATTAACAACCTTTCTTTCAAGAGTAATGTCAATACGTATCCTCTTCTCGATTTTTGCAGAGAATGCCAATCATGGCGAGACTCAAAAATTGAGTCTCATTTCGGTTCTTAAAATATGGTGGTCTCATTCCTAAATTTATAAGCATCGGCTATTATAAGTTTCTCGTGAAAAAATCTTCCGAGTTCCTTGAAGGCGCGCTTATTGTCTCCGAGCACTCGCGCTCGGTGCTACGATTCGCGTACACGCTCAGCAAGGGTCAGATTATCAAATATTTATTGAGGGATCTCCGAGCTACCTTACCAAATACCCTAATTTTTCCCGCTATTCTCAGCATCCTTTACATTGCCTTATTATTAACAGCCAGTTCCCAAGATGAGCGCATCGCGATGCTGGAGCGAACTGGAGATGGTCTTTTCCTACTCGGTCTAGTATCGTTCTTATATGGATTATTGATGCTGCGCGTCGCGGTAATATTGCCATTCATTAAGA
>JAUQYW010000029.1 GCA_030587525.1 Candidatus Sigynarchaeota archaeon | reverse complement strand
GGTGCGGGATGAAATCGATCTTCTTCCAGGAACGACTCCGGGAGGGCAGCGCTAACCTCCGCGCCATCGGGATCATCGAGCTGCCCAAGCCCCTTTCCTATTGGGTTGCCGAATTCCAAAGGATCATGAACGAGTTTACCGATGACAGGGAGGAGGGCGATCCCCTATGAATCAATTTTTTCTTTTTAATCGAAAATACGCGAACCCATCGAGACAATACCGAGATGAAAATGGAATGCTAGCGACGATATCATCCTTCCAGGATGAACAGCCGCGTGCCGCGCACGCGTGCTACGAATGCGGCGCGGAAGCGAGCCTCGAGGAAATAGTGCTCGTCGACGCGCTCATCGAGCTGAGCCCGTTTATCATGGGCGTTTCAGAAAACTTCTCGCATTGCTCTGGCGACGATGACTTGTTCCACGACAACATCGTGAACTGCTGCGCGGCGTGCTTCGCGCAGATGATCCAGAGCATGGCGAGCTTGGATGCCGACGGTCGAAAACATCAGATTGCGAACCTCACGAGCATGCTGCGGGACAGGCCCGTTGTCCCGGCGAGCACGATCATCACCCTCGAGCGCTTGCTGCTGAACCTGGTCACCATGGAAAAGGCTTGGATCATGCCCGAGCCCGTGCTCATCGAAGCCCTCTATTGCAGCTCCGGCCCGTTCAAGGCCATGCTGGACGAGCTCGGGGGCACTATCACCAAATCGTGAGAAACCATGACAGCGACTGTATCAGACTCGACTGACCCGTCTTTGTGCACGGCGTTCGTGTGTTTTGGCACCATGGCGTTCGCACTCACAATGACCTTTGCAGCCAACATAATGGAACCCGGGTTTGCAGTGCTGCTCGGGTTGATCGTTGGGGCAGCGGTTGACATTGTTATTATCGTACTCATCGATGCGACGACCGGGCCCGGCAGAATCCCCCGGGCGCAATATGTCCATCGAAAGCCCCACCTCGAGCCCAGAACCCCGGGCGAGATCAAGCGCCGCGGCCCCGCCAAGATCGAGGCCCACCGCAGGCTCACGGCCGGCGAGGTCGAGCGCCTTTCCTACAACCAATACGAGTGATTAACCGTGCTGAAAACCATCGTATGCCCGTTCTGCAAGAACGCGGAACTCCGGTTCGTCCCGGAGGCGAGCAAGATCCCGGACGTGCCCATCGAGTATCGCATCACGTGCTGGGAATGCCACAAGAAGTTTCTCATCTTCAGGCCCGGCGCGGTGCCGGCCAGCATCGAGGAACCCACGCCGCCAGCCAAGGCGAAAGCCAGGGCGTGATGCCCTTGCCTTTTTTTTCAACCCCCATCAATATTGAGAGTTCCTTGCGAAACCCCAAATCAAAAGATTAGAAGAAATTTATTTATCGAGCCGATCCTTGGCACCGGCGTCTTATTGTTTGCCGAGACTCGTGTTGCAGATAGGGCACTCGGTCCAGCCCGGTTGGCAGACATACCCGCATCTCGGGCATTTGGGCAACACTTCCTTTGTCTTTCGCTTCCTGGGCTTCTTGATGGCCCTTTCAATCGCGGGGCCACCGACAAGGACCACGATCGTAACCCCCACGATAGACCCGTACACGATGAACACGAACACCCAGTCGATGTCGATGATATGCTGCGTGGCGCCCGTCACCGCATCCCACCGGATGATGTAATGATCTGCACACGAGTAGAGAGACGTACCATAACCCCAAATGGATCTCCCATATGAAGGCGATCGATCAGAACCCCATGTCTGGTTCCACTGCTGGTTTCCGTTGTTATTCCACCGTACCAAGATCATAGTCATTCGGCTCCACGGGCTCAAAGAACCCGCCGTGTAGATATCCGTGCCATTCCCCCAGATCGACTCGCCAAATTCATTCAAGTTCCCTCCCCACGTGCGGTTCCAGATTTGATCGCCACCCGCGTCCCATTTGACCAGCATCATGTCGGTCTTGTTCGATTGACTCGTCGAAGGAGTGATCGTGGAGCCAAGTGTATATGAATTTCCGGTCACGTCCCCCCAAACCGAGACTCCAGAACTTTCCAAATCCATTGTCTGATCGTTGACGCGGCCCCACGTGCGGTTCCAAAGCTGGTTACCCTCGGTATCCCATTTGATTAACACTTGCTCGTGCATATGCGTCGTGGAATTATCCATATATCCGGCTGTATACACGAATGAAGCATCAGCCCACACCGAGCAACCGTAAGTGGCATCTACTCCTTTCCATTCTCGCTGCCATAACACCGTACCAGTTGTCCCATTCCACTTTGCTATAGCCAATTTTGCAGCATGTATGTATGGGAAGAAAGCGCATGTATAGATCGAAGCATTAGCACCGAAAATGGATCTGGCTGAAAAATCATTTTGGTAACTATGCCATTCCGTTTGGTTCCATATTTGCGTTCCTGTCGCCGCGTCCCACTTAACAATCACGAGGTTTAACCTGGAAAGCCCGAATGCATAGATTGCCCCGCCATCGCCCCACACGGAGTATCCTTCAGAGTGATTCGACCCTTCATTCCATGCGCGTTGCCATAAGATATTCCCCGCGACATCGCGCTTGGTGAGGACGAGTGAATCTAACGCGTCAGTGTTTTTGGAACCACACGTGTAGATCGCCGTGCCATCACTCCATATGGATTCTTCTATCACGTCATTCGATGTTTGCTTGTACCACAAGTCTGGCGGCGGTGCTGTGACCGCTGCGTACCAGATCCAGACACCGAGCCCCACGCCCGCGATGATAGCGAGAGCAGCTATCCAGCGCTTCACGAGCGGCCTCGCGGGTTTCCGTTGCTTGATTTGTTTCGATTGCATCTGTCGTTCACCTCATTTGCATTAAAGTATAGTCAATGAAATATTTAAGTACGCCGGGCAGCGATTGCGCCCATTGGAGATTGGTCAACCCTCTATGTGAATATACACTAGAATAAATGCCATTGAACCATATCGTATGCGATATGGTCTAGGGAAGGCTCTAATAAAGAGCCTTCTGGGGTGAAGGCCAGTGGGTTTATGCATTCGGGCAGGGAATTTTTATACACTCGGTATTGACAGCGGTCAAGGAACACGGACTTTAGAGCCTATCTGGGCATTTAAAGCAGGGGTCAAAACGGTTAAATCTGCCGTCGTTTCTTCTTCTATCCATGAGACCACTCGAAATCACTCGCACCGATTACACGGTCGACG
>JAUQYW010000806.1 GCA_030587525.1 Candidatus Sigynarchaeota archaeon | reverse complement strand
CTCTTGTTGAAAAATATATCTTTTTTGCCACTACGCGATCGTCATTTTTTAGTGAATCGTTTTAACGTTAAGGATTTAAATACCTTGCGCTGTAAAGCGGACATTTGAGTAAGAACCACGTCGGGAGGGCCTTCATCGTTGTAATAAAGGTGGATTTCTTTAATATCTTTCAACGCTTCAAAACACTCTTCCTTAGAGCAATCGACGGATGCCAATCGGATTTTGCGATACAGTAAATTGGAAAGGAGTAACGCCAGCACGCTCACGAACACGTGAACTCGGATATTCGCGTCGGTTCGGTGATAGATGGGCATGACGCTGATTCTATCCCGTTTATTCAACTCCTTGAATTGTCGTTCCACCTCGGCTTGCGCTCGATATGCCTTGACGATCTCCGCCGTGCTCCATTCGTTTCTGTTGGAAAACACCAAGGACTTTCCGAGTTTTTTCGAGTGCTCTTGCTTGGCAACATCGTCGATTTTCCACGCGCAATCCAATTCCGAGGCACTACTTGCGGTTTTTGGGGAAAAGGAAACCACGACTATCGAACGCAATTCCTTGGTTTTGAGAATGTCCCGGTGGATCTTCGCTGCTACCATTTTCGGATCTTTCCACTGTGCTTTCGTGTTCAACTTGTCACGAATAAAAACAGACAATTGCGTGGTGGCCTTGGCAATGCGCTCGTCAAGGTGGTGTTCCTGCAGGGCGTAGGTATCTTCGTCAAAGGTCACGATGAGCGAGTTCATTTTGTCCTCCCCAATGTACGCGCTCGTCGTGCTTCGATATCCGAACACTTTTCGCCCGTTCTCTTTCGTCCACAGCACCTCGTAGTGAGATAAAGGCAAGTCCAAAAGCTTCTTTGAAATGTTCATGGAAGGCCGAACGCTGCTGACGAAATGAATGCGCTTGGAATCCAAGAACTTGTAAATGTCAGCGGAATTATTTCCCTTGTCAAAGACTAAGGTGATCTTGGGCAATTCGATCCCTATCGATTTTAAACGCTGCTCGATGCGAGGAAGAACCAGCTTGAAATGCGTGGCGTCGGGAACGTTTCCCTCGTAGGTCTCGTGCATGATCGGGAGGGTGTAATTGTCCCGGGTTACCAACAACGACGTGCAGATTTGTCGCAATTCTGTTCTTTTTTTCTTGTTATAGCCCCGTTGGGCAATCGTGTTTTTCTTGTAATCGCGAATGTAGGTGAAAAAGTTAGTGGGATCAAATAGAAAGCACGCGGAAGTTACCTGGAAGTTGATCACCAACTCCTTGCCGATGTATTCCTCGATCGCTTGGATGTTTTCTTGGTCCACGTGTTCCATGTGATCGCAAATGTTTTGCGTGCTCAAGGAAGTGGAGAGCTTGGGAAAAACGCGGGAAAGTGCCGTTTTGTTAAACCAGTTCTGGACTTGACGCTTGGAATTTAACGCCACCGCACGATT
>JAUQYW010000490.1 GCA_030587525.1 Candidatus Sigynarchaeota archaeon | reverse complement strand
CAATATCCCGCTACGGTTGCTCGCGTTGCGCCACGCGAGCAATATCAAGCCTACCATGCCGCCGTAGATCCCTAAATACCAGAGCGTGACGTCAACTCCGTTGTAACCGAGCAACAAGAGGGGAATGACGAACAGTATGTAGGTATAAAACAGCAAGATGATTGCCAGGTCAATCTTGAATACGAAGAGGAGAATTTTTCCAACAGGTTTTCTCAAAGCATCGAAAATATTATTTTCCACGTGCATCACGTATCGTCCATCGATTATTATCGAGGCATAATGCAACCATGCTCGACGTGCATATCTTGCGATCTGCAAATATAAGGATTACACGCGATGGCACATCAAATCATTCACACGGACGACAAGAAGGCTAACCATCTTGTTCAGTTGGTCTTCTGCTTCTTTTCACGTCTCGACTCCAGCCACTTGTAAAGCGATTCCATCAAGCATGCGAAACCGCTTCCCATGAAAAATTCAATGCCGCTGTGTCCAGGCCGATCATATTCGTCACATGCCATATTTCATCACCTGTTCGATAATGCATTTCCATTTTTCTTATCAAGACATGTCTACGTGCAACATCATGAATAACCCGATCCTTTCACGACGAAAGTACGGCCATCAATTCGCTTTCAAAAAACTCTTCTTCCATTCAATCTGCCTAAAACAAGGAAATATTTATTTCTGCTAAATGATCAACAAAAAAAGGGGTTAATGCTGACATGGTGTCTTTTCTAATCCTTCTTATCCGCCTTTTTCTTCATCGTGCCACGTTTCACGATGAATGCAATGATCACGACGACCAGCATCGCGATGTAGATGCTGAAGACAACTGGATTCTTCAAATCGGATCCTACCGTGATCGCGTGGGAAACGGCGAACGCGAATGCGACATACATGAGCCAATGGATGTATCGCCACGACTTGTTGAATTTATTCCGAGCGATTGCCGCATAAATACCCACGATAGCGCATGTATCGGCGCTCATCGAGAGTATGATCCAAGGCTCAAACACGAACCCTGTCATCACGATAAGGAAGTATATGGTGCCGTGGATGGCGATCAAGGCGATCCCGAGAATAGCGAATAGGTGATGTATTTTAACGAACACGAGACCGAACCATGCTTTCACGTGGGGCAAAATCGTCTTTTTCCAAGACGATTGCTTCACACATAATCACAAGCGCACGATTGAAATCTGCGATCTCTTGGTATCCGAGAATCTCGACCTTGAATGGATGTGCTTGAGCCGCGCGGATCATCTTGGCAAGGACCTAGCGTCCATCATGGCCAGGGCTGGATGTCGCCGCGTGTTCTTCGGCATCGAATCCGGCAATGCAGGCATGTTGAACATCATCGGAAAGCGGATCGTGCTTTCCGATGCTCGCCGAGCAGTGACCGCTGCAAAAGCTGCAGGCATGGAAACAGGTGCCTTCTTCATTCTCGGGTATCCGGGTGAAACAAGCGAATCCCTCTTGGAAACGCTTCACTTCTCATCGAGCCTTCCTCTCGACTACCTGTCCTACTCTTTTCCTTATCCGATTCCCGGCACTGGCTTGCATGAGCGCGTGAAGACAAGGATCACCATGCCGGAATGGAGGAAGCAGCGTGGCAAGGCTGGACGCCACGATCTCGTGTTTAAAGGCGATTTCAGCGCACGAAAATTGCGTTTTGCGCAGTATAAAGGAACCACTCAACATTGGCTGCGCACGCATGGAAGAATCACGGGAAAAACGGCGGATATTTTTGAACTCGTGACGGACAAGATTTTAAAGCGAATTACGTAACCTTTGTAGTGAGTTTTTGAACCAATCGAGGCAAGTATAGAAAAATAGCAAATTATCAAGCAAAATACCTTGTAGATCCACGTTTTATGCTTCAAGTGAATCATTTATATTATCTCTGTGCAATCTAGAGTCGCTTATATTCGTTTAATCGTGATCATCATGGCGCAACTAGCACCGGAATACATACCTCTCGTCTTCTATCTGACTTGTTTTATCCTCGTGATTAAGATCCTCACGATCACCTTCATCTCGGTCAAACTTATACGGCGCCGCGGCGAGGAATATGCCATCGCGCACGCGTTCATGCGTGCCATGCTCACCCTCATCGTGTGCTTGCTCGTGTCCCGGCTTTTCTACATGGTGTTCGACTTCATATACACGAAGTTCGACACGACGCTGTATGTGAGCTGGACTAATATTTGCATTGGGTCAATGTGCTTCGATATCCAGGTCACAACCTTCTGGAAGCTTGGTCAATTAATCATCGGTTGCGGCCTGGCGTACATTGTCTTCATCGTCGATAGGAAGATTCTCGAATTCAAGTTCAAGGGCATCTTCGCTTACATCATGATTGCTGGCTCGCTGCTCACGCTGTTCTGGCCCGTAAACACGATGGCGGATTTCGAGTTCATCTCGACCCTCGGTATCTTGCCCCAGCTTGGCATGCTTATCTTGTTCTTCGTGTTCCTCAACATCGCCAGGAAATCATCGGGTCGCATCCGGACAACCGCGGTCATCATCATCTTGGCCTTCATCCTCTACGGGGTGGCGGCGCTCGCGGTGAACGCGGGCCTGATTGCCGCGCTGAACAGCGCGCTCGGCACCGACGTGACGCTGTACATGTACCTCATCCAGACGACGATGAAGACCGTTGGTATCATCTTCATGGCCATGGGCGCGTCGCGCTGGGGAACATAACCGAATTGCCTCCTTTTTTCATTTTTTCCTTGAAACACGATGCGTGTCAGCTTTATTATCGCTCTATTTCTTGACTATCTTGAAGGATTCTGCGGTTACCAAGTAGCAACGCCGCGTTCCTACAAAGAGGAGGAAAACGAACTTGCGGGCCCGCATCAAAGCATCGAAACAGCATAACGTGCCAGGCGCCATGTTACTCGTACTTTTCATGGCGATCCTGTTGATCTTCCCTCTTTTCGTTAATCACGATGATTCCCGCCAACCTGATCGAGCCAATCTCGCGAAAGTTAACCAGTCATATTCCGCTCACAGTACCATCTATTTAAACGGGAACGCTGCCGTCGATGCATTCTGCAGTGGAAACGGCACGGATGGCCTCACGCCTGCTACTGCGCACCGCATCGTAAATTTTTCGATCGACGCCGCAAATGTAACTTCATGCATCAATATCACGAACGTCAACCGGTACCTCGTCATTGAAAATTGCTATCTCTCGGATGCCTACATCAATGCTTCATCCGTTCTCTATGGTATTCAGATATCCAATTGCTCCAATTTAATAATCGATAATTGTTCATTCTTTGACAATTTTTATGGGATCAATGTCATCTCATCATACCACCTTGATTTTGCCAACATTTCGATGATCCAGCATATGCGAGCGATGTTTGTGAAAAACTCGACGGACATTGCGATTTCGGGATATTGCTCGGGGATACAAAGTTATGATGGCGTATTCATTCACAATTCAACCCAGGTGCGCATTCACGACTTTCTTATGACTGGCGTGACATATGGCACGGGTTTTACTATCTGGCAATCTCACCAAGTCTCGTTCGAAAACATAACGTGCCGGGGTTGTTATACTGGCATGTCAATTTCGGAGACGCCGGATGCTCACGTCGAAAATTGCAATTTCTCGATGAATAGAGGGATGGGGCTCGCGGTTTTTGATTCCCCGCGATGCTTGATACGCAACTCCACGGCATCATACAACCTGATAGCTGGTTATTCCGACCGGTGTTTCGGGATCTGGCTCGAAAATTCAAGTGAAAGCCTCATCAAGGGGAATAGCCTTGTCAACAACAGCGAATATTGGTCCGCCGGTGGCATAGCCGTGGTTTCGTCGGAACGGGTCACGGTTTCGGAAAACGAGCTGAGCGGGAACGGGGGTGAAGATGGTTGGGGTAAAACAATTTACCTCCTGGAATCCCAGAATTGTACCATTGCCAGGAATCGGCTGTTGAACAACACCAACATGGCAATAGTGTTGATAAACTCGTCTCGATGTGACATCCTCTCGAACGAGATTTCGGGCAGCGAACGCGGCATCTGTTTTTGGAATTCAACCCGCAACATCATGCGAAACAACACGATCTCCGCCAGTTATTGCATTTACATCTACCGGGATTCACCGTATAACGATTACAACGACAATTTCATCAACGAGGGGTGCATTTATGACGAGGTGCGGGACCAAAACATCCGCATTGCGACCATCCTGGCCATCACGTGCTCCACCATCTATTTCATTTTGATCGTCATTGGCATGATGGTGGGACTCGTGAAAATCGCCATCAAGCATCGAAAAGCGGCCGCGGATCTGGAATTCGCCCAGTTCTCCCGCAAGATCGAGAGCGCATCGACCCTAATGAAAGGCCAGCGCTGGATGGAAGCTCTAAGAGCCATTGACCTGGCGAAGCTCGAGTTGAAGTGCTCATCGTTGAAGAAACCATTCTCTTCAGCTGATAACGCGTATCGCAAGGCGCGAACGCTCGTCAACGACGCGTGGGAATCGAGCATTAACGAACGGTTTCGGGCCATGCCTCAGATCTCTCCATCCGGGGATATCGATGCCATCATAAAAAACCTTGAACACCTCAAAAACGAAGCGGTCAAGGGCAATTTCAAGGCCATCTTTACCACGATCCAGGATCGCATCGAGACCACCAAGATTTTTGCCGAGATAATCAAGCGGTTCAAAACTTCACGGCGTGTTGCCATTCCGGAACTGTGCACCGCGCTGGGAATTGACATGCAGAAGGTGCTTCCCTTGATTCTGGACTGGTCGGATGATCTCGGGTTCATCATCGATGGAAAGTGCATGGAATTGAAGGATAACGATTTCGACAAGTTCGTCGCGCAAATCGACAAGTACTTCGCGGAATGGAAAGACCGGGAACGCTCGAAAGCGACGAAATTGTAGAGTGCTTTCAATCGGGTTCTGCAAAAAAGCCATCGTTTTCGTGATATTAGTTCGGCAATAATCACGACTTTATACCGCGACCTTTTACTATCCATCAATGCCACGACCATCGCAAATCAAGACGGCGGCGACCGCATGACCGAGGACCTCACCGAACACCTGTCAAGTTACGAGGAAAAATACCGGCCACTCATCCGGGTCAATCAAGACCTCAGCCGGCAAGTTGTCAGTTACCAGGCAAACAAGGATGCCCCGTTCTACCGGTGGTTCAGGTACCAGGAAGGATTCTCTGCCAAGCTGGTCAATCTCTTGATCGCCGATTCGGGGGTGAAGGCAGGTACCGTTCTCGACCCGTTCGCAGGCCTGGGCACGACCTTGCTCTCGGCAAGGGAAAACGACATCGATTCCATCGGGATGGAATTGTTGCCGGTCGGTCCCTTCGTGTTCAAGGCCAGGTTGCTGGCCGAGCAGGTGGATATCACCGTGCTCAAGGCTGGTATCAAGGAATTAAAGACTTTGACTCTCCTGAATATGCCCACATCAACGGACACCGATTTCAAGCACGTCCGGATCACGGAAAAAGCCTTTTCAAACGATACCGAACGGAAGCTGAACGCGTTCCGGTACTATCTCGAGCATAGCGTGACCGATGCGTCGCTCCGGGAGATCTTTCGATTCGCTTGCTTGAGTATCTTGGAAAAGGTGAGCTTCACCGAGAAGGCCGGTCAATTCCTGCGGTGGGACTCCAAGTCTGGAAAGCCCAAGGCAGAATACACGAAGACCAGGATTTACCCGTTCGAAGCGGCCTTATTCACCCAGCTGGGCAACATGGTTGATGACTTGCAGTCGTTCTGGCGCCTGGATCCGAGGAAAAAGCAAGCACGGATGGATCTGCGCCACGGGTCGAATTTCGAGCTGTTCCAGGAAGTGCCGGATCGCTCGATCGACCTCGTCATCTCGTCGCCGCCATACTTGAACCGGTACGATTACACGCGCGTCTACCCGCTGGAGCTGGCATTCCTGGGTGTTGACGAAATGCAAATCAGGCAGCTGCGCCAGAGCTTGCTCACGTGCACCGTGGAAAACCGGGAAAAGATCGATTTCTTGAAAAACCTCTATGCCACGCGTGGTAACCTGGCGAGGTTTGAACGTGCAGTCGACGCGTTCAACTCGATCGAGTTACTCAGCCATATCATCAAAACTTTCGATGAATTCAAGCAAAACGAGAAACTTAACAACTCGAACGTGTTCCGGTTGATAAAAAATTATTTCTTCGAGCATAGTTTCATCATCCACGAGATGGCGCGGGTCTTGAAAGATGGCGGGAAGATCTACTACATCAACGACAACGTGCGCTTCGCGGGCATTGTCATCCCCGTGGACATCATCCTGTCAGAGATCGCGATCAAGGCCGGCTTGCGCGTGAAGACGATTTTCAAGCTGCCCATCGGGAAGGGAAACAGCAGCCAGCAAATGGGCACCTATGGAAAGGAAGAAGTGCGGAAATGCATATATGTCTGGGAGAAATAGGCTTTGCACGGGAGCGCAAGATTTTTTTTTTGCTGATGTAACCTTTTTTTTGGTTGACGACAAGCAAGACACATCATTTTATTTAGTACGACACCTTGCAAATGAATCATTATGGCCGAAACCGAAAAGAAAGTTAGTCAATTCGAGCGCGATCCAATTACACCCAAGGAATATTTCGGGTATAATTTGGGCGCACTTCCCGGATCATTTTTTGGCTCCTTCATGGGTCAAATTCAAGCATTTTATTATAAATGGATGGGTCTTGGTTGGGATTTGATCATCTGGGCACAAATTCTCTTTGCAATCTGGAACGTCACAAATGACCCCATTTTTGGAATTCTCCAGAACCGTACAAAAACACGGTCGGGCCGTTACATTCCTTGGATAAAGTGGTGCGCGCCATTATTCACGATCGCGTTTATTGTCGTGTTCTTCCCGCCGTCGACGTGGCGTTTGAGAGAAGGCGGTGCAGCATACCAGATTCCCTTGTTTATCTGGTACCTGGCAAGTCAAGCCTTGTATGACACGTTTTTTACGATTATATATTTGGCGCACGTTGCCTTGTTACCCCAGATGACGTTTGCCTCGACCGAACGTACTCGAGTCGCTATTTTATATGCCATCTTGTCATTGATCGGCGGCCTTGGCTCTGGAAGCCTCCCGCTCGTGTTTCTCACGAATCCGACCCCGGCATCCATTCAAGCGTTCCAGGTATTTGTGGTCGTTTTCGGAGTACTTGCGTATCTCCCGTGGTTGTTACTCGTGAAATGGGTCAAGGAACGCCAGGAATTCTTGCCCCCGGCGGATAAAGAAGAATCGTTCAAGACGTCCTTCAAGTACATATTCAAGAACCCGTCAGGCCGCATCTACATCATTTACGATGGCATCTCGGTAGGGATTCTCAACATCTTGCTCACGGCTCTCACGTTCATGTTCGAGTGGCTGCTCGGCTTGGTAACTGGTGTCCCGAAGCTGAATCCAACCTGGGGTTTCGTCGACATTTTGTTGCCGGTAGGGTTGCTCGTCATCGGAGCGGTCGTGGGCGTGATTGTCCAGCTTCAAATTCCGAAAAAGCGAGATATCAAGACCGCGATGCAGCTCGGCTTGATCTGCCAAGCAATAGGGTTCTTCATCGCTTTCTTAGGTGCGATCCCTTCACCCTTCGCTCGATATAGCTTGTATGGACTTCCGAATAATGTATTATTGCTCGGTATTGGACTTGGAATAGGATTCTTCGGATTGGTCACGGATTTCGTGTATCATAACCCGATGCGTGGTGATACCATCGATTACGATGAATTTCTCACGGGCGAGCGTCATGAGTCCATCTACGCTGGTATCGGTTGTATTTTCAGCAAGCCCATGATCAGCGTCGCGCTTGCCATCGTTCCAGCGGTCATGGCTGCTTTCGGTCTCTTGCCAGCGAATGCCGGGGATCCTACGGACACGGCAATGGTCGCTCGCGGTGGCTATCCAAACGCGATGCTCGGCGTGGCGGTCGTTGCTTTGCTCGTTCCTTCGATATTGGCGGTAATCGGCGCGATCGCGTGGAAGTGGTATCCGCTCGATCGCAAAAAATTGGAAGATCTTCATACCGCTCTCGTTTCGATCCATGAAAAGAAGCGTGCTGAGCGGCTTGATGAATCTGGAAAATCGAAGTTCGTGAAATAAAACGAGGGTGATAGCAAACGAAAAAATACATACTATTAGGCTTGGGATTATCATCATGTATATTATTTGCGATGATGGCCTCGGCATCGGGTGCCGCGAACTACGTGGGAGTGCAACCAGGAAATAAATTCACGTATGAGCTGTTCCAGGAAACCCGGAACAAGACCAGCACTATCTCGTG
>JAUQYW010000794.1 GCA_030587525.1 Candidatus Sigynarchaeota archaeon | reverse complement strand
TATCGTGGCAAACCGTTCGACCGCTTTCGGGAAGCGATCCAGGAACGATTCCCCGTTCACGGAGGGGTTCGGCAATAGGAAATCGTAGTCGCCATTCTCGGCTTTCAGCAGGAACACGATCATGATATTGATCGCCGAGTTCAGGTCGCGATCCATCCGATTCCCACAATTGCAGTCAATAATTCTCTCGAAAAGCCCACGTTTCTTCATCCTACCGCAACAGCAACAGACCTGCGTCGTCAAGCTCTCGTCTATTTTCACCACCCGCTTGCCCGCGAGCCTTGCCTTGTATGCCAAGAACGTGGCAAACCGGCCCATCGACCCCGTGTTCTGGAGCGAGTGATCGAGTGTCTTGTTTGCCTTGTTTTTTCGTGGGTTGCCCGTATCCGGTTTCCTCCTTGCCATCTCTTTCACGTTCAGGTTGCCGATGATGATGGTGTTTGCCTTCGTGTGGTCGATGATCCAGCGCGATACCCAGTGCTGGTAGTCCTTCATCTGCTTGGCGAGTTTGGATTTCATCTTGCCAAGCTTCTTGTTGTACCGGTGCCACCGTCGACTGTATTTCTTGCAATGGTCGCGCTTGGACTGGACTTCCTCGATCCTTGGTTTCCAGTACTTGTCGGGTCGCTTGTTCTCGAACCGGAGGGTCTCGCCGTGCACGTTCACTCCAGATGCAATGTTGGCGATGCCAAGGTCGAACGCTTGGAACAGGTCGTTGTCGATGTATCGTGGGGCTTCCACGTCGCAGGTGATCGACACGAACCACCGTTCTTTCCTGTCTCGGTACAATTCCACCTGCTTGACCTTGCTAAAGAGCAGGCGATTATCCGAGATGCGAAACGCGAGCTTCGTCTTGGAAGGATGCTTGTGCGAGAACGTGATGGTGTTACCATCCATCTTGAATCCCGACTGGTTGTAACGCAATGTCGTGAAATAGGCCTTTCCCTTGAAACGGGGCGGACGGGCTTCCTTGGCACCATTCTTCCAGAGGACAAAAAATGACTTGTACGCCTCGTCGAGCTTCCGCAACGTGCCTTGGAGCACCTTGGAATAGACCCACTTGTATTCAGGATATAATTTCTTGATGGCTGGAAGATCGTTCTGTTGCTTGATGTAGGTCATGAATTCTCGTTTTTCATCGGGTTTTTCCTTGTTTTTCTCCCACGTGTCGATTCGTTCCGCTAACGCAAAGTTGTAAATAAGACGACACTTCTCGGATAGCGCCCACAGCACGGACTCTTGTTCCGTCGTCGGGTGAATCCGGAGTTTTTGCGTTAATTGCACGGAATCGTCACGGGGGATGGGTTTAGCCCTAGCTCCTCGTTAGGTTGTTACCCGAGGGTCCGGGTCAGGAGCTCACGAGCTGAAATTCTATTCTCTATGTCATTAATACACCCGCTGGAGCGGGGAATTTCTGAAACTATCGTCTATTTCTCGCCTCGTGATTCCACGTATTTCTTGAGGGCATCCAACGTGACTTGCCCGGTTGTGCACGAGAACTAACTCCGACTCCAGAGATGAACGCCCCACGATTCCTTTTTTATCCTCGGAAATTCTTGAAACAAGCGCCTCGCTGAAATTCCCTTTAGAGAATGGATGTAACTAGACAACCGTATCTTTGGCGTGGTTTTTACCAACATTTGAAGGTGATCGAAATCGGTTTCTTGGTCGAGTACCTTTACGTTAAATTTCTTCGACACGTCGATGTTGATTTCCTTCAAGCGTCCGATGATATCATCTGAATCGAATATCTTTCCCCGGTACTTGACACAGCAGACGTGGTGGCAAGTAAGCGTGTAGACGGAATGACTTCCCTTGTCTAACTCGTATCGCATCAGGATCATGAAGGCAAGGAAGGAGGAGATGATGAGTTTTGACCCCGCCATGAATGGCGGGGACTTCTTTTATATGTTAAATTTAAAACGTGCATGGTAGAGAATTGTCTAACAACATTGAAAATGTATCTCAGATCGATTTAATGCTAACAATTGACTATAAGGGAATGATAGTACCATGGTAAAGTTCACATTCGAATATTTTGAGTCTATAGGCAGTTTCTATGGCGACTTGTTGAAAGATAAGGCCGATATAGAAACTGTTGATGATTTTTTAAATGAAACAAACTTCGGGCGGGATTTTGGACCCCTTCTTGCAAAGTTAAATGCACCGGACAAGCGTAAATTAAAACGTGAGTTGAAAGATGAATCTGCCCCCATCAAGGAGGAGCGCCTCGTCAAGTGGTGCATGA
>JAUQYW010000793.1 GCA_030587525.1 Candidatus Sigynarchaeota archaeon | reverse complement strand
CAGGAACAGCAAGAACATCAGCTTTCAACGGGGCGTTTTCTTGCTGGATCCACAAGTCATCAGCAAAAAAAGGAGTTCCATTATCGGATTGCTCCCCAAGATTCTCCAGCAAGGTGATATACCCATTTTCACTGCCCACGAGCAAATCGATTCGGTCACCTCGCGTTATATTGCTGCCGATGAGGTAATTTATCACCCCGTGCATTTTGCGTGGCTGTTTATTTGCCGCGAGCAATGGAATGCCTTTTTCAAACCTCGGAAAATCGCCTGGTTTCGTCCAGATCCGCTTGAAATAAGTGAGATTGTTCAAAAAGTCGCCGCAGATCATGTCCTCACGTGCGTTGGCAGTGAAGTCCCCAAAAACAGGCGTGCAAAACCCGTACTGATCCACATTCTCGATCGGCCGGGGTGCAGCGAACTTATATGTCTCGGGATCTGCCGGATTTTCCCCGAGGTTAACCATGACGAATACACGACCATGCAATCGCCCACCACGCCATTTCCCGTGTTCGTCGTGCGGGATATAATCTGAATCATTCCAATGCGTGATTTTTCGCGTGGTACCCTTTATGACCGACGGGTGATAATCATGCCAGTTATTTTCACCCAAGATGATGTCGGGAAGCCCGTCGCCCGTCACGTCGCGGATCTCGATCTTGCAGGCATCGATGCTTCCGATCCCCGCGTCGAGCAAGCCGAGCCCATATCTTTGCGACAAGGATTCATTCTCCACGAATTCAAGCGCGCCTTGCCGTTCCGAGATGAAGAACGCCTTTATGGTAAAATGTACGGACAATGCAAGATTGTCGTGAACGGGATATGACGTGTCCATGGAAATCTTGAGACCTTCCTTGAAATAGGGGATTCGTGAACCTGTAATCTTGCTTTTCATGGTACCGGCATGTTTCCAGAAATAGGTTCCGCCCATCAAATAATGTTGAGCCGTGGTCGTAACAAGATCCCACGGTTCTTCTTTATTCATAGCAGACATAAATATTCGTGGCGACAAGCCTGCCGAGAGGTTAAACATGGGCCGAGCCAGTCCCAATCGGCGTGGCTTGAAGAAGGATTCGTAATCGATCATGCTCACGATCGTGACTTGAATCGGCGCGAATATAAACGCGAGATACATTACTCTACACGATGCGGCTCATCCTTCAATTCTCGTCTAATGAGGCGATGGCAAAATACCTTGCGTCCCACGACAATGGCACGGATGGAGCGATCCACGTCGAGGCAACCACGTTTCGCCGTGTCCACGAGCTATCGATTTTGCCCGTGCTCGTGCTGGAATTCAGTGCCGATATCATGGATACCAGCAAGATCGATTCGATGTTCGCACCGGAGAGCAGCATCCTTTGTGTAGAACCGGACACGACATTATATCTGTCGACAAATGCCGCGAGCACAATACTTGATGTCGATTCCATCAATAATTCGATTTATGGACCATTTCATGGCGAGAGCATCAAGATTGCCATCGTTGATAGTGGGATCGACATCACCCACCCGGATCTAGAACGTTGCATCGTTGATAAGCACGTGTTCCTTCTCAAGGATGGAATATCCGCAGAAATACCTTCCAGCGACACGGGCCATGGCACGGCGATCGCTGGAATCATCAGGGGATCGGGTAAACAATCAACCGGAAAATTCAAGGGGATCGCCCCGGGTGTAGATCTTTTGGATTATATAGCGTTCAATGGCTCTGGAAAAGGATTTCTCAGCGATGTCTTGGCCTCATTGGATTTCGCAGCCAAGAGCAACGTGAAAATGATCTGCATGGCTTTCAGTTCATTGCCGAGCGTCAAGATTTCAAAGATTTTCGAAAATTATCTCGATATTCTTGCGAACACGCGAGATATCGTGTTATGTGCCGGGACCGGGAATTTCGGCCCCGAAAGAGGCACCATAGGTATGCCCGGTTGTTTCGACAGCGTCTTGACGACAGGATCAACAACTCGTTCCTTTAAAGTGGCGCCCTTTAGCGGAAGGGGTTATGATGGCTTGAAAAAGCCGGACTTTTGCCTTCCGGGGGAAAAAATCACAAGCTTGAACGTGATCGATAGTTTTTTCAAGGACTCGAGCCTCGACGAGAACGAGTATTACGCTCGATTTTCGGGAAACTCCATCTCCGTCGCGATTCTCACAGGCATCGTGGCGATGATCCTGGATGCCCAGCCCGCTTTGAAACCGGAAGACGTGAAGAAGTTATTGCTCGCATCTTGCAACAAGATACGAAAAACTGCTGAAATATCGGCGGGACGTGGCTTGTTGAGTCCCGTCAAGGCGTTCGTCAAGCTGAAACAATTTTATGGCTTCTCGAAAGATTACAACAAAGTCTTGATGGAAACGCTGGTGACAACAGCGTCCCTGACCTTTTTCGTCATAGCCTTGTCGCTCATGTTTGCTAGTTTCATTTGATCGTTTATCGTTTGCTAGCTCACACCACGAGCTCGCGTTTTCACATTGAATTTAAGCCATCGGGTATTTTATGAACCAGTGATGAGCATGGACAAGTTATTCCTTTACGACACGACACTGCGCGACGGTGCTCAAGGAGCGGATGTCTCGTTCTCTGCCAGCGACAAGGTCAAGATCGTTGATAGGCTCGACAAGCTGGGCATCCACTACATCGAGCCCGGTTTCGCGGGTTCCAACAAGGTTGATGACCAGGTTTTCCGCCAGCTGAGCACGATGGACCTCGAATATGCCAAGATCTCCGCGTTCGGCATGACTAGACGGCCTCTCGTGCCGGTTGATGAAGACGCATCCCTCAAGGCTCTCATCAAGTGTGGCACGCCTGCGGTCACGATCGTTGGAAAAACCTGGGACCGCCACGTTACCAATGTTCTGCGAACCACGTTAGAGGAAAACCTTGCGATGATCGCTGATTCTGTAAAATACTTGAAAGGTCAAGGCCGGGAAGTGATCTTCGATGCCGAGCACTTCTTCGATGGGTTCAAGCAAAATCAAAAATACGCGCTGGAGGTGCTCAAGACTGCGCAGAAAGAAAAAGTGGATTGGATCGTTTTATGCGATACCAACGGGGGAATCATGCCGCACGAGGTCGATCAGATTGTCACCCTCGTGAAAAAAGAAATTTCGACGCCCCTGGGGATCCATTGCCACGACGATTCGGGCATGTCCCAAGCCAATTCCATCGCTGCCATATTGCGCGGCGTGACCCAAGTCCACGGCACGATCAATGGCCTTGGCGAGCGCTGCGGCAACTGCAACATGTCCACGCTCATCGCTAACCTGAAATTGAAAATGGGATATAAAGACTTGATCACCGACGAGCAGCTCAAGCGGCTCAAGGAAATTTCATCCTATATCTTCGAAATTGCCAACATGAAAGAGAACCCGGGACTGCCGTATATCGGCTCCAACGCATTCACTCACAAGGGAGGCATGCACTCCGACGCGGTATTGAAGGATGACGTTTCCTACGAGCACATCGATCCGGCTCTCGTGGGTAACGAACGACGCATTAGCATTTCTGATCTGGCCGGAAAAGCAGCAATTTTTGAAAAAGCAAAGGAGCTGGGTATGGATCTGGAAAAAGATGACGAGAAAGTGAAGACCATACTCGCGAACATCAAGGTCTTGCAAAATGAAGGGTTTGCCTATGAATCAGCCGACGCATCGCTCGAATTGCTCATGAAGGGAACCGCACACGACCCCAAGCATCCGGGAAAATTAAAAGCGAAGTTTTTCACGCTGGAACGATTCAGGGTCATCACCGAAACGAACGGCGACGGCATCCCCCGATCCGAGGCGACGATCAAGGTCAAGGTGAACGACCGCGAGTTTCTCACCGCCGCGGAAGGCAATGGTCCCGTGAACGCGCTCGACAACGCGCTCCGGAAATCGCTGGAATACTTCTATCCCGAGGTGAAGAACATGGTCCTCAGCGATTACAAGGTGCGCATCACAGATCAGTCGGGAACTGGCTCAAAAGTACGGGTGCTCATTGAAACAAAGGATAATGAAAAATCCTGGGTCACGGTAGGTGCGTCCGAGAATATCATATGGGCTTCATGGATTGCCCTTGCAGATTCCATCGTTTACAAGCTGCTGAAAGAATTGGAAAAAAAGGGTTTCTCGCTGGCTTAAAATATGCCTAATGGATCAATTTTTGCGTTTCAATATCGTTCTTAACATCTTTTTCCAAGTTTTCGAACATACCAGGACCATACATCGAGTCAGTTCGATTTTTCAATTCGCTGTAAATCCGAGATTCTTCCTCATCGGTTATCTTCGTAGATACCCAGATCAGTTTGCGGCCGATGCCTTTCAATACTAGAGGATTGATCTTCACTAAATCGGGAGCTGGGAAGAAGTTCACGAGTTTATTCAGTGCACCTTGCAACAACGTGGGACTGGCCTTCTCGCACCATTTTTGCAGTTCCTTTTCCTTGGCGGCCCTCCATTTTTCGAAAAACAAGTCGAAGCTGGAAAAGAGCGAGGTGTTCTGGATTGCAGCTTCCCGCAACTGTTTGCGAAACTTGGCGAGAAACGCGCAGATCATATTTTCCATGATGGGTTCGATATCCTTGATCTTGTCATTGGAGTCTACTAAACCAATGAAGGTATAGGTTTCCATACCGCGATACAAGATCTTGATGTTGTGGAGCGTCATCTCGTTGATGCCCGAGCCGGCGTCGGATGTTATTTGTTTCGAGAAGGACTGGATTGCCGATAAAAATCCAGCGATCAATGCCGGGTCCACGGCGAGTTTCGTGTAGTGAACATTCGAATACAAGGGCGCACCGCCTTGATCCATCACGATAAACCCATTCAATCCCATATAATCTCTCCTATTTGCCGGAAGACATCAGGTTGATTACCTTTAGTGAACCCGATAATATCAACATGTAACTAATAAAGAATGCCAGGTCATAGAGCTTAAAAATTATCAAAGGATCGTCTTGCGGGTAACTTGAGTACAAGGTATCGGCAACGGTCATCATCACGAGACCCAGCAAGATCAGAATCCATGCACTGTTGATTTTTCCGTGCCGCAATTTTACATAGACAAAAATTACGGTCGCTAATAGAAATATGTCTAGAACAGGATACAATGCTTCTACAAACGAACCAAAGAGATCTGTCGTTGAAGCCCATTCTTCAATTAACGGTAGGAGAACGATGACGAATATCACCGCAGCCGAAGCGACAATCACGATTATAGCTCCGATTATCTCCTTTACAGATAACTTTATTTTCAAAAGCCCCGTCTGGATAAGCAACCCAATTGCCAGAAATGGGTAGGCCAAGATATAAAAGATATCAGCGATGCTCGGAAAGGGTGAGCCTAAGGGATCGAGATCAAGTATCGTGAAAATAAGCTCCCCGAGGAACCAGCATAACATACCGAGTCCAAGAAAAAGCCAGATTCTCCCCATTTTGGTCGATAATTTGTATAACGAGCCTAGAGACAGAAGAAATATTACACCCAAGATAATAGACGCCAATAATAGTGCTTCCTGGAAAAGGATCATCGTTGTTTCGTCCGCACCTGCGAAGAGGTCGTTACCGAATATCCATAATAGAATTACAAGGATGATACAACAAGCATTGATAGTAAATATTCTTTTAATTGCTTTGTCGGATATTTTCACGATTGATAACCTTGATCAGTCGATTTTTGATAATATAATCTCCTATTAGGATACAATAGTTATTTAATGTATTATTTTTTTCGTTTCAAAAAGAATCATTTGTTGTTAGGATTAAAAAATAATTAAGCTTGGTATCTTTAAATCCTACACTCATACTCGGGGAACCCAAGAATTTGGTACCAGGAAAATTCTTTAATCTAAACCGGAGAATCAATACACAACATCTCATGTTCACGATTAAGGGTGAAGGTGAATGAAACCGGTCAAAATCGGATTGCTCGGCGCTGGTTTTCTCCAGGATTTCCACATGCAAGCATACAAGGAACTGGGAAACGTGGACATCGTTGCTGTTGGATCCCAGACCAAGGAGCACGCGCAGAAATTCGCGCAGAAATGGGGAATCAAGAATTTTGTATTTGGTGATGGCGCGATTGAAGAGCTTTGCGCCATGAAAGACATCGACGTGGTCAGCATCGGCATCCCGAACGACTTGCATACCAA
The DNA here is from genome assembly GCA_030587525.1 of Candidatus Sigynarchaeota archaeon. Lineage (GTDB taxonomy): Archaea > Asgardarchaeota > Lokiarchaeia > Sigyniarchaeales > Sigyniarchaeaceae > Sigyniarchaeum > Sigyniarchaeum tengchongense. The sequence goes on along the minus strand of JAUQYW010000793.1, from coordinate 5,709 downwards.
GGCCATCAAATGCGCGGCGGAGAATAAAAAACACGTGATCTGCGAGAAACCGCTTGGAAGGACCGCGGCAGAGGCAAGGGAAAGCCTCAAGTTCGCGGAAAAGGCGGGCATCATCCACTGCTACGCGGAAAACCAGGTTTTTTTCCCGCTCTATCAAAATGCTTACGAGACGGTCAAGAACGGGGCGCTCGGCGACGTGTACTGGGTCAGGTCCCGGGAGGCGCATGGCGGCCCGCACGCAGCTCATTTTTGGGACATCGCTAGGTCAGGCGGTGGCGTGGGACTGGACATGGGTTGCCACTGCGTCGAGGTCGCGAGAAAGATCTTCAACGATACTCCCGTGGAGGTCATGATGTGGGCAGATCTCTTCGTGCATAAGGACAAGACCAAGGGGGAGGATAATTGCCTCATCTGCGTTCGATACAAACACGGTCAGCTCGGCCAAGCGGAAAACTCGTGGAGCACGCGGGCAGGCCTTGACCTGCGCTTGGAGGCGCACGGCAAGGAGGGCGCGGTGTTCGTCGATCCGACCCGGGAAACCGGCATCAAGGTATTTACCTCCCGGGGCTTGAATTATACCGTGGAAAAGGGAGAATCCGAAAAAGGCTGGCTCTATCCACTCCCAAACGAATATATGGTCTATGGATATTACGACGAACTCAAGCATTTCACGAAGTGCATTGCCGAGGGCAAGAGTCCAATAGAGACGTTCAAGGATGGCGTGATCGTGAATGCAATCCTCGACGCGGGATACAAGTCCGTGAAGGAGAAGAAATGGGTTCCAATCGAGTTGTAATCACTTCTTTTTATACTTTCTTTGATGCGGTTGCACGAACATTTTTGTATCGCCAACCTCTTGGTTTCATCATGTACCAGTTCTACGGGTCACTCGGATCACCCGAAGGTAACGCAAACCCTCGGTACTTGAAACGATTGCTAGAAAAACGCGCGAAGCGCCTAGCCAAATGGTACGCGTACATCAAGCGCAACAAGAAGCTGGGCCAAGCATTGTCCGTGCTGTTCGGCGCGCTGGAGCTCGTCATCATGGAAGGCGTGCGATCCGCCACGAAGATCATGCCATCAGCACATTCGCGATTTATGCGCTTCTTGGATGGTAAATGGGGCTCGAAGATCGTGCCGTTGAATGTTCACATCGACAACGTTTCCACCAGCGTGCTCCCGAGCCAGCAAATCCTCGAGATCGCAAAGCGCACGCCCATCAGGTCGTTGAACTGGTGCTATTGCTATCGCACATATGGCAAGAAGTTCCCCGGCGAGAAGGACAGGTATTCTTGCTTGGCCCTTGGATGGGGTCAAAACCTCGATGCAATCAATGCCCTTGCAAAGCATGACCCCTCGGAGAAGATCGGGAAAAATCTCACCTACGAGGAGCTGGAACAGAAACTCAAGGAATGGAACGACCAGGGCTACGTGCACCAGCTCATCTTTTTCCCGTCGCCCGATTATTTTTACATCATCTGTGCTTGCAATCCCGATTTCTGCCTCACCCTTTCCAACACGAGGAAATGGGGGTTCCCAGCAGTTGTCAAATCAGATTTCATCGCGGAATGGACGCCGGCCAAGTGCCAGCAATGCCAGACTTGCATCAAGCGGTGCCATTTTGGTGCAATGCACCTGGAAAATGGCAAGGTATCGCTGAATAAAAGCAGGTGCGTGGGGTGCGGCCTCTGCGTCACGAAATGCCAGTCTGGAGCCGTCCAACTGGTGCCGAGAATTGCCAAGCCAGCAAACAAAGGTTAATACCGAACTTTTCCTCGCTTTTCCAATTGCTTGAGCATGCGCCGCCGTGTAAACGCAGGTGGAAAATCGGCGACCCAGTGGGGTATATCGAGCACGGGACCGACTGGCCTGACCTTCCGATTGTCCCGCATGCATTCCAAGATATCATCGACTTTGACCGACTCGCAATCGAGCACCACGTGAAACTTGCAGAAAAGCACCGTCGAGTGGCAATCCGATCCCGCGTACATGCACAAGCCAGCGAGGGCAGACCGGTCAGATCGCAACAGTTCCAAATTTGGCCGTGGCGAAGCGCCGTTCAAGATCTCGTACCCGTTAATTTTCTTGATGATATCTGGCGAAAATAATCGCTGCTTGATGCCCATACGGCGATCGAGCGGATGCGCGATCACGAGCACCGCGTTGCGGTCGTTGCACGCGTCAAGCACCTCGGGAAGCGTCAGCTGGTACGCGCCGTACTTCCACGTGTCGATCCCGTACGCGACGATGTGGCCTTCTTTTGCCGAAATCTCGATGCCCGGGATGAAAGGAATGCCGAGCACGTCGCATGCCTTCCGTGCATACCGTTGCCCGGCGGTCGTGTTGTGATCCGTGATCGTGAATGCGGTTATCTTGTCACGTTTCACAAGCATCTTCAAATCGGCAATTCCGTTGTAAAATATCGAGCCATCGGAGAATCGCGTGTGCACATGCGAGTCAAACTTGAGCATCAATCTATGGAATGCACGAAGTAAAAAAAAAGATCGGATATCAACCGACCGCAAAGGACAAATCATATTTTTCTTTGACATTTTGCTAATTTTGTTAATTTAATCAATTATATAAGGGTATAATCGCATTGAATTATCATCCCGATCTTGAGCGCACTAATTCAAGGTAGCAGAAGAATGACCGATAAAGCAGAAAAAAGCAAAGAAACCAAAGAGATCATCAAAAAAAACGCGGTAGTCGGGTTTGCCGTATGCGTCGCACTCGATCACGAGTTTGCAGACAAGAAAATGTTCCTTCGGCCCCTCATATTTTCGTGGCAATGCGATGAAACGAACGCTGAACGTGGCAATGACACCATACAAAAAGACGTGCAGGTCTCTGCATCGCTTAACGCGCCGCCAGGAACGTTCGAAATCATGGGATTGATGCCAAGCGGCTATTACCAGCATCTCGGTTACGAGTACCCGGGCATCGAGCACCCCGATTGGAAGGAGGAACTTGAACGCGTGAAGAGCAAGCAATAGAAAAAATGAATGTTCTTTCAGAGATTCGACTAACACGTCCAAAAAATAGGAACAAAGAAAAATAGAAGGAATATTCGAGAGTTTACTTCTTCTCGTCGAACTTGATCTCGCCCAGCTTCTTTCGAGCCTCGATGAGCGCTTCCACGACCTCGGGGTTGGCGAGCGTCGTGATGTCACCGAGCTTAGTCTCTTGCAGAGCGATTGCTTTCAAGATGCGGCGCATGATCTTGCCCGACCTGGTCTTCGGTACTGCCGGGGTGAACATGATGATCTCGGGGTACACGGCGGGACCTGCCACCGTGCGTACGTGCTTCTGGATATCCGCTTTGAGCGCATCCGTCGGCTCGACGCCCTTCATCAACGTGACGTAGGCAAAGATCGTGGCCCCCTTGACTGGGTGCGGGTAGGGCACGATGGCGCTCTCCGCGACCTTCGGGTGGCTGTTGATCGCTGATTCGACCTCGGCGGAACCGAGGCGGTGGCCAGAGACCTTGATGACATCGTCCGCGCGGCCGAGAATGAAGTAATAACCCTCGGCATCGATGAGTGCATAGTCGCCCGTCACGTATTTGCCCGGGAATTGTGCTAAATAGGTCTTGATAAACCGCGGGTGGTCACCCCAGACCGTGCGCATAATGCCAGGCCACGGCATGTCGTAGCAGAAATAGGACTGCGTGTTCGGCGTCTTTACCTCCTTGCCCTCCTCGTCGAGGAGTTTGGGGTGGATGCCGAAGAATGGGAAAGTGCACGAGCCGGGCTTCATAGGCGTGATCGCGCCGAGGTTGACCATCATGTAGCTGCCGGTTTCGGTTTGCCAGTAGGAATCGACGATGGGCCGGCCGACAGGCTTGTCCCCGGTCGAACCCTTGCCGACGATAGTCCAGTACCATTTCCACTCGGGGAAATTGCAAACCTCGCCCACGGTGCCAAGCATCTTGATCTTGCTCAGGTCCCACTTCGTCACGTTCTCGTTGCCGAGTGACATGAGGGAGCGGAGCGCGGTCGGTGCCGTGTAGAAGTGCGTGACGCCGAGCTTTTGGCAAATCTCCCAGAATCTGCCACCATGGGGCCACGTGGGCACACCCTCGTACATGCACGTGATGGCACCGAGGGCCAGGGGACTGTACACGATTTCAGAATGGCCAGTAATCCAACCGATATCAGCTGTGCAGTACCAGACGTCGCGCTTGGCCGGATCTTTTTCGCCTTTCATATCAATGAGGCAAGAATAATCCCAAACGTATTTGTTGGTAACCATACCATAAATCAAATACCCTGCAATGGTGTGAACAACACCCTTGGGCTTGCCAGTGCTACCACTCGTGTACAAGATGAATAAGGGATCCTCGCTGTCCATGGGCTCGCAAGGGCTGTCTGCCTTTTGTTTCTCGATGAGCGCCGAAAAATCAATGTCCTTTTCGTACTTGTAGACTGCAGGATTGCTGGTAAGTTTGATGACGCAAACCTTCTCGATCGACGCGCACTTCTCGATGAGGCCTTTCAAGTTATCCTTCATGGGACGGGCTTTTCCCGATCGCATGACTTCATCGGCCACGATCAAGATTTTACAAGCCGAATCGTTAATCCGGTCGCTCACTGCCTCAGCTGAGAAGCCACCGAATACAACCGAGTGAATCGCACCGATGCGGGCGCACGCAAGCATCACGATGGGGAGCATATCTACCATAGGGAGCCAGACGCACACGCGATCACTTTTCTTGACACCGAGCGATTTCAGCGCGTTCGCGGTCTTGCAAACCTTCTCCTTCAGCGACTTGTAGGTGTACTTGTCGATCTTGTCGAGGTTCTCTGTCTCGCGAATGCAGATCATTGCCGTCGCGTCAGGGTATTTATCGACCCAACGGTCGACGCAGTTGTACGTGATGTTCAACTTCCCGCCCACGAACCATTTTCCGACGAAATCCTCCGGAGTGGTACCCTTCTGCCAGGCCTTCTTGAAAGGCTGGATCCAGGTGACCATCTTGGCTTCTTCGCCCCAGAATTTCTCGGGATCATTGATGGACAAGTCATATTTCTTCCAGTACTCTTTCATATCCTTGATGCGAGCTTTTTTCGCTAGCTCGGGATTAGGATAGTATTTCTTCTGCTTTTCGGCATCAGCTGACTCGCCGATGACAGTTCCTTTTTCAGCCATGACTTAACGCCCAAATTCTGTTTCTGATTCTACGAGGGAAACGCTGTTGCAGCTCCCACGCGTCATTTTGACGTTGTAACTCGTTCCCATAAAAGGGGGAAATAACGAATATTATCATGAAACCAGACACTTAAAAACGTCGGAAGGCCAAGGATCCCGCCCGTGGTGCTTTTTATTAATTGCTTTGCCGACAATCACACTTTTTTCAAGTGAGCACTGCCCACATTTCTTGATGCGTATGTGTCTCGCTTTTTGTTTTATAAGCGCAATCCACTTTGCCTTGATAGAAGCCAGGACGCGCATTTATCATAGAACTCGGAATTGCACATCAGATTATTAGTGGATTACTTCTTAAAATCTTGCAACAAGATAGAATACATCATTAAATAACATACGCAGATTACTCTAATATGGAAGGAGTTGCTTGCCACGAAGGAAAAGATTTACCTCGACCACGCGGCGACGACGCCCGTGCTGCCAGAAGTGCTGGAAGCTATGGTCGACGTGTACAAGAACCATTATGGCAACGCCTCGTCATTGCACGAGATCGGGCAAGAC
>JAUQYW010000773.1 GCA_030587525.1 Candidatus Sigynarchaeota archaeon | reverse complement strand
TTTGTTTGCTATGACGCGATGAGCTCGGTGAACGAGCAAAATAAGCAATTTTTACAAAAAAAATGGTGGACATGGGGGGATTTTCAAACGAACCGGTAAACCCGGTACTTGATTGAACCCCCGGCCTCTCGACTACGCCTTTTCTGGCAAATCCAGAAAAGAATGCGAATCGAGCGTTATACCACTTAACTACATGCCCGCGGATCGAGCATTAAAATTGTGCGTGTAATTTTAAATTATCGTGACGATAGCCGGCTTGTGCTTTCTCGCGCCTATGGTAGACATTACTGACCATCCCGGGTTCTTGTATTGCTGCAAAAAACAAGGATGCGATGTCATTGTTCTCCCCATGACGTTCCTGGAAGGAATATCCAAGAATACACGGTATATCGAAGATAGATTGGCGGTCTTGTATGACAATGACCGGCATTTCGGTTTCAAGCCCATCGTCTTGCAATTGATCGGCAAAAAGATCGAGGCCATCAAAGATGTCTTCAACATCCTTTCGAGCTACGAAATCCAGGGCGTGAATCTCAACATGGGTTGCCCAAGCGGCCGGATCAAGGCACAAGGTCTTGGTGCTTCCATCCTTGATCGCCCCAAGGACCGAGATGCCGTGATCGACGCCGTGCTCAAGTCGTCGCCGGTCCCGCTGTCGATTAAGATGCGCTTGTTTGGCAAGGAAAAGTCCGACGTTCCGGCGAGCATATCGTTCTGCAAGATGCTGGAGACCAAGGGCATCGATTGGGTGGCCGTGCACGGCAGGACCGGCCGGCAAAGGTATACAGGGCCAGCAGACTGGAACGCGATCAAGGAAATCCACGAGGCAACGAGCTTGCCTCTCGTGGGGAACGGCGACATAACGTGCTGGAACCATGGTAAACGACTGGTTGATGAAGGGTCTTGCGACGCATTCATGATCGGCAGGGCAGCCTGGAAAGATCCCCGGGTCTTTTCTCACTCGTATAACACGGCAGCGGTAAAAACGATGGCCGACGCGCTCGTTCTCTTCCGCGAGATCACCGGTTTCGTGATTGCAAACCGCGGGCATCACCTTGAACCTTTACTCGTATCGCACGAGATTCGGAAAGTCGCGGTGGCGCTTTCTCGCCAAGTTCGCGGAGGCAAAAAATTTCGTGACCGTGCTGTGAAAGCGAGCACGATCGATGAAATCGAAGCCCTCTTTGTAAGCATCCAAGGCACGAGCAGGTAAAGGCATTTAAATCCAGCGCGAGCTTGGATGAAGCTGTCGAATAACCGCGTTGATGCACGTTGGCCGATGAACGAGAATCCCGGGATAACTACTTCGATAAGGACGAGTATTTCGTCGGGAACAAGTCGAATTACCAGAGCTTGCCTGGCGGGTATAGGTTCTTGCGGCGGGGGATGTTCTGGAAGGGAAAGATCAAGCGCATCGCCCGGTACATGCCATCCGGGAAGGTCTTGGACATCGGCTGCGCATACGGGTTCTTGCTCTACTTCATGAAGGACAAGTACGAGGTGCACGGCTGCGATATCTCGTCGAACGCCGTTGCCACTTGCAAGAAAATCTTCCCGAAGGCAGCCGGCGATCAA
>JAUQYW010000770.1 GCA_030587525.1 Candidatus Sigynarchaeota archaeon | reverse complement strand
GATACACCTACAACATTCCAGTGGTCTTTTGGTGATGGCACAGCTAACTCGACAGAACGTGATCCTTGGCACCAGTATACGCTCGTGGGGGAATATTATGTAACGCAAATGATAATGGACAAGGACGGGGATTATGCTATCTTCACTGATTTTATTCTCGTTGACGAAGATCTCTTACCTGTTGCAAACATCTTTGCAAATCAAACGATTCTATTCCAAGAGGGCTGGATCCAGTTCATTTCCACAGGACCTTATGGAAATGCACCACCAACAATATTTCAATGGAATTTCGGGGATGGTACGGGCAACTCGTCCATGCAAACCCCCGTGCACCATTTTACATCGATTGGGAATTTCACAGTGACCAGTACGATCGAGGATGCAAATGGTGACCAAGATGTTGCAACTGTCCTTATACAGGTGCTGGTGGATCTCGTTCCCATAGCTGCGTTCACGGCAGACCGGCCCACGATCATCGCCGGTGAAACGATCCAGTTCAGTTTCACCGGCCTTGATGGCAACGCGCCCCCTCAATTCCAGTGGGATTTCGGTGATGGTACGGGTAACTCAACGGCACGTGACCCGGCACACCAGTTCGTGCTAGCGGGTAACTTCACCGTCACCTTGACGATCGAGGATGCAAATGGTGATCAAAATGTTTCAACCATCGTGATCGATGTTCTGGCGGATCTTTTCCCGGTATCGGCGTTTATATCGGACAACACGATGATTATTTCAGGCGGCGTGATCCAGTTCAATTTCACCGGCGTCGACGGCAACGCGCCCATGCAATTCCAATGGAGTTTCGGGGACGGCACGGGCAACTCGACGGTATGCGACCCGGCACACCAGTTCTTGCTAGCCGGCAATTTTACCGTGATCCTGACGATCGATGATGCTAATGGTGACCAGGATGTCTCGACGATCCCTATCGTGGTGCTCGTGGATCTCGTCCCAGTATCGGCGTTCTCGGCGGACCAGACAATAATCATTGCCGGTGACACGATCCAATTTACCTTCACCGGCGTCGACGGCAACACTCCCCCACTATTCCAGTGGAGCTTCGGCGACGGCACGGCCAACTCGACAGCACGCGATCCGGTACATCAGTTCGTGGCCGGGGGTAATTTTACTGTTACCTTGACGGTCGAGGATGCCAACGGCGACCGGGATATCTCATCTATACCAATAGTAGTTTTGACGGATTCGTTCCCTGTGGCTTTGCTCACGGCAAACTGGACCATGATCATCGCGGGTGACACGATTCAATTCACCTTCACCGGCGTCGATGGCAACGCACCAGTGCAATTCCAATGGAGCTTCGGCGACGGCACGGCCAACTCGACGGCGCGTGACCCGGCGCACCAGTTCATGTCCCCCGGTAATTATTCAATAATCCTTTCCATATCTGACTTGGATGGCGATGATTCGTGTTTAATCCGTCCTTCTCTTATCATCGTGCTTGGTGCCAGCGAAGATACGGATGGCGATGGATTGACAAATCGAGACGAGATTGATCTATATGGAACTAACCCGCTTATTCTTGATAGCGATGGAGATGGTGCCTCTGATGGTGATGAAATAGTATCTGGTTCAGATCCCTTGGATCCTGAAAGTGTACCGCAAGTCATTGATGGGGGGTTAATTGCCGTGATTATTGCATGTTCTTGCACGTTTGGCCTATTATTTGTGTATATATTGCATAAAAAACAAGTTCTGCGTTTTTCAAGAAGACGAAAATCACCGGACAAATGATAAACCCAATTTTTTATTAAATCCAAAATCTAACTTATATAATCCCATTTTTTTTAGTGTCTGCAGCTCTTTTAGTTAGGGTCTTGCGGAAAATGACCAGCACGGAAACGCCAAGCAAAGCCGTTGGAATGACCAACCCGGTGATAAAGTGGGCGATCTCAGCTTCCATACACTGCGACGCCGGGAACGGGGGCTGCCCCTGGTAGAAGATCTGCATCTCGGTATGACCCGGCCTCAAGTAGATGCTGTGCTGGCCGTTGATGCCGCAAATGGAACATATGGATCCTGCGAATATGCCATCCGGAGGCGCCATAATGCGTATCGCGGAGGTGCTGTTCACCAATCCGTCAACGAAGTACTGGTAGGAGGACCCGTCGATGTTCACGCCTATCACCACTTGGCGGCTCTGCCATATTCCCCGGGCAATGATGCACTTGCCGCTGAAAGCGATGTTCTCTGGCACGGCCGGGGCATCCCATCGAAGCGTCCACGCGAACCTCGCCATATCCGATTTCAAGCCAGGATAGTTATCCCCGTAGTACATAGCCCCGCCAATCGCCGAAGCGACCAGCACGCTGCGCATGTCCTTGGTGTCGAAGGCATCGGGATCCGGGGTGTTGAAGGCGATGTTCCACCAGAACGAGCGGAGCAATGCCGTGGCAACTTGTGAATCCCAGAAATAGCCTTGGTACCCGCTGTCGCAGGTGACGCGCGAGGCAACGAGATTGGAATACCTCGCGAGCGATGGAAAGCCAATCGGTGTCCCGCACAACAGCACGGGCATATTGTACGTCGATGCATACAAGTCAAGCAAATCCAGGTACTGGTTCACCAGCTGTGCCCGCGTCTTGTCCGTGTTCCACTGGTGCGCGTTCCACGCGTATTGGTAGCACACGTCCGTTATGAAATCAACCTTGACGCCATCGATACCTTGGCTTGCCCACGTGGCAAACACGTCTTCGATGTAGGCTTGCACCGAGGGCATGCTGATATTCATGATCACGTAATTCCAGCTTCCCCAGGAGGCAACCCAACCGGGATGCTGTTGCTGGACCCAGACCGGCGCGAAACCGACACGGTTCCATAACACTAGTTTGAAGTCTGCGCCGTGCGCCTTCGCGATGAGTGGAGCCACGCCGTTCGGGAACTTTTCCGCATTCCACGGACTGCTCCAGTTATAATCTTGCCCCGTTCCGTCCTCGTATGCCCAGCCCGAGTCCACGATGTAATACGCGTAACCGCCGTCGTGTAAAGAAATCGCCGTGTCGAGGTCATCCAGCACCGTGGTCTCGTTGATGTTGCCGTACCGGTTATACCAGTCGCACGTTCCCGCGGTCGTGGCGATGAAATTGTCGACGGTCATTGCTCGCACGGGCGGGTTGAACGACCTGACCTGCTGCGCGTAGGACACGAACAAGCCCGAAAAATTACTCCCGAACTGGATCCAGCACGTTTCCAGCGGGATCGCGATTTGGTTGTACGCCTGGTACCCGTCGACGATGGGCATCTTGATGGAAAATGCGGCATTGCGCAGCATTACCTCGATCTCGAATCGTTCCGATGTCACCGCCCCGACGAGCATGCCGGCCGTTGTGTTATGGAGTAACGCAGGAGTGCGAGCGGAATACACGTCGGCGGTTTGCACGGGTTTCACGGCGAAGTTGCCCCAGATATCGACCCCGTCGAAGTAGGACAGCCACTTGGTGGCTGGATCCATGAACGGGAGTATGTTCGATAGGGCGCAAGTTACCAGGTCGAATCTCGATCCCGCGAACGTGAAATTGGTTTCCGGGATCAAGGAACCATTGAGCAAGACGGCGCTCAACGAGGGATAGATGCAGATTTCTTCGACGAGCCGCGCGTCGGCGTTGCCGTAGGTGAGGATATAACGCATCCCCTCGCCATGTCCATCGGTAAACGTTGCATTCGTTGCATTGTCCAATGTCGAGAAGATGCAAATGCACGGGTGGTCGATAATCCCTCTGGAATGTATTGGAAATCGATCGTGGCATTCTGGAACAGCAACCAATCGTTGATCGTGAACGATTGAAGATTCCCGGTGTAATTGATGAATGATTCTGGTGCTGACGGGCTTGCGTCTCCTGTCCACGAGTGCTGATCCAAGATGGCATTCGGGTAGAGAGCGCATGGCACTGCAATGCCCAGCGCGAAAAAAAGCATCAAGAACATGAAACCTTTGCAGTTCATGCACATGTTTCAGCGCGGGGGGCATTTATAGGTTTGGTGGCGTCCATCGGGAAGGTGTCAAATGAGGTAAGATTGCAACAAAAATAGATTACTTATTTCAACGTGCCTGGTTTATCCTTTTTCTTTCGTGATTCGTTAAAATCATCCTTATCAATCAAGGCATGCTTCCTTGCCCATCGCACGTTATCTCTATCTTCCAAATCCAGATCTATCATTTCTCTCACGACTCTTGTTCAAGATCCTGGAACAAATTCAAGCATTTAAGGGAAATCGACATATACTCTATAGATCTATTGTGAGCCGGGTGAAGCTGGGACACACAAAAAGAAGAAAATAGGCATGAGATAAGGAAAAAAAATCAAATATCAGATCGGTTCCACAGATTTTCCCGACTTCGTCTCGTCCTTCGACCCCTTGTCCTCGTGGATCTTTTTATCCGGCACGGCAAGCGGCTCTTTTTCCACGCTTGTAGGCACGGCTCGCGTATGCTTGCCAAGAACGGGACGTGACCGGAGCAAGAAACCGAGCGCAATGACGGCGGCAGCGATAATCACGAACCCGATGAGAATGGCAGTGCCGGGGTCGATGCCGGAGGGCTGTTGCTCGGTCGAGGATTGCCGGACGTCGATATCGAGCACGGGCGACACCAACGAGTTTCCCGCCCGGTCGAAGGCACGTGCATAGACGTGGTGCACCCCGTCATCGGAGCCACCGGGGCTCGTTGCCCAGACAAAGTTGTACGAGTTGCCCGGGTCGAACGCTACACCCAGCAACTTGCTACCCGTACTGGATGGAACGCCATCCCAGTATTCCACGTGATCGATCCCGGATTCCGCATCGAATGTGTTTGTGTAAAGGTTTATTGCAGCCGAATACGGCCCATACGCTATCGCGGAGCACGATGACGGGGCAGAATTGTCGATGAGCACCCCGGCTGGTCGGGACACGAGGCAATTCGAGTAAGGCGGCAACTCCGGTCCGATATCCCATGCCACCGCGAAGAGGTAATAGTAACCGGTTGGTCTGAGCCTAGTGTCCCAAACCACGTAGAATATGTTTGGATCGTCGGTCGGGAGTTTCTGCAAGTAAGTCTGCGTGCCGATGAATGTCTTGTCCGATCCAAAGACTGGATCGTCATCCCAGTAGAAATCGACCTGGAAGATGTTGTTCTCGTTCCCGGCATGGAGTTCCTCGTCGATCGCGATGGCTTGCAGCGTGGTGACACCTTGCTGGTATGACCCCAAGCCGGTGAACTCGCAGGCCGTGGGCGGTCGCCTGTCGGACGAGAGGGCTTCAAATGGCCGGGAGGTGTAGGTAGAGGCCGTGTCGACGATGAAACCGACCCCGTTATATTCCAGGTCATCGTACATCCGGAGGCTGAACACGTCACCCGCATCATCATCTTCTAGATGAACAAGAAGCGAGTCTTCTGTTACATAGGTGGTTGTATTTCTGGTTGATACCTGCTGGTGATGTTTCGTACCGATTTTCCCGTCCGACTCGAATATTACAAAGGTAGCGCCGAACGCGCCGGCTGATACCTTCGCAGCGAAGTAAAAGAACACACTCCAATCAGTAACTATGTCCGTTGTTATTATCGTTGAGTTTTGAACCGTGTTCTTTGTTGAAAACTCGGACACTACTCCACCACTGAAGTAATACGGTGAGAAATCGCGTTCTTTTACCCGTGATCGCTCTGCACTATTCAAGAAATTGTCGCTAAACTTGTTCTTCGCTGTCAAGGATGTCATGTTGAGATTACCGAGATCCGCGGCAAGCACGCTGAACGTCGTGTTCGGTGTTATAGTGCTCGCCACGTGGGATCCAACCGTGTAGACGCGTAAGTCTCGATCGGACGGATCAATCTTGTCAGAAGCATTAATGACAAAATAATGGTTGTTGACATAAAACTCGTAATGCACAAGCATCCCATAACCGAAATACAAATCACCCTTACCCGGGCCAATATAATCTGGGTTATTCGATATCGTTGATGAGGTGTACGATCTCGTATCCGTAATCGATAACACGTCACACGAGCTATTACCCTCGTTATTGCGATACGAGAAATCACCTCCGGCACCAATTCCCGAATATGCGAACTTTAAATCGAAAAAGATACCACTTTTGGTCGAAGAATTATCCGTTCTAAACTCAAATGTCCGGGTCGTTCCTTCTTGTTTTCTTGTATAACTCTTGTCCCCTGGGGGGTCGTACAAGATGTCGGATACCAGAGCATCGATGAAAGTGTCCCATTGAGACGCACATTCCAACCGCTTCTCGATTTGCAGATCGATCGGATAATCCATATTGTTGTGATAAAGCCCGACATAAATCCGCTTGCCCGCGCCCGCGGTTTTATCATTATAGTTGAAATACACCATGATGCCCGTGGATGAATCGAATCGAATGCACGCGTCGACGAGTCCGGTCTCGATCTTGAATTCCTTGAGTCCGCGCGATGCGTTGAACCAGTCCCGCTTGATCCCGGTGTAATTCAAGGTCAACATGGTACCGGGGAACTTGAGGAAGTTATCAGTGCACAACGGATCGGTACTTGTGAACAAGATCAAGGGAACCGTGATGGTCGAAATGATTTCCGTTAAAGCGAGGTCTACCGGTAAAATAAACGGGCTCATAATGCCGTCTGATTCATCGATTGGTGTAGGAGACAGATTGGTATACATCACCGACGTGTTCACAACCAAACCATGATCCAGAGCTGTGGCACCCCCGTTGAATGTGGCATTGAATCGTTCCATGGATGCCGTGGTGTTGAAATAGCTCA
>JAUQYW010000728.1 GCA_030587525.1 Candidatus Sigynarchaeota archaeon | reverse complement strand
CGAGCTCATTGTGCATCTCGTTGCCCACTACCGAATACGTGGTATCCTCTTGGACGACTTCTCCTGTTTCATAGAAATCTAGGATATAGTTCCACAGCATGTACTCGCAAGTCGCTTGTTTCGCGAGCCAGGTGGCAAAAATCCCCTGGACTTTCTCGCCCATTGCATCCAGGCCCTCGAAAAACATCTCGTATGGTGTTTTAATGCCTTTGTAATCGAACCACGTGATGCGGGGGAGCTTGGTCATAATAACCAGCAAGATTCGTCGTGTTGCGGGAATATATACTTAGTTCAAGGATAGTATAACATTAAAGAGTTAATCAAGAGTTGACCCACCAATTAAGTATTCAGCTAGTGTTCTCAAATCTTGGAAAAAAATGATTCGTCCACGAGCAAAGTTTTATCAATTTTGTATTTTTCCACAAAATCCAGCATCGGATCGATGCAACCGATAGCATCGAGATGATGTGCATCCGTTCCGAGGGTTAACATCACGTGATATGAATTCACCGCGTCCGAGAGCAATTTCCAATATTTATCCACGTGTGCGTCAATAATTGCCGGGTTGCGAGGGATTGAATCCCTGTTGATCTCGAATGCAACGTGCTCTTCAGAAATAAACTTGCATAACCAGTCGATTGCATCGTGCACTGCGGGTACAGATTCATGTCCACCAACGACGAAATTAAACGGGTGACCGATGATCTTCGGTAATCGGGATAGCTTCGGATTGAGGACTGCATTTCGATAGAATTGCTTGGCAATTTCCAGGAGCTTCGCCGTCTTTCCCTGTGATTTTAAAATTTTCACCATAACATTATAGCTTAAGCGACCACCAACAGGCATCCAGTGGATCGCTAGGATCATATAATCGAGCACCTTCCGCCCGCTGTTACGGATACCGATGCGTCCATTCTTGCTGAGAATGGTTTGTTCAACGCCAAGAAACAATCTCGGGTTCACGTACGCGTGTGCATTTAAATGAGCTCGTTGAGCCTGAACGAAACGAGTGTCTTGCCAAAAGTAATGATAATGGTCGGAAATGCCCATGAAATCGAGCTGCCTTTGAGCGCCATGGTCATGATAGGTCTCAAGCTGGGCATCTCCTTGCATGTAAGGTGAAGTTGCTTCAGTGTGGACGTGAAGGTCGAATCGTTTCATGTTCGATCGCTAGATACAAATGAACTTGGGATTAAATTAGATTTCAGCATCATCCAACTTGTGGTACGGTAAAACAAACAAGGCCGCCGAGCTGAGCAACGCGCGCGCCAGCCTCGGTCTTCAATTGGATGACGCGGGTCTTGATCTTGATATTTTTCGCAATTGACATGACGCGTTGGAATAGCGGGTCGTTTTTATGCCCCGCATAAAAAACATCTGTCATGATGATATATTCTGGTGCTGGATTTTCATCGTCTTCCCTCAATGCTTCCAGCAATTGAATGATCTCGTCAATAGTGAAGCCGATTTTCACTAAAGAAGACGGATTATTGATGCATGAATCGAACAACTCGATAATCGCCGTAGTTTCTTGATCGACGGTGCTTGCCGTTATGGTACGGAATGCATCACTTTTCACCACCGCCAACGTGGATTGGACGTCCTTCGCCTCCCCATCGACAGTACCCGTATGTATTTTCTGGGACGAACCTTCCTTCATTAGGTAAGCATGGTGCTTTCGCAAATGGGCAACGAAATCATTCGCGAAGGTGGAATTGCGTGGACTTGCGATCACGAGGGTCTTGAGTCCCGTGGAAAAGATAGGCTTCAATTTAGCGACAATGGCTTCAAAATAATTGAACTGGGGATTTGCGGTTCCAGCGCTTCCTTTTTGTTGCAACCGCTCCGTGAATGCCGGGGCAATGGATTCGCTGTAAACATTCCATGCCATCGCCCGCTGCTTTTCGATACCGAGCAAAAGAGCGAGAGGGTAGCCACGCCTACGGCGATTTCGTCCCGGCATGCATTATCAGCGCTATTTATCTTGTTGGCTTGGGAGCCGTGCTCGAAATGATTGCTTGCACGCGCCCGATTTGCCCGTTCTGCAGCCGTACCTTGATGCCCCTCGGGTGGTTGGGCGAGTTGGTCAAGATGTCTTTCACGATGCCTCTCGTGAGTTTTCCCGTTGGCTGGTCGGCCTTCAGCACGATGTCGACGACGGTGCCTGGCTTGATATCCTTCCGATGTGTTCCGTTCATGACGTGTACTTTCGTGTGATGATCGATATATTCCTTCTGAAAAAAAGAAAAAACAACGGAAGGAGGTCCATCTTGGATCTCTTTCCTACGTTCTCAAGTCTTTTCCACAATTTGTACAGAAATTAACCGCGCCTCGTTGATATCCCTTCCCACAATCGGGGCAATAGATTATAGAACCGAGATTCTTTCCGGCGTATATATCGGTTGTGCCGCCATCTTTTGTTATGGGTTCCATTCTCTTGACGGCTTTCTGCTGCATCAATATGATTTGATCGTCTGTCAAACCTTTTCGCTGGAAGAATTGTTCGATAATGGAATCTGGGGTTTTCGGATCTTGGATCAGTTGGATGTATTCGGAAACCGTTTGATCATCGACGGAAACTTGTGATGGGGGATTATTCATGGCCTGAGCATGAGTTTGCATCGCTTCTATTTCATCCTGAGCGACATTCTGGCTTAACATATATTGCATTGCAACCGAGGTCGAGAACATCATATCATAATACCACAACCAGTAAAATTGCATGTATAACGGCCAATACCCAAAATAGAACGGGAACCCAAACCCCCATATTAGTGGCAGTCTAAACCCTCCAAATCTATAGGCATATCCTCTTGAGACGAAAAATCGTGATCTTTGCTGGGAAGTTATTGGCCTTCGTGTCATAGGTCTAGCTGCCGGCCTTGCAGCGGGTCTTGTTGCCGGCCTTGCTGCAGGTCTCGAGCCGCCACCGCGCGCGCCACCGCCGTATCCGCCACCGCGCGCGCCACCGCCATATCCGCCACCGCGTCCACCGCCGAATCCGCCACCGTGCCCGCCACCGAATCCGCCACCGTGTCCACCTGGTGCCATATTTATCACGAAATTTTTTGTAATCGAATTCTAACCTTGGAACAAAGATTAAT
The DNA here is from genome assembly GCA_030587525.1 of Candidatus Sigynarchaeota archaeon. Taxonomy (GTDB): domain Archaea; phylum Asgardarchaeota; class Lokiarchaeia; order Sigyniarchaeales; family Sigyniarchaeaceae; genus Sigyniarchaeum; species Sigyniarchaeum tengchongense. The sequence continues at coordinate 4,005 of JAUQYW010000728.1, read as the reverse complement.
TCTTTGTATCCGTGTCATTTCTCGACATATAATTATATAAAGTTGACGATATTTAGATATCGTAGTAATTCATAAGATCAATTATATTTTCATAATATTATTGCGTGATTATAATACAAATGTAATATTGGTCGATAGTAAAAAAGTCCACTTTCATTTCATTTTAAGCAAATTTACTCACCAAAACCTTACTCTGAGCTCGCCCTGATCTTGCATCGATATTGTCTTGAGCCAAGATAGTTTAGGTAATGATGCAATCAATTATTCCTATGAAAAGATGCCTATCAAGGTCAGTCATTCAAGTTAATCGATAAATGATAGATGGAGCTATTTCTCCTTGAAGGTGGAAGCGATCAACTTTATAGGTCCATTTTCCTCGTCTTATTGGTGTAAAGCTAATCTGCGATGCACCGCGGGCGTGGTTCCTTGAAAAAGCCACGCGTGGATCTTCCCCGACATAAAATGGGACGGCATCGCAACGTGTTGATATGGTATTATTAGCATGTTGATAGTCCAAGTTCGCCAATAACCCGGGAAAAAACCAAAATCTAGCATTTCCTTAAAAAGATATAGCTATGGTAGGTTAATGATTTCGATAATAGCAATTTAATAGATTCAATTAAATATTGCCCTTGAAAATAGAATATATCTCGCAGAGAATTGCATCGTGGGGAAAAAATCTCTAACACCCCTTGGGAACGTCGTGCTTGCTCGCTTGGATGCAATGGCTCGGAACCGAGCAACTGCCGGGAATGGATGGCGCGATGATTTTTATCGCGTGGATGGATGCGTATAGGAACGAGGTGTTCAAGTCATGTCCTTCAAGAAAGGAGGAGAAGAAGAAAAAAAGGACTCGAAAGAGACCGATATCGATTTCACGGACATGTTGATGAAGGATCTCCTCCAGAAAAAAAGCGCCATTTTCAAGGAGAAAAACGACATGGCACCCTCAGGACGCGACGTGCTATCCGCTTCATACAAGCCCGGTAGTCCTAACCACCGGGATCAACAAATCAAGCAGCTTATCGATTACTTCATGCCATGCTTCCGCAATGAGGCTCCTGCTAACTTGCTCATTTACGGGAAGACTGGCACCGGCAAGACATTGATCAGTCGGCACGTGGCTGGAAAGATCATCGAGAAGGGCAAGAGCGGCGACTTTACCACGCCGTACATCATCTACGTCAACGTGAAGATGTGCAACACAAAATATCGCATCCTTGCGAAGATGTGTGAGGACGTGGGCATCGACGTGCCGAAGACCGGCATTTCGACTGATCAAATCCTCGACTCGTTGAAGACGTTGCTCAAGAAGCAGCGAAAGAATCTTGTCGCTATCATCGACGAGATCGACCTGCTTGTTCGTTCCCGAGAAAAGGATGATTTACTCTATATGCTCACGCGATTGTCGGAAGAAGAGCCTTCCATCAAGGTTTCGATCATCGGCATCTCGAATGACCTGCGGTTCAAGACGTTTCTTGGCATGCGCGTGCTTTCAAGCTTGAACGCCCAGGAGATCTTGTTCCCGCCCTATAGCATGAAGGAACTGGAACTGATCCTGGCAGAGCGCGCGGAGCTTGCCTTTAACACCAACGCGTGCGATCATTCGATCCTCACCACGATTGCAGCATTGGCGGCCAAGGAAGATGGTGATGCCAGGAGGGCAATTGCTATGCTCTTGAAAGCAGCGGAGGTCGCCGAGTTAGAGCACGCGGAGTTCATCGATGCGGAACACGTGTTGAAAGCGCGTGATAACCTGGAGTTCGACACGACGAACAATTTCCTCCAGACCTTGCCCGACCAGTACAAGATTGTGATCATCGGCATCTCGAACACGCAAGCATACAACAAATGCGCCGCGAACACGGGCTCGCTGCTTCGCATTTTTCACGAGCTGGTTCGATATTCCGAGGAATTCTCGTCGACCATCGGTGACAGGCGCTTGCTCCAGATACTGAAAGAACTGCGCGATCAAGGCATCATCGACCTGCACCTCATCTCGAATGGGCGGCACGGGCGCTACAACGTCGCCTCGATGCTCGTGGATCGGAATATTATCGAGCAAGTATTTTCCAAGGATCCAATCTACAAGAAATTGCTCAACTACGTTCCGAAAACGAGATGCCTCGACACGTTCTTCAACCAGTAATGAAATAATAGGAAAAATAGGTTTTAAATAGAAATGCCTTGCTTTTTCAAGTTTAGCAGAAGTAACTCCATTTCTTAATATCAACGGATGGTTCTTGCAAGAGGACGCCCACCCTGCCGACCACGTCATCGATTCTCGTGATCAAGGCCGAGCAATCATGGCCATGACTCGTGATATCCTCTGCATTCGCCCTTGCTTTCGCGAGCTTCTCCAAGCCTGCAGAAACTTTCTGCTTTCCTTCGTCGACATTATCTTTGAGCAATGCCTTTCCCTCGAGGATGAGCTTGTAACCCTCGTTGAACGGCGTATATGTGAGTTTGTATCGATGGACTTTTTCTTGGCCGGGGATATCCCACAAGCAATAATACTCGAAAACGATGAATGTGAACGAGATGAATCCACCGAACAAGACATCCGAGAAGAAATGCTTTCCAAGGACCATCCGGGAAAGGGCAACGCAGACCGTGTAGAATACCGATACGATCGCAAACACGATGGAAAGGGCTTTTTTCCGCGAGCCGGCAAATGCAAACGCAACGCCAGTCGTTATTACTGCAGCTGCCGTGTGCCCGGAGAAGAAGCTTTCGTTGAAATCCCCAATGCTGGGATTTTGGGGAATAATAAACCACGGCGTAAATGCACTGTACGGGTCGCCGGGGGATACAATGGCCAGATATTCGGGCCGCCATCTACCCCAAATGTGCTTAATGAGCTGGACGAGCCCCAACGCTATGGCCAATGCCGCCACGAGAATGAGCAAGCCATATCTGAGATATTTCATGCTACCCGGCATGATAATTTTCCGGTTTTCTTGCTTGGCTTTTTTTACTTCTAAGGGATAGGCAAATGCTGGCACGATGACCATCAAACCACCTATGATCGTGGGGATCTCCCAGAACATTTGACCGAAGGCTTGGTGCTCCCATGCGAATACCACCCCGGTATCGCCGGATTCGAGTGGTAATATCGTGTATGGATTGAAAAACAGGCCAAATTGATGCCAGGCTGGATCGCTTTGGCCGAGGCCGTAAAAGTACATGGTGATATCGTAGTCCAGCGTTCCGACCGAACAGATCAGCACGCCTACAACAAAAATAGCGAGCACGATCAAGTAAATTATGGCGATGCCGCTTATTTTTGCCTTCTTTTTACCGCTGGCTTTTCGTTCAGCCTTTGGAGCTTGGACTTTAGGTGTTGGGACCGATTCGTCGTCAATGATTATTGGTTCTTCCATATCATGTAACCTCGCTTGATTGAAAATGAGAATCAATGGTTATACTTCACAGTTCTGTCGTGTCACATAAAAACATAGCTGCCATTTAGAACCCGCCATGAATCCCATGAAGGAAATAAAAGCAGAAACCCAATAAAAATTGAAAAAAAGACGTTTAACAAACATAGCTCCATTTCGTGATATTCAATGGCTGTGCTTGAAGGAGAATGCCAATCCTGCTGGTTAAATCGTCGATTCGAGAAATGAAGGCCGAGTAATCCTTGCCATACTTGGAAATTTCCTCGGCTTTCGCCTTGGCTTGAGTGAACTTCTCCAAGCCTGCAGACACCTTCTGGAGCGCGGCTTCTTGGTTATCCTTGAGCATTGATTTCCCTTCCAGGATCAATTTTAAGCCGTCATTGAACGGACCATAGGTGAGCTTGTGGCGAAAGATCATCTCTTGCCCAGGGATATCAAGGAGAATATAATACACGAAAAGGATAACGCCATACCCGAGCACGCCGCTGATCAAGACGTCCGAGAAAGCATGATCTCCGGTCATGATGCGCGCTATGCCACCACAAATGATGTAAAATGCCGAAGCACAGCCCAAGATGATGGACAAGATTTTCTTCCTCGATCC
>JAUQYW010000720.1 GCA_030587525.1 Candidatus Sigynarchaeota archaeon | reverse complement strand
GAGCGCGCCTACCAGCAAGAACAATACCAGCAAGTCGAACAGCGTCTTCACGAAAATGGTCTGGATGGGGTTCCCGATTGACAGGAACGGATAGAACAGCAGCAAGCAAAACGCGACCAGGAGCGCATGCCGGGGAAACCACCGCAGCAAGATCAAGCCGGCGACGATACCTGCCAATAATAGCCCGCCAAACGTGATAAGAGTTTCCGTGGTCGACAGACCCAAGATGATGGAGTAGGAAAATGATTTATAAATCACGCCATACACGTTGATGGTCAAGCTCGTCGTGATGTTGGCAATAACACACCCGGCCAGTATGCCGAACGAGATGTCGTTCCGGTTCCCCTCGCCCCCGGTATTAACCGCTAGCATCGCGTTTCGGGCGAGCTTTTGCTTCTTGCCGAAGCCCACCGCGTCGCCGGGTAATACTCCGCCCGCGCGCCAGACGAGCAGGACGAGCACCACGCATATCGACACGAGCGGCGCCACCATAGTCAGCAGCCGTAAGGTTGGAGGCTCTACCACGTGTTCCTTGGTGTACTCGGCCTGGATGAGGTCCTTGAGGAGGATTGGGTTAAAACTATCCAAATTTGGATTTATTTCAGGATCTTGATCATCCCAAATCCACCAGTGCGCGCCCTTGAACCAGGGGGCCGTCCAGATCTTCGATTGGAACAAGGATAAGTAATAATTTGCCATCTCGTCCACGTCTCGCACCAGGGAAAGCTGGTTGTCGTTTGGTATCATGCTGGAGCCATCGCGTGCCTGGATGCCGATTTCGGTGAATTCAACCGGGCGGTTCCATTTCAAGGCGAGTTCCTCGAGCTCATAATAGATACCATCCCAGACTGTCTTTAAATCCAAGATAGTTGGATTCCAAGTTATGGACATCATCGTGTACATGCTGATGCCGATGATGTCGATGGCGTCGTACCAGTCGATGAACGTGTAGCTATCGTGGTTGGCAGAATACGTGAGCTTCCCGCTGAACACGGCTCGAATGGCAGCGATCATGCTGCGCACGCCGTCGGAATGCACTTGCATGTTGCCCATCTCGCAGCCGATAGACAAGATTTCCACGCCACCGGCCTCCGCAGCTTTCGCATTTTCCACCATCCACGCTGTGTAGTTGCCCATCCAATCAGGTGTATAAATTATATAACTCCTCCAATCGTAAGTCTTAGCCAGGTTCAGCATCGGCTTATACAAAACGTGCAGCCCTATCGACCGTGCATATTGGAAGCAAGATGTCATGTTTGCGAAGCTATCGCTGCTCAAGCTCCCCCTTTTGATGACCGTGCTGTTCAAATAGTCCTGGTAATACCAATGATTAATCGCGACCCAGTCAACACCGATGGAACGGATCTCGGCCAGCTCTTGCCTTGCTTGGGTCGTGTTGAACGACGAATTGGCCCACACTGTGAAGCTCATGCCCTTTTGAAACGGCGTCCCGGCGCTGATATCGGCAAGGGTCGTGATTTTCACGGCGTAATTCATGACGTTGGTTCCACCGACGAAAAGCAGCCCGATCCAGATGATTCCAACCACGATTTTTGTTTGCTTGGCGTTCATGATCCATCCTCGTTGAAATGGTGCGGTACCTCGTTATGTGTCCGTCTTCTCGATGAACGATTACATGTCTTTGCTTCGATTTGTTAAAATAAGTTGCTCGTGATGACTCGACAGAAGGTTTTAATCGCCTGACCGTGGATTCGAGGTCATATACTAACAAGTGAAACTAGCAAGGGATATTGATGGGAGCAGTCGAGGAGAAGACCGATATCTCGGGGGATCCTTCTGGGGAAAAAGCATTCGTGAAAAGCACGTGGCCAATCTTGCTTGGTTCCAGCCCGCAAACATTGACGTGGTGGGGCTCGTGGTACGTCATAAACATCCTTGTCGTTTCCAATCTCTTCTGGCCGGGGGACCCGTTGCACGGGCAAGCACTCGGGCTTTATTATGGCCTCGGGCTCATCGTCCAATCCTTCACGATACTCGTGCTCGGGTATCTTTCGGATAAGTACTCGCGATTGAAGCTCATGACCGTGAACACGGTCATTGATGGCATATTGTTTATGGTTTACGGGTTCGTCCCAGTAGGGATGGGCGATGCGTCGTTTTTGCTGTTCTTGTTCATCTGCGTCGTCAGGGCAGTAATCACGGCGGGCGGTGGAACGAGCCAGAACTCGCCGCTCTTGATGTCTTACGTCGATGATGCCATCAAGGAGAATCAGCGTTCCAGGTTTTTTGGGGTCCTTATTTTAATACAGCAATTATCGAATATCACCGGCGGGATCATCGCGGCGATCATCTTCAAGCAATATTGGCGGGAATATTTCTGGATTTCGGGGCTGATACTCGCGATCACGGGGGTCATCATCGGGCTCAAGGTGAAGGAGCCGAAGCGGGGCGCGGAACGAAACGAGCTCCGCAACATCTTGAAGCTTGCTTCGGTGAACTACCGGTATCGACTTTCAAGAGAAACCGCGGTCACGCTGCGTTCTCGGTCAAACATCGCCATCATGCTGGAGGGCATCTTCACGCAGATCATCCAGGCCGTTCCCTTCTTGCTCCTCTTCGCATATTTGCAATCTCCGCCCTACAACATGTCCCCTCTTTCGCTGAGCTTTGTAGCCATCTTGTTTGGCCTGCCGGGTGCAATGATCGGCGGCGTTGTTCTCGCAAAACTGTCGGACTCGTATGCCAAGAAGAGCATCAAGAATCGCGTGCGCATCATTTTCACCTCCTTGGTCATGTCCTATGTTCTCTGGCTGCTCGTGTTCGTGATACCGATCGCGCCACTAACCCCTGCGGAAGGCGACAACTTCTTGATCGTGATGAGTCGTGGCGCCGGTTACTGGGGTATTTCGATATGCTATTTATTGGGCCAAGCGAACGGCAATCTCTTTGCCGTAAATCAGAGACCGATCTTGCAAAAAATTAACCTTCCCGAGGCGCAAGGCTTGATTTCCTCCGCAAACGTCTTTCTAGAGACCATCGGCAGAGGGATGGGGATGATCCTCGCGGGCTCCTTCCTGGATCTATTCTCTGGTAATTACCCGATGACCGTGCTCGTATTCATCGCCCTGGGATCGGTAGGATCAGTTTTGTGGCTTCTGACCCTCCGTTGGATCGATCGCGATGTTACGAGCTTGTCGGAGATCCTCACGTCACGAGCGGGCGCGATGGTCAATCAAGAAAAAAAATGAGAAGGCCTTTTTACGGGGCTTTCCCGCTTATTTCTTTTTAAATTTGATGAGCGAGTTTACGACGATTAGCCCCACGAATCCCAGTGCCGTGAACACGGTTAACCATTCCACGGCGGGTGAATCCCCGAGCGTGATAACGAAGAATGCGTTGATGGCCGACGTCGCGAACCCGTAAATGACGATGCCCTTGCTAAACAGCGGGTGATAGAGCAAAGAGATGCTTGCGATGATCTGGACGAGCATGTTTACCGCGAAAAACACGGATGACCATATCATGTGGTACGGGGGGAAATTCTCCGAAAACACGCCGATCATGACAAGCGCGAACGCCTGGACGAGCCCGGAGGACTGCAAGATCACAAGCACGACTTTTTTCCATTTCTCCTCAAGCGTGAAGATGTTTACCCCTATGAAAAAAGGCACCAGTGCCACGCCCGTCAAGATGCACCCCAGGTTGTACCAGATTGCCCCGTTGGGACTGTATGTCGAGTTTCCAAGGTCGCTCAGCCAGTTGGTGATCGCTGAATAGGGCGACGGGAACAAGGCGAGCGACGTGAACGTGAAAACTACGTAGAGAGCAATTACGAGGATGCCCCCGAGCACGAGGCACCAGTATTTCCACGTTTTATCGTTCGATGGTCGTGCTCCCGTGAGATTTTGTGCCATAATCTATCATCAATTATGAATTAGCGGCGTTTTTGATTTTAAAGCTATGTAGGTCAACGACACTGGCCAGCACGAGAATATAAAAAAGAAAAAAGGAGATCATAACGTGGCGACGCAATCAATTTCGATGAGCAAACCTTTGCGAGCGAGGGCGGCAACTTGCACCGTGCTTCGTGTCGGATATCGTGTCGCAACCCCGTTCTCCTCGAAAAATTGCAAGTATGCAGCATTCATGTCATTAAATTCTCTGATATCGGTCATGAACACCGTCATTTTCACGATATTTTCTACCTTGGCACCAGCAGCCACGATGATTGCCTTGATGTTGTTGAGCGTGACCGTGGTTTGCTCCTCAATCGTCGTAGGAACCTTTCCGTCCGCTTCGATTCCGACTTGCCCGGAAACGTACACAAGGTTTCCAACTACCAAGCCAGGACTAAACGGACCGCCTTTTGGGGCACTCGTTTCAACCAATTTGATGTCGACCATGTGGTTTCACTTCTTTTATTCGCAATATGTTTTTTTCGTTTTTTGTATATATTTATTTCGTTTTTTGCATAATCTTTGAGAATTCAGAGTCCCAGTCGTGTTCCATCGGTATCGTGATTAGCTCAGGGTTGATGCGCTGGCACGCGCTCATGTCCTTGAAGCCTGAACCAGTGACCAATAGCACGACGTGTTCGGACTTATCCACAAACCGTTTTTCAACGAGTTGCTCGAGGGCTGCAACGGTTATGGCGCTTGATGGTTCCGCGAAGATGCCTTCGAGTTGAGCGAGTTTTTTCTCACCCGCCAGGATTGCCGCGTCATCCACGATGCAAGCAGTGCCCTTGGAGTTTTTCACCGCAGGGATAGCCAGCCGGGCATCCAGGGGAACGTCATCTGCGAGCGCAGACGCGATGGTGTTGATGTTCATCCACGGGGTTTGCAAGACGCGATCGATAGCTATATCTTCCAGGATTGCTTTCGCGAGCGGGGGACATCCCGCAGGCTGCACCGCGACGAATCGTGGAATGGCGTCGATGATTCCGAGATCGAGCAAGTCAACGAATCCCCGATACACGTACGCGAGCAAGCCACCACCGCCTGCTGGGCAGACGATAACGCCAGGTAATTGCATTCCTGGCTTTTCGATGCAATCACGTGCAATCTCGTAGGCGATGGTTTTTGCCCCGTGGTTGATGTACGGATTGACAGGCGATGCGGTCATAAGGTTCGTGAAGCCATGTTTTATGCAAAATGGGTTCACGACTTCCTGGATTTTCGATGTCATTTTCGACGCGACCTTGAACACCCGGGCTCCGTACATTTGGATCTGGGAAACCTTGTTTGCCGTGCTTATCTCCGGCACGAAGATCATCGCGGGCAGCCTGGCCCTGGCGCTGTACGCGGACACCGCGGCGCCCACGTTCCCGGAAGAGACCGTGATGACTCCCGGTGCCCCCATTTCGATTGCTTTCGAGATGCCCATCGACACTTGCCGGTCCTTAAAAGAACCCGTTGGATTTCCCGTTTCCACCTTGATGCTCAAATGCTTGAGCCCGGTCTTGGTGCTGAGATTTTTGCATCGAACGAGCGGGGTCGCACCTTCTCCTAGCGTGACGATATTTTTCGCGCTCTTGAGCGGTAAAAAATCGAAGTAAAGCCACATGCCCCTCGGCAATGGGCCTTGCATGTTTAAAAACTCGCCGGGTGAGCTGCATTTTTCTTTCAATGCACCAAGGTTGAGCCGGGCATCGAGCTGTCCATTGCATTTCGGGCATTGGAGATACGACACGTCATCGCTCCAGTGACCACCGCATGACAAGCACGTGATGGTATATTTTTCCATGACCGAGACCCCTTTCGTTAAACGTGACTCTGTTCTATCGATGGTAGGAAGATTGCGGTCAACCTTAATATGACCCGCGACGGACGAATATCTATGGACATCCAAAAGCGCGCTTCCGAGATTCTGAAGATTCAACAATCCGCCGTGCAGAAATTAACCATCACGCCGGTCATCCTTGCTGCCATCGATAATATTGCTGCCATGAAAAAAAGCACCGGGCGCATCATCACGACCGGCATAGGCAAAGCCGGCATCATCGCCACGAAGATGAGCGCCACGCTGTCAAGCATCGGGCTTCCATCGTTTTTCGTGAGCCCCGCGGAAGCGGGGCATGGCGACATGGGCCGCATCTCGCCCGACGACCTGATCATCGTTTTCTCGCATTCTGGCAGCACGGCCGAGGTGGTGTCTATGATCGAGAACGTGCACTTGCTGAACGGCAAGAAAAATGTCGTCATCGCCATCGGCGGCAGCGACAAGCCCAAGATCCCGGCCGACCTCGTCATCTCTTATGGTGCCGTGCAAGAATCGTGCGTCGTGAGCAAGGTGCCATCGACCTCGACGACCCTCATGTTGCTCGTGGCCGACGTGCTTGCCATCACGGCGGCCGAGAGCCTCGGGTTGAACGATGAATGGTTCAAGGCGCGGCATCCAGGTGGTGCTATCGGCCAAGCATACACGGCAGATAAGAAATAATCGCGAACTGTTTCATTGAGAAAGTGGAAACGATGGATTTCATCCCCGGCTTGACCTTATCCGAGATGTTCTTTCACGAGATCGTGAAACCCATCATGGACCGTCACTATCCTTCTTTGCAATATGCCGCAGCATTGATCGGTCGAGGCTCTGAAGTGCTTGGCCTGGACGATGAAACATCGACTGATCATCACTGGGGACCACGATTGCAGCTGTTCCTGGAGCCATCTGATTTTACTACCAATGCTGGGCGATTGAAGGAGCTGCTTGCTCAAGAATTGCCACGGACCTTCAAGGGATATTCAACAAACTGGAGCAAACCAGACGCTTTCAAGCAACAGTTTCTTATCGTGCCAGATGGTAACAAGATCAACCACCGTGTCGAGATCTGGATGGTGAATGGTATGATAAAACACCTGCTCGGGACAAGCTCCCCGGACGTCGATGATATTGGTTGGCTTTCCATTCCCGAGCAAGGTTTAATCGGGTTCACGTCCGGGAAGGTGTTTCACGATGCCACGGGCGAATTATCGGCAGCAAGGACGAAGCTACAATATTACCCGGACAACGTGTTTCGGTTCATTTTAGCGAGCGAGTGGTCGCACTACGCGGAGGAAGCAGCCTTCGTCGGCCGGGCGGGAGCACGCGGTGATGATCTCGGTTCCAGGGTCATCTCGACCCGCATCGTTTATCGCCTCATGAGAATCGCATTCGAGATCAACAAGAAATACATTCCTTATTCGAAATGGCTCGGCACGTTATTCGTGCAGCTCCCGATAAGCCTGAAACTGTTGCCCGTGCTTGCAGATGCACTGAAATCGAACGATTGGCGAGCCCGGGAGCGTTTACTTTGCGACGCTTGCTTGATCCTGGTCAATGAGCAGGACAGGCTGGGAATCATCTCCGGGAGCGATGCAAAATGCGGGAAATATTTCAATCGTGACCAGCTCGTTGTTGAAGTGGGGGATATCATCAAAGGATTGAAGAATGCGATTGCGGGTCCATTGAAGAGCATGAAATATCCGATAGGGACGATCAACCAGTTCGTCGATGACGTGAATTTGCTTACCGATCCGGAATTTTCAAGGAAATTCTTCTTTTTTAAAAGGCTTTAACATCATCGTGCAGCCCGGATGACCGGATCTTCATACATTCCAGCAACTTAAATCTAGTCGATTCGGAGTATGACAGAACGGCTTAAATATCCCGCGAATGCCCGGGTTACCATGGAACCATTGACGATCAAGGATCAATTCAAGAAATTCGGGATTAAGGCGTTGCTCGGCTTTCAGACCGTGATGGTTTTCGGGATCGGTCGAAAGCTCGGCATCTTCGATTACTTGTACACGAAAGCAACAAAACAGTGCAGCGAGCCGGAGTCCATTGCTGACGTGTCATTTTCCCCCGGCGAGATCGCGTCTGGCCTGGGCTTGGACCCGTACTATATCGACGGGTGGCTGCATATGGCAATCGAATGTGGCATTTTCGAGCGGGATGCACAAGCCCCCGGGATGCTGAAGACCGCGCCGCACCTGTTCCACTTGCTCGTCAACCGCGACCATCCATTTTACATCGGCAATAACCTCGCTGGATTCTACATGGTCTGCGGCTACCAGGACAACCTCGTGAACGGTTTTAAAACCGGCCAGTTCGGGAAATGGGATGACCTTCCAAGGGATTTACGTCTCGAAGCGAATAAAATGAGCGCGTCCTTAGGGCGTCGAGTCATCGACGTGTTCGAGAAGCATTGCAGGGAACAGCACAAGGTTCTGAGGAAGGGAGGCCGGGTTCTGGAAATCGGGTGCGGGTTTGGCGTGAACCTGGAGAATTGGGCAGGCAAGTACGTGAATGCCCGGTTCGACGGGATCGATATCGATCACGATTCGATCGTGGCAGCGGGCGAGCGATTTGGTGCACGATCGAAATGGGGCGATCGCGTGGCCGTGGCCGAGATGGATGCCCCGTCTTTTGCCAAGAATCACCGTGATAGCTACGACATCATCATCGTGAACCAGGTGCTCCACGAAATACCGCGTGAAAGCGAGCGGCGTGCCGTGCTCGATGCAGCGCATTCGATGCTCAAGGCAGGTGGCATCGCTGTCGTGGGCGAGGAAGTCGTTCCTTCGATACTGGAGAATCCTGGAAAAAACGTGCTTTTCGAGGTCATGCACAAGTGGTTCGAGGTGATACTCGGTTCCCGGTTCTACAGCGATGCCGGTTTCCGGGCGCTGGTCGATTCCACGACGTTTGGAAGCCAAAAAGAACTGGTCCAGGAAGGTGGCGTGTATTTCTGGAAGCTGGTGAGGAGATGACACATGAGCCTATATCATAAACTCAGGCACCATTTCGATACGGGGCCGCTCCCTTTCCCCGAGACCAGCACGGGCGTTGAAATCCGCTTACTCCAAGATTTCTTCTCGGAATCGGACTGCCGGATACTGCTCGCGCTTGGTTGGGTGAGGATCACCGCGGAGAAGTGCCACGAGCGGCTGCGAAAGGATGGCGCGCCCGAAGGAGCACTCCCGCTCGACGAGCTCAAGGCAAGGCTTGACAAGCTGTATGTCCAAGGTTCCATCAGCATGAAAGTTAAGAAAGGCAAGAAAATGTACTGCATCGATCCGGTTGCGATCGGCTGGTACGAGCACAAGGTGGACTTCTTGACGCCGAAGCAGGTCCAGATGTTCTACGAGTACGCGGATCAAGCTTTCCCAGGATTGTGGGGGGGCGACGGCATCGGCAAGGGAATCCCACCCCAGATGCGCGTGCTCATCCACCCGGAAGCTATCAATACGCAAGAACAATCTGCGAGCACGGGCCGCGTGGTGGATATCAACGAATCATTGACTCACAAGCCAACGGTGGCCTCGCATGACGACGTGCGGCGCTTGCTGCGAGGCCTTCCCGACGATCACCTGTTCGTCCTCGTCAATTGCATCTGCAAGCAAAGCCAAGATTTGGTCGCCAAGCCGTGCAAGGTCACCGACCACAGGCGACATTGTATGAGCATGGGAACCAGCGCTCAGGCATACCTCGACCGGGGGCAAGGGACGCGGATATCCAAGGAAGAGGCCATCAAGATGCTGGAATGGCAAATCAAGGAAGGTCTCGTGTTGCAATGCGGCAATTATGCAGATGAACTCCGTGAGGTATGTGCGTGTTGCGGTTGCTGTTGCGGCGTGCTCACGAATGCGAAAAAGTTGAAAAAGCCAACGGATATCTTTCACGTGACGTACCAGGCCGCGATACAAGATGGCCAGTGCAAGAAATGCGGTACTTGTGCCAAGCGTTGCCAAATGGATGCAATAATTCAAGAAGGGGAAGGAAAAGAGAAGAAATTCCACGTGGATCTGGACCGGTGCATCGGATGCGGCGTGTGCGTATCCGGATGCAAGTCCAATGCCATCAACCTCGTGAAGAAGCAGACTTACCTTCCCCCGAGTACAAAGGATGATTTCGTCAAGCAACGACTCAAGCACAGACACGGCCTTGCCGGATATATTCGGTTCATTTTCAAGGCGCTCCTGGGCATGCGGATCTAGTAAAAAATTACCGACTTGCACGCGCGTGAAAATTTATGAATTTACGCCGCCAGAACACCCGCGCGAAATACATCGCTATTGCTTGCTGTCTCGGCACCATTATTGCCAATGTCGTGTTCGGAGCCGTGGTTTTTCGGCCCCCACCATCCGCGACCAACCTTGGCACGCCCGTGAAGTCGATGACCATCTGGGGCACCTTGCTCGTCAACGACAGCGTCACCGGGCGGCCGGTGCTCTACGCGGGCACGCACACGGCCGCCGGGTGGGGTCGGCTCATCCGGTACGACTACACGACGAACGACACCGCGTACTACGATTGCGTCGGCAGCAAGGGTGCCTATGGGCTGTGCGAATACGGCGGCAAGATCTATGTCGGGTCAATTCAAGCGGCAGCCTTTTTCTGTTATAATCCCACAACGGACCAGATAAGCTATCTTGGCGATGCAGCTGGCGAGGATTTCGTGCTAACGTGCCATCCGGGCCCAGATGGACGCATTTATGGTGCCACCTATCCGAATGCGAAGGTTGTTGTCTATAATCCTGCCAACGGCCAGATCCAGGATCTTGGCCGTATGCACCCCACGGAGTCCTACGTTCGCGACCTCGCGGTGGCAGAAAATGGCAAGGTTTTCTGCGGCATCGGCTCGAAAGCTGATATCATCGTGTATGACCCACTTTCAGGAAACAAGACGAGCATCCTGCCGGCGCAGTACAAAAACAACTCGTTCGCTTATACCATGGACACGGAGGACGATGTCGTGTACGCGTACATGCTTTTTGATTACTCGGTGCTCATTTTCAACGCGACCACGAATGCGCTGCTCAAGGAGGTCAAGAACGCGTCGATCTTGCGGCAGATTTCCGGCGGCTCCGTACTCGTCGCCAACCTTTCTGGCGGGTATTCGCGGTTCAACCGATCGACGCACGGGCTTGACCCGTACACGACCCCTCCCTATTCGTTATGCGATGTCGACGCGGGCATCGGGTTCTCCGCCGACAGCCAGGCGTTTGCCGCCTACAACGTCACGACTGGATTGCCCATGAATACGGTTGACGTGAGCCAGGATGGCGAGGGTATGTCCATCTTCAGCCTCGGGATTGGGCCTGATGGATGCATTTACGGAGGGGTTTACAACCTCTTGCACTTGTTTAGATACAGCCCTGGCACCAGTAGCTTGTCGGATCTCGGGACACCGATTCCTGGCGCATCCGGCGAGTTTTACAGCTTCCTCGACTTCAACGGGAAGCTTTATATGGCATCATACACGTATGCGATTCTCTCCGTTTATGACCCCGCGCAACCGTGGAATCCCGGGACCTCGAACACGTCGAACCCGCGGAAGATCGGTCCCGTGGGCGACGAGCAGTATCGCCCGCCCGCACTCGTGGCAGGTTCCGATGGCCGGGTGTATATCGGTTCGATACCGACATATGGAAAACTAGGCGGTGCATTGACGGCCTACGACCCCGTTTCCGACACCTTCGACGTGCACCGCAACATCATCCCGAACCAGAGCGTCGTTTCGCTCACACCAAGCATCGACGGTTCGATCATTTACGGCGGGTCCAGCATCTACGGTGGGTATGATCTTCCCGGCGGCCCCGAGGCGCACTTCTTCGCGTGGAATACGACGACCAACAGCACGGTGCTCGATATCGTGCCAGTGGTAGGCTGCTCGGCCATTTCAGCGCTAGTGACCGCCCCCGACGGGACGATCATCGGTAGTGCTGGTGACAAATTGTTCGTTTTTGATCCGGTGTCGTGGGAAATCATCCACGTGGAATCATCTACCGTGGGCATCATAAAACAGCTGGTGAAGTGCACGAATGGCCATATCATCGGTATCAGCGAAAGCTTCACCTTTCGGATGCGACTATCTCCAAACCCAGGAGATCTCATTGGTTTCGATTATTTGTATTCCGGTGGAACTGCCGTCGCTATTGATAACGCTGGCAAGATTTATATGGCCGTAGGCACGGATCTTTTTCTCATCGATGGCGTAGTGGCATAAAACTTTGAAAATAAAAGGAATAAAGCGTCTCAAAAACCAAACGCATGATCACGGTTAGCACGACTGAACACGGGCGATCACGATGGGGCTCACCTCAAACTCATCCGCTCTCGATAAGCAATTCGATGTGATTATTGTTGGTGCGGGAATTGGCGGATTAACGTGCGCGAGCTGGCTGGCGCTTCAAGGGAAGAAGGTGGTCGTGCTTGAAAAAAATGGGTTCATTGGCGGTCGCTGCGCGTCTTATACCAAGCAAGGGTTCACGGTTGATTACGGGATCCACGCCTTCTCACTCGGGGCAAAAGGCCCGCTGCAAGAGGTTGTGCGAGCAGCAGAATCGCGGTTAAAAAAAGATACGCCTCCTCTTCTCTGGCAGAGGTTCCCGATTGTATTGAAGTTCCACCAGAATGTGTTTCGCCCGACCTTGCCGATCAGTTACTCCCACTTCTGGAATCTTTTCCGCACCGTAGGGATCGTTTTATCGATGAAAGGAACCAAGCGTTCTGACAAATTCGCTTTGCTTAAAAGCATGTTCGGCCTTTTAAAGTTACGAATCGGGCGCCAAATACCGTTAGAATCATTAAACGTACAAGAAATGTTGCAGAAATTCTCTGCTTCGGAAGTAGCGCAACAGATAATCGCAAGCTCCTCGGATTGTGTTTCAGCGATTCCCTCTAATCGCTTCGTGGCTCGGGATTTCATGGACATCATGTTTAACATTCTAAAAAATGGTGGCATCTGGTACCCGAAGGGGGGTTGCGGTGCTATAGCGCGAGCCTATTCCGGAATCATCGAAGGATGCGGTGGCTCAGTACTAACGGACCATGCCGTGGAGGAAATAATGGTAGAAGAGGATCCCGACCCTAATGTACCTCCGCATATCGTTGGGGTGAAGCTCAAGAATGAAGATAAAGTAATCAGCGCACCTTGTGTAGTAGCAAATATCCATTATCGCGAGCTATATGAAAACCTACTAAAAAAGCGATTTTTCCCCGATTCCTTAGTAAAAAAGGTTAATGCTCTTGAAACGGCGCTGAGTGCAATCGTGCTGCACATCGCGTTAGATACCGAGGTCTATGCCGAAAAGTTTGTAATGGACTCACCAATGCTACTCACGAAAGACAGCTATAAATCAGGGTCAAATAGAACCCCCGGTGGGATGTTCGTCATCACAAGTAATTTTGACCACGACTTGGCCCCTCCAGGTAAACAACTCGTTATCGCGGGTTTGGGAGTAGACCCGGCACTCATTCACGAGAAAAATGCCTTTGTTCAAATCTTGCTAGAGAAACTGCAGAAATTGGCCCCTCCCTCAATTCAAATCAAGGATCATATCGAATGGATGGATATGCTTGGTCCAGCGGAAATCGAATCCCTTTTTGGTGAGAAGGGCGCCGTTATCGGAATCGCCTCCACGGTTCAACAAGCAAGAAGTAAACGGATGGGTTCCCGAACCCCTGTGAATGGGCTGTATCATTGCGGTGATGATTCCGGCATCGATCTCTGGGGTGTAGGTACCGAACTCGCGGCAAAAAGTGGCAGGAACTGTGCGAAACTAATTTTAAATGAGGAATGGTGAAACGAGGATGCCAATAACGATTCAAGTTCGATCTAAGACCGTTGAACAAACCTCCGTATCGAAGTTCAAGGCTATCTTGAAGCGGCACGTTCAAGCGCGATGCGGTTGCGATTTCATTTTCGATGAACGTGCAAGAACCGTTCTGCACCTCGAAATCGAGCCCGGTTCGCAGCAAGACGGGTTCACGATCCGCGATGATGACAACGGATTAATCATGATCGTCGGGGGGAACTTCCGCTCGATCGTGTATGGCCTTGGAAAACTGCTCCGCACGTCGACGTTCGCGCCAGGGCGGTTCACCGCGAGCTCGTGGCGGGGGACGTCGGTGCCACAAAATGAGCTCCGGGCCGTGTACTTCGCGACGCACTTCTTCAACTTTTACCACGCCGCGCCCGTGGAAAAAATCGTCGAATATGTCGAGGACCTTGCGCTCTGGGGGTTCAACGCCGTGGTCGTTTGCTACGACATGCACCATCTCACGGGGATCGATACCCCCGAGGCCAGGCGATTCATCGACCGCTTGAAAGCCATCCTCACTGCCGCGAAAGAAACGGGACTTCGCCCGGGCTTGACTATGCTCGCGAACGAGGGATATGCAAATAGTCCCGTCGAATTGAGGGCCGACCAGTCATTTCCCGGGACCCGCCACATTCGCGGTGGCTATGGCGTGGAGCTCTGCACGAGCAAGCCCGCTGGCAAGAAGCTCGCGCTGCAATGGCTTGGCGAGGAGTTTCAAGCGTTCTCCAGCATCGATATCGAGCTGATCATGCTATGGCCTTATGATCAAGGCGGATGTTGCTGCCCGGAGTGCCGTCCGTGGGGCGCGAACGGGTTTGTAGGAGCAGCGAAGGATGCAGCGATTCTTGCAAGGCAATATTTTCCCCGTGCAAAAATCATCCTTTCCACGTGGCTGTTCGACCCCGGCGTCGACGAGGGTGAATGGCGCGGGTTGACCGAGAAATTATCAGCTCCACAAGATTGGGTGGATTATATCCTCGCTGACTCGCACGAGGCCTTTCCCAAGTATCCCCTCGGGCACGGTGTTCCCGGTAACCTTCCGCTGCTCAATTTCCCCGAGATATCGATGTGGGGCATGAATCCCTGGGGCGGATACGGGGCTAATCCCTTGCCGGGACGGTTCCAAGCATTTTGGGATGTCATCCGGGACAAGCTCTCCGGCGGCGTCTTGTATTCCGAGGGCTTGTACGAGGATGTCAACAAGATCATCTGGGCGCAATTCTATTGGGACTCGGCGCGAACTGCCCGGGAAACGCTGCGAGAATACGTCGCGTACGAGTTTCCAGGGTGCAACGTGGACGAGGTGGCGGAAGGGATTATGGCACTTGAAGAAGGTCACCGCGAATTTTCCACTCGCAAGCGATGGCGCCTCAAGCTACGCTCGAATGCACGAGCGCAGAAAGTGGCAAACATGTTCGACCGCGAGACGAAGTTGTTGCCCACGAACATCGCCCGGTCGTGGCGTTGGCGCATCCTCTGCATCCGGGCATCCCTGGATCTCGAACGGTTCACGGGCAAGCGGTACCCGAACGCAGCCGTGAAGGCGTGGTTTGACGAGCTGACGGCGATATATCATGCCCAGGATGCGGAAGGTTGCGTGCGACCACCACGGTTGGAGACCGGCGGGAAAAAACTCGTGTCGAAACGACAGTAAGCCATCACGCGGTGGGTTTCACTCGAGCAGCCAGGATTTTGGTGAGATTCATAATGGGGTTACGTTTATACATAGCACAAGTCCCAGGAGGGATGATAAGCATGAACCAATTGCATGATATTCGTGTAGCCCTGGGCTGAATAGTAAGGCTGCGGGCACACGCGATCCGACGAGCCACGCAAAACCCCGAAGTCGATGTGATCGATTGATCCGTTGATGTTCAAGAACCTCGCGATCTCTTGACCCCTGGTGACCCAATCCCCTTCTTGCACCTTGAATAATCGCAGCTGGTGGTTGATATCGTCTATGCTCGTCGTTCCGATTTCAAAGCTGTAATGGATCCGGATCGTCGCGTTGAATTGGATGTAGAGCCGAACATAATACATGATATTGGCGCCGGGGCCGTTATCCTGCACTTCGATGTGATAGACGAGGCCGGGTGTGGCTGCGAGCACCTTGGAATTGTTGATCAAGAAGAAATCAAGCCCTACATGCCTGAATCCCCAAGGACAGCTCGCTGATGCGGAATAACCCTCCCGGAAGGCAAAATTATCTGAAAGGTTTTCGTAAATCACGTCCATGTCATCAAGATGGCTCGTGTCGTAACGGCCGTTTGCGTCGAACGGGCGAGGTGCCATCATTAACCCGATACCGAGGGTAACGATTGCGACGATGACGATGATTGGAAAAATGTACTTTTTCTTCATGACCAATCATTTCGGGGAATCAACGATACATATAATCTCGAAGGTGAATCCTTTTAAGAATTCTTGTGAGGTTCCAATGCTGGTGGACTGGCTTTGCATCCACGAGTTTCACTTGAGCACCTTGCCGGTTTCGGCAAACCAGAGGTACAAATCAAGCGCCGCCAAGTTCAGCTGGAGCGTGCTCGCGATGCCGCGCAGGACCTGCTCGATTTCCAGGTATTTTTTCTTGCCGAGCGTCTTCGGCTCGGCAATGAACCCGTGCTCGACGAGGATGTCGACGATGTGAAAGTCGATGATCGCCACGTTCTCGTAGCCGACGTTCCGCATAAAGTGGCTTGCTTCCTTGTGACCAAGGCCAAGAATGTTGTCGACGAGCCATTGCCGCAGCCCTTGCTCGTCACTGCCAAACGAATCCATGGTGGCCTTGAGCGTGCCACGGAATTCGCAGCAGCTCGCGAGAAACTTGCCCTTGGTGTTGTAAAACCTGCCACCATTGCATTTCAACAGCTCGGTGAATTCCTCCGGGCAAGAGACGGTGAGGAACTTGTCGCCGATCGCCGCGTGGATTTTCAGCGATGCTTCTGCGCCGCAGTTCGCAGTCAAGATGCAGAAGCAAAGCTCCTTGAAATTATCGTTATTTGACCTGGACCGAAATGAGGCGAATTCTGCAAGTCGCTGATCGATGACCGCTTTGATGCTGGACCCTTTCAACGCCTCGATCTTGGCGAGCAAGTCATTCGTGGTGGGCATCATGTGGTTGATGGCGGGCAGCATCATCAACATGCACCTTCTGAAAAATTCGCATGATTCTCAAAAAGCACGGGAAGGCATCGATCAGAATATTTATATGCCATCAATTGCTAACTCTACATAGTCGAAAGTATTGCCAACTCTACATAGTGGTGTGTCCTCTTGATGAATGCAATCGGACCGGAAAGCACGCGAACTGACATCTCCGTGATGCAGCCTCTCATCCAGAAAAAAGTAATGAAAGCGGCAATGGACACGTGCTCATGTAAAACATGCGCGATGGTTTGCAGGTATTTCACGAGAATCGAGTGCGAAAAGCGCGGCCACGTGTACTGGGAGCCCAGGGATCGCTCCGTGTGCGACAATTGCATCGCGTGGCACCCCGCGAAGAAAGTATGCTTTCGTCACGACGAGCCTTGCCGGGCCTCGTGCTCTTCCGGAATGGTCGGGGCAGCAAGGGATCAACCGTGATTCCCTTATCCCTTCCTTTTTTTGCACAAGCCTCGCAGCGTTTCAAAAAAAGGGGAATTGCTGTTATTCTGAACAATGATAAGTTAAATAAGCCCAAAAATGTATTTTTTACGAGCGAGGATCACATAACCCATAGAGTATATTAGAAACTGGTTTGCATAAGTAATATGAATGAAACAATTGGATGTCATCCAAAATGGCTACATTAAATGAAAAACTGCTTCGTGATGTGCTATCGCTTCCCTTGGATCTACGAACAGAATTGATCGACAAGTTATTGGAAAGCTTGAATGTCCCGATCAAGGTAGATATCGAGCAAGCTTAGGCTGAAGAAGCAGAAAAACGTCTCGATGATATTGATTCCGGCAAGGTCAAACCTATTCCTGGGGATGAGGTTTTTAAAAAAATACATGCTCGGTACCGGAAATGAAATTTCGATTTCACCCTGAAGCGGAATCTGATTTTAACGATTCTGTGGCTTATTACGATTCCCAAAAGGATGGGTTGGGATTGGAGTTTGCTGAAGAAGTATTTTCCACGATCCAAAGAATTCTCCAATATCCCTTGAATCGAAAGCCTGGATATTGGGAAAAAAGAATTTGAACGCAGCAAAAAAGGATTTAAAAATAAAAAATAACGGGGTATCGCAGTCGATGATCACGATCATTTCTTTCCGGCGGGCTTTTCGGAGGATGGCTTAATCGCCGCTTTCTTCGCGGGCTTGGTCGCCGCGGACTTCGCGGGCGTGAGTTTTTCCTTAGCCTTGGCAGCTTCCAGAGCGGCTTTTTCCGCGGCAGCTGCCTTTGCCTCGGCATCGGCCTTTCGCTTTGCTTCTTCCTTGGCTTGTTGCTTTTCGAGCTCGGCTTTTCGCTGCGCCTCCTCGTCCGCTTTTCGCTTCGATTCTTCCTCGGCTTTTCGCCGAGCTTCCTCGTCCGCTGCCGCTTTCTGCCGCGCCTCTTCTGCCTTGTGCGCAGCGTCAACGTCCTTGGCGGCGCCCGCGGTCACCGCACCTTTCCCCTTCCCGGTCTTGTTGAACCCGGACTTGATGCCATTACCCATTTTCATGAAGGCTGGCCCCGTCGTGTCCCGCACCTTCTTGAAAAACGGCTGGAGATTGATGACCTTTTTCTTGTCGAGGAAATACAGCACCACGACAGCGCCGGCTATCGCGCCGATGATGACAATGGCGACGATCCAGCCTGTATCTACCGTCGGGCCGGGTGAAGTGGCGGGTACGAATTTCACCAAGTAAGCATCGCTCTGAACGGGGTCGTATATTCCACCCGCCACGTAGATCGTGTCATTCACGCACGCGATGCCGTAGGCCTCGTCGTCAAGGGACGCGTTCCACAGCTTGTACCCGAGCACCCGTCCATCCATATCGAGGTCGAGCAAGCTCGAACGATACGTTCCCTCGCCGTCCCTGGAAATGCCGGCGACGAACAAGTCCGTGCCATTCGTGACGATTCGTGACGAGTAATCATATCCATCCTTGGTCCAGTGGCTCCGCCACAATTCGTTCCCGCTTTTATCGAGCCTGGCGACAAACGTGCTTATTCCGCCCTCAAACGTGTGTGAAGCTGTCACGTAGAAACTGTTGTTATACAAGATCATGTCCTTAAGATGATCTCCATGCTCTCCTGAAGACAAGATTGCCGTGGTGTTTATGAGAATGCCCCCGGCATCGTAATTGTTAAGAATATGATGGTAGTTTTGTGGTATATTTGCATCGAGATACCCCGCGACGCGAACGATCCCGCCATCGACGATGACATTGATAAAACTGTCGGTCTGGGTGCCATAACCTTCTGTTGTAGCGTTCCATGCTTGCGTTCCGTTGTCGTAAAATTTCACGACGAAACCCTCGCGATCAGTAATACTTTTGCCATCTTCATGGTATGCTCCAGATATGAAGATGCCCGTGCCGTTCACGGCGATCGAGTCTGGTCCGATCGTATCGAACGTTGTTTTGCCCCACGTGCGATTCCACAAGAAATTTCCGTTTAGATCGAACTTGAACAGGTTTAACAGCCTTCGATTTATGGAGGCATTTTTCCACCCTCCCGCGACATAAATGCAGTCTGCACCCACGGCCATGCGATAGCCGTACACATTTCCAATGGTACTCAACGTGAAGCTTGAAATAATGGTTCCCGATGGGTCGTAACGGTTAAAAACGAGGTTGTTTTCCTCAGATGCTTCATGACCGGCATATCCTGTCACGTAAATCGACCCATTATACGCGACCACATCGTCGAACTCGTCCCAACTTGAACCACCCCAGGTGCGTTTCCAGGATTGCTGCAGGTTTGAAGGACCGCTTTGCAGCGAGGTGAACCTCGCGATGAAGCCTTGCTCACCGCCGGCGTTTAATACATCATCCCCGCAAACGAAGATGCTGTTGTCCGTGACCAAGATGCCGATTGCCTCTTCGTAGTCCAAGGTAACACCAAATGTCCTTTCGCCAAGCATTCCCCCATTCTCGTCATATTCGGCGAAGAATGCTTGATTATCCTCCTTGATGTAGGAAACACCAGCGACGAATAAATGCGTCCCGTTAGAGGTGATGCAATTAATTTCGTCAGTATCCGGATTTCCCCACGTCCTATTCCACACCGGAGTCCCGTTCGGAGCTAGCTTGACTAGCACAGCCTCATCCCCCTTGCCCGGGAATTCTCCTATCCCTGCCATGTAAAAATATCCGCCGAGTTTCACGGCACTTGAACAAATCTCTGACGTGCTTGTTCCCCAACAGGTGTAGTTCTTGAAATTGCCATCTGCGTCGTAGGTGACCATAACCATGTCGGTACTTCCGGCACCGTAACTGCCCGTTTGTCCAAACACGCGCACCAGGTTCCCATCGATGATGATGCTGCTGAACCTATCCTGGCCTGTACCGCCCCACGTCTGGTTCCACACGAGCGAACCACTGCTGTTGTATTTCAAGACGATGCCATCATCCGAGACCGGGGCCATGTAACTAGATCCGCACACGTAGATGTTCGTGCCGTCCAACGCAATATCTGTCAGTAATCCGGTACACGACGTCTTACCTAGCGTGCTATTCCAGATGTAGTTCAAATCCTGATCAAACTTAACAACCAGCGCCTTCTCCGCGGAATATCCCGCGGCAAAGACGGCATTCCCCGATACGGCGATGGCATTAGCGTCCTGGTAAGAGGCATCAGTAATTGGTCCCCAAGAGACGTTTTTCCCGAGATTTCCCGTGGTGGCATCGTACCTGGCGACGAGCATGTCGAGACCCAAGCCTAACGCGTTATTGCTGATCCTACCGGCGAGAT
Organism: Candidatus Sigynarchaeota archaeon; assembly: GCA_030587525.1. Lineage (GTDB taxonomy): Archaea > Asgardarchaeota > Lokiarchaeia > Sigyniarchaeales > Sigyniarchaeaceae > Sigyniarchaeum > Sigyniarchaeum tengchongense. Next base: position 12,245 of record JAUQYW010000720.1, on the reverse strand, counting down.
ACAGGTTAGATCCGTTCTGCACGAGACCGTTGAAGACTGTACTCGGGGTCGTCCCCCGAAGGTGAAACCAATCCTGCTGGAATTGACTCGAAAGCTGCGTGCTACCATCTTGATCAAATAACTGACTCTGCACGTGTATGGTTGGCTTGTTCGCGGCGAACGCGAAGCATGCGAGCAATATGATGCTCGAAACTGCCCAAATATATTTCAATCTAGTATTGTGCTGCATGAATATAACATTCCTCTTCCCTTCGGTAAACACGGGAAAACTTCTCAACAACATTAAAGAAAAATCGTCGGTAGGCTCCTAAATACTTTCATGGAGGTGTTTTTCGAAATATCGATTCGATCCATCCATAGTACTAATTTCACGTGTGGGAACCTACCCGAGCAGTTCTCTGAACGCTTCGAGCATCGTTAGAAATTGCCCGCGTGCGTAGTTGCGCTTATGAATGAGCAATCGTGCAGCAAATAAGATTAAAAATAAAAAACAACTTGTTGTTTCAGCACAATAGGAGCGATCATTTCTTTTTCTTCCCGGCAGGTTTCACGGTTGGTGCCTTTTCATCCGTAGCAGGTTTTTCGGGAGCTGGTTTTGCCGCGGCCTTCTTCGCGGGCTTCGGAGATGCCGGCTTCTCTTGAGCTTTAACAGCCTCCAGGTCAGCTTTTTTCTTAGCCGATGCTTTTTCCTCGGCTTCAGCTTTTCGTTTCGCCGCTTCCTCCTCGGCTTTACGCCGCGCTTCCTCGTCGGCTTTTCGCTTCGATTCCTCCTCGGTTTTGCGCCGCGCCGCCTCGTTCGCCGCTGTTTTCTGCCGCGCCGCCTCTTTTGTATCGCGCGTCGCGCCATCGACTTTACCGGCACCTAATGTCGCCGCGCCTTTCCCCTTCCCGGCCTTGCTGAACCCGGCCTTGATGCCATTGCCCATTTTTGTGAAGGCCGGTCCTGTCGTGTCCCGCACTTTCTTGAAAAACGGCCGGAGATTGATGACCTTTTTCTTGTCGAGGAAATATAGCACCAAGATCGCGCCCGCTATCGCGGCGATGATGATGAGAGCAACGATCCAGCCCGTGTCCGCCGGCGGCTGTTCTGGCTCCGTGGCGGGTATAAATTTTGTGATGTACGCGTTGCTGTCATTTGCGCCATATATTATGCCCACCACGTAGATCGTGTCATTCACGCACGCGATGCCGTATGCCTCGTCGTCGGAGGATGCGTTCCAGAGATTGTATCCGAGTACCGTCCCGTTCATGTCGAGATCGAGGAGGCTCGAGAGGTACGTGCCAGCGGTGTCTCCGGAAATGCCAGCGACGAACAAGTCGGTGCCGTTCGTGGCGATCGAAGACGGATAATCATAGCCGTCCTTGTCCCACCCCGTGCGCCAAAGCTCGTTCCCGTTGATGTCGAACTTGGCGACGAACGTGGCCGTCTCTGTGCCCTCAACCGTGCTTGATCCTGCTACGTAGAAATTGTTGCCATGTAGGATAGCATCAGCGAGCAAATCTTGCGGGGTTCCTAACCGGGTGCTATTGATGAGACTTCCCTGCGCATCGTAATTGTTTAAAATCAGGTGCGGATCTAGTCCATAACCATCAATTGAACCTAGGATGCGAACGATTCCGCCATCGATGCAAACCGTGGTGAACTGGTCGTACTTTGTACCAACCCCTGTCGTCACGTTCCATGCTTGCGTTCCATTGCCGTAAAACTTCACGACAAAAGCATCAAAATCAAAATTACTCGCGCCGTCCTCGCGATAAACGCCGGACACGAAGACATCAGTGCCGTTCACTACCAGAGATTTGATACCGAGCAAATCAAAGGTATTTTTTCCCCACGTGTGATTTTCGTGATTGCCGTTGGCGTTGAACTTGACTAAATTTACAAGCCTCCGACCTCCGGTGGCGCTATCCCAGCACGCTGCGACATAGATACCCCCTGCATCAACGGCGATACGGATGCCAGTTAATGTTCCCGCAGGATTCCACGAGAAGTTCGAGACCAGGTTTCCGTGATCGTCGTAACGAACGACGACGAGGTCCGGGAATCCGTCTTCCCCATAACTATCGGAATAGCCAGTGGCATAGATCGATCCATTATACACGACCACGTCGTCGAATTCCTCGTCATTTGCGCCACCCCATGGATGACTCCATGATTGCTGGAGGCTCGACGGACCGCTTTGTAGTGATGTGAACATCGCGATGAAGCCTTGATCACCGCCGGTGTTCAATTGGTCAACCCCACAAGTGAAGATGCGGTTGCCCGTGATCAAGATGCCGAGCACTTCTTCGTAGTCCAAGGCAACACCAAACGTCCTTTCGCCATGCATTCCTCCGTCCTCGTCATATTCGATGAAGAATGCTTGATTATCCTCCTGGATGTATGAAACACCCGCGACGAAGAGGTGCGTTCCATTTGACGTGATGCAATTGCATTTATCGTTATCCGGATTGCCCCACGTCCTGTTCCACACTTGATTTCCGCTCGTATCCAGCTTTACCAGCGCTCCATCCATTCCCTTGCCTGTAATGTATTGCTCCCCCGCTATGTAAAAGAATCCACCGAGTTTTATGGCATCTAAACACCACTCCGACATGCCTGTTCCCCAGCAGCTGTAATTCTTGTAATTGCCATCTGCATCGTAGGTGACCATGACTATGTCGTTACTTCCCGCGCCGTAACTGCTCGTGGTACCAAACACGCGCACCAGGTCCCCATCGATGACGATGCTGCTGAACCTGTCCTCGCCTACACTTCCCCACGTCTGGTTCCAATCGAGCGAACCACTGCTATTGTACTTCAAGACGATGCCATCGAACGAGGTCGGGGTCATGTAACTATATCCACACACGTAGATGCTCGTTCCGTTCAATGCAATATCTGCCAGACAACCGGAACACGACGTCTTACCAAGTGTGCTGTTCCACACGTAGTTTAAGTTCTGATCAAACTTAACAACCAGCGCCTTCTCCGCGGAATATCCCGCGACGAAGATGGCATTCCCCGATACGGCAATGCCAAAAGCGGCCTGGTACGTGCTATCGGTAGTCGGCCCCCAGGTGACGTTTTTCACGAGATTTCTCGCGGTATCGTACCTGGCGACGAGCATATCAAGGCCCAAGCCTAGCGCGTTATTGCTGATCCTCCCGGCGACATACAGGTCTGATCCGTTCTGCACGAGATCGTTGAAGACCGTACTCGGAGTCGTTCCCCGGAGGTGAAACCAATCCTGCTGGAATTGACTCGAAAGCTGCGTGGTACCATCTTGGCCAAAGGTTTGGCCTCGTAGTTGAGCGTTGGACTGGTTCGCGGCGAACGCGAAGCACACGAGCATCGCGATGCTCGAAACTGCCCAAAAAAAGTTCATTCGTTTACTATGCTGCATGAAAACAACCTACCTTCTCCCTCGAAATCGACGGGAAAACTTCCAAACACCCTTAATGGAAAAAAGTTCTGAGGTTTCCTAAATAGTTTAAGAAAGGAGATTCGGTTGGTTTGATCGATCTTGCCAACCGTGCCGGTTCCACGTGCCCGGTTTACCCGAGGAGTTCCATGAAGGCTTCGAGCCTCGTGAGCAATTGTCCGCGGGCATAGTTGCGCTCGTCGACACAATCCACGTCGAGATGGATGAGCGGTATTCCTATTGCCTGGAACGCGTCCTTGAACAGGCCGCGCACGCCGGCACTTTGCCGGCAGCCCCAATGCGACGGGTTGATCACGCCGTCGACTTTAAACTCGCCCGCCATCTGTGTAAGATAATGGAGGCGGCGTTCGACCGGCCCGATGAGCGGGTGCCGGATTTGCCGCGTGGCGAGGCTCCGGAGCGGATCCGCCTCGTCCATGGGAGTCCAATAAACGTAGTTGAGCTCGTCGATCACGACATTCGCCTTGTATTGTTTTTCGAGCACATCGATCAAATCAGTCTTGAATTGAAGCCGATTCTGCACCCAAAGGAGCCGGTGTTTCTCGCCGGGGACGCCAACCACGCCGGCATCGAGCCTTCGTTTCAACTCGTCCCGATATGTTTTTGCGACGGCGACGCCTTCCTTCGAGCCACTCAACAATGCGTAGATGACGAAATTTTTCCAGTCATCCGAATTAGCTGGGCTGGGCACATGCTTGCACAGCTCGAACGCTTCGAGGAGATATTCCCTACCTTCGTTGTTGTAGTGAATCGACTGTTTCAATTTGCTAACATCGAGTTCCCGGCCATTTTTTTCCTTGATGAAGGCGATCATGTTCTCATATTGCTTGACGAGATAATCGATGGATTCCGGCGTGTCGCGATATGGTGAATTGAGGATGAGCACGTCTTTCTTGTAGATCTCACCGATGCGCATCAACGCTTTAACCCCGCCATTGCATGGAAAGCTCGCAGCAATCAGCAGATCCGGTTCGGGGAGCATCCCGTTCAACGCCGCGCCGACGATGGTTCTGTGGTAGGAGCAACCATCCGTCGAGTAACCTTCACGCTCGGCGCGCTCGAAAAACGGGCGTGCCACGCCGGCACCAGCCACCATGGCCCCGACAAACTCGATGAATAGCCCGCTCACGCCCATAGCGTTCAGGATTTCAAATGGAACGAACACCGTCGTCCACGCGGTCGACCAGGCGGGATCGAACATCTTCATGCCGATGCGGGCGATTTCATGGATGAATGTCCGGCGAGCAGTCACTTTTTCCGCGAGCTTCTTGCTCAGGCCCTTTTCAAGGTCTTCGAAATATGATTTTAACATGGAACTCATGCAGTATCACTCCTTTTGTTCATCAAGACTTCCTTGAATGCTTCAAATCGCGTTTTTAACTGCGCCGCGCTGCTCGCCGTGCCGTCGCTCTCGATCGCCAGCACGTTCAAGCCGGCTGCTTGCAGTCTTTTTTTCAGCGCAGGCACGTCGTATTGATACGTGTCGCAAAACTTCAACGAGTAGTTGATGATCCCGTCAACTTTGAACTCCTTGGCTTTTTCGATGATGTGCGTGGCACGCTCGTCGAGCTGCATCATCCGGGCGCAGGTTGGTTTGTGGAAATACGCCTTGCTAATGTCGGCGATGATGATTCCGGTCTCCTTCACGGCGATGTCGAAGAACCTGCTGCCCGAGCACGTGTTCTCGTAGACCACGTCCATCTCGCTTTCCTGGATGAGCGAGATGAGCCCCGGGCTGTGATCCGGGCATCCTTCGAGCAGTAACCGCGGGTGGTACGTTGTTGCTTTTGTTTTTTTCCCGGCCCGTTTCGTGGCGAGCAGTTTTTCAGTGTTCTGGATCCAGGTGTCGATCGATCCTGAGAAAAAGTTTTCCGTGAGACTTTTCATTTCAATCCCCCCTATGCGAGGCGGGATTTCCTTCCGCAGCGCGAGCAGCTCTTGATACAATGCCCGTGCTCGCCCGATCGTACGCGTGGCTTCCACGATGGCTTTATCGGTGATTTTTTTTTCCACCCACTGATCCAGCACGCTTCGGAACCTGGTCACCTCGCGTTCGAAATACACAAGGTCCGCCGATGTCTGGTTAACGGGCAGGTCGATCATGTGAAGGGCCTGGTTCGGCTTGATCCGCTTCCACACGTCGTGGAGCCGCCGCATCGCGTCGCACGAGTTCACGAACACGACGCCGCGAAGGTGATCATACTTGCCCTCGGTGACCATGTCAACGACGGAGCGCACGAATTGGCATATATTTGCTGACATGTATGTGTCAGCTGCTCGGGGGGATTCCACGTGTCCCGTGATCCGGAACGGTGTGAAACCCGCTGCCAGGATCAGTTCGATGGGTGTATAACTGCACAACCAGCCTATGGATGCCATTTCATTCACGTTTTTTTGTTTAGCTTGAATAATTTCACCAAAACCCGATGTATGGCCCATGTTTCGAGCGCGGTGATCGCCAACACGACCAAATTGATGGTTGGATCCCATGGAACGTTCAAGGGATCGGGATTAGGTTGCATAAGGAGCACGACACTTATTGCTATTTCTAACTGGATGAACGCGAGCGCGATGAAGGCCGCGACCGTCACGAGCACCACGACGGTGTCTTGCTTCGCGGTCTTCCTCACAGGAGCATTCAGTGTCGCGGCCCCACCATCATCGTTTGTCGTCATATGTAACACGCCTTATCGATGGACATAAGCCACGGCCTTGCTGTCTTGACGATATCGGGATAGAATTTCTGGCACTCGGCGATCGCGCAGAGTGCGCCCGCCAAGTGATGCGTGTCGGGGTAATGCGCGAGCACGAAATCGCGGTCGTTCAGCGTGCGTTCCGCCGTGGCGAGGAACTTGACCACGGCGGCTTTCACGTCATCGGCGCGGTATCCACCTGCATTTCTGGAGGACCTCGTCAACGCATAGAGACCGTCAAGGTCGCGGCAGTAAAACTCCGGCGTTTGTCCCCATAACCCGGTATCGAGCTGCAAGCGGAGCGTGCAATCGACGACTTTTTCCGGGTATTTCCATTTTCGCCCCATGCATTCATACACGTAATACATGTGAAACGCGCCGAATAAATCGTGGGAAACTGGCTTTGAAAGCGATTTCATCTTGTGCAGCCATCCCCGGCGCCAATACCCGCTCGACGGGTCGGCAGCCTTGTCGAACCAGTCGAAGTACCACTCGAAAAACTCGTCCGTGCCCTCGCCGGTCATTGCAAGGGCCGCCGGCACACCAGACCAGATATGGCTGCCCGGCCAGATGAGCGACCACGGTGCTCGCTGCCACTGTCGTGTCCACGCGGTCATCGATTTTCGGTCCCGGAGGATGTCGTTTTTCCACGCCATGGGATAAGCAGGCTTGCGGTCTATGAGCTTCAACGCGCACACCGCGTAGGCCGTCGTGTGCTCCCAAAAATGCATCGTATATGCCTTCACGTATTTCCCAGTCGCCTGGTCCTGGAACGAGTTGATGATACGTGCCCACTCGTCCTTCTGCGCATCGGTGAGCGTGCCAATGTCATTCATGATGTATTTCGCGATGAGCAAGTCCGTCGTGCCATAAGAGTCGACCTTGCCTCCCTTCGCAAAACTGTAATCTCCGATGCGAGGGCCAACCTTGAACTGGGCTTCCCATGCAGGAAAGATCGATTCCTGGAACGTCGTGAAGTCGAAGCATTGGGAACCCGTCATCGTTCGTCGCTCGAGTTAAGACGTGCTCATAGAAAAAAATTCACCTTTTTCACCAGTAAGGAAAGTAACTCTTGCCACGAACCCAAGACGTGCCGAGCGATAAATTGTATGATAAAGAAAAAAAAACAATTAAAAAACACGTAAAAAAGTTGATATAAGCACTAAATCTTTTTAGACGGGAGATCCTTTCCCTTGCGCGCTTCAGACTTCGAACGGCCTTTCTTTTTCAACGTGAAAGCAGCTATAAGACCAATCCCGCAGACGATGCCAATGATGACGATAATGATAATCACGCCATTGCCAGCCGGGGGGACACTTGTTGGATCCAGGGGATTCGAGCCCGCATTCACCTCGTCACCATCGGAAAAGCCGTCCCCATCCGTATCATTTACAAATGGGTTGGTATTATATTCATTTAGCTCATCTTCATTCGTTAAACCATCGATATCCTCATCCCCGTCAGCGGTGAGAACAATTACCAAGGATAATCGAGAAATGCGAGAAAAATCTCCATCCGCATCAAAGATGCTCAAGATGATCGTGTAGTTGCCGGCCGACACGAAACTATGCTTCGGATCACGAGTCGTCGAGTTGACCGTGCCATCCCCGAAGCTCCATTGGTAAGTTAAAGGTGCATTTCCAGTATTCCCGATGAAGGTACATTGGATCCATTGCCCTTCCAGGATGCAAGTCGCATTCGTGGTATAATTGGCAATAGGATCAACATCCACGACCACCTCGATCGATAGCAGCGTGACATCGTAATCACGATCGACATCAATAACGGTCAAGACGACCGTGTAATTGCCCGCCAGCGTGAATTGATGTGCCGGGTTACGAGCCGTTGCATTACCCGTACCATCGCCGAAATTCCAGTGGAATTGCACGGGGGTGTCTCCTTCCACGCCCGAGAAATTGAATTGGATCCATTGATCATCCACGATAACAGTCCAATTTGCGGAGGACGAGGCCACGGGCGATAATCCTTTGACCCGGTATAATGGATACCTGTCAATCGATTTTGCAGAGCCCGATATGTTGTATGCCGTGTCCCAGATCACGTGATTATGCAAGGCCGCGGGATACATGGTCCGATAATCACCATATAGATTCCCATGCGTGCCGTTATCCCATACATTCCCGGTATTTCCGTTATCCACGACGGACGTGAAATTATCAAATGTATTGAGGAAGATCACGTTATCATTGCAATTAGAGGCCAGATCGATACCGCCGGCACCACCCGTGACATTGTTCGCTGTTATCGTGTTATTCCCGCTCGAAGATTCAAAGACAATCCCCTTGGTCGTGTGGGATCCTGCCGTGACATTATTTAAGGAAATCGTGTTGTTAATTGCAGAAACCAGGTTAATGCAATAGTAATCACCCAGCACGTTGTTCCTAGTTATCGAGTTGTTGCTCGATGATCCTAGGTAAATGCAATAAGTATCACACGTGACATTATTTCCCGCGATAGTGTTATTATTACTTGATGTGAAGAGGGCAATGGCAAGCGTGCCACTGGTGATGTTGTTATTCAAAATCGAATTATTCACGGAAGCGATCAACAAGATACCATAACTGTTTCCTTCGGCATTATTCATAACGATTGTGTTGTTACGGGATGAATCGAGTATGATTCCGCTACTAGCACCCGAGGCGTTATTGCTCGATATGGTATTGTTATTACATGACGTGAGCAAGAAAATTCCTGCATTATCACCCGTGGCGATGTTGTCTGAAATTATGTTATTGCACGAAAAACTCAAGTAAATGCCATTGTTCATGCTGTTGGCTGTGTTTCCTATAACCAAATTGTCGTTTGTAATGAACAAGAATATACCATACGATTCGCCGGTAGCATTGTTGCAGGATATGTTGTTGTAACTCGATTCACGTATGTAGATGCCGTAATCATCGCCCGTGGCGTTATTCATCCAAATCGTGTTGGTGTTGCAAGCAGTGGACAAGAATATGCCAAAAGGAGAGCCCATGGCATTGTTCCTCGATATCATGTTTCTGCTTGAAGAAGAGATCAGGTAGATGCCGCTATCAAAGGTGCCCGTGGCATTATTGCCCGATATCGTGTTGTTGCTGGATGCAGATACTACAATACCCTTACTGCCGCCTGTGGCATTGTTTCCAGAAACGGTATTGTTGTTTGACGATGCCAATCCTATGCCATTATTGAAGTTCCCTATGGCCCGGTTCATGCTTACCGTGTTATTGCGCGACGAATCAAGGTATATGCCTGTATAACCCCCCGTGGCATTGTTCCTCGATATCGTGTTATTATTCGACGAAGACGTTAAGTAAACTCCCGACTCACTATTGCCCGTGGCGTTGTTTCCAGAAATGGTGTTGTGGCACGAGCTATCCAGGTAGATTCCATAATACCCCGTAACATCGTTTCCAGAAATCGTGGTATAAAAGCTAGCAAAGACCCGGATAGCCCTGTTGGAACATCCAGAGATAAGATTTCCGGATATCGTCGTGCGATTGGATGTGATTAATTCTATCCCGTCCTGAAGGTTCGTGATGTTGTTGTTCAAGACCTTGCATGAATTGCACCCGTCGATCATATGGATGCCTGCCCTGCCACTTGAGACGTTGTTTCCTTGGATCGTAACATTGAAGCATTGATAGAGATAGATGCACTCAGAAGTTCCCGTTGCATTATTATTCGAGATCACGGTTTCGTTACAGTTAGTCGAGACAAGAATGCCCTGCGCACCGCCCGTGGCATTATTTCCCGAGATCACAGTGCCGTGACATTCGTTCGTCACGTAAATTGCTTGAGAACCGCCCGTGGCATTATTTCCCGAGATCGTGTTATTTTCATTCCCGCTATATACACGAATGCCGTATTGATTAACTCCTGTTGCAATATTGTTTAAAATATGGTTTGAATGGCAATTCGTGATCAATGATATGCCGTAATATTCGCACGTGGCATTATTTCCCGATACAGTATTGTTGCAGCAAGAAGCGGACAAGCTGATGCCAACATTGCCCGTCACGTTGTTGTCTATGATCGTGTTGTTGTTGCATGTCGTACTCAGGCTAATACCTAATCCTCCGCTTGCCGTCGCATTATTCGATGAGACCGTGTTATTGCTTGAAACGACCAAGCCGATGCCATACGAGCTAGTTCCGCCAATCGCAGTATTTCCAGATATCGTTATGTTCGTCCCGTGCGAGAGTTGGATGCCAACCCCCGTCATCGCTCTTGCATAATTATTGACAATACGATAATTGCTGCAATCAGTCATCATGTCGATACCAACATTGCCCCCCGTGGCATTGTTTCCTGATATTACATTATCGTGCGAATATGCCGATTGTATGGCAAAAACCGTTGCGGTCATGTTATTGTTCGAGATGGTGGTATTGTTGACATTACTCAAGAATACTGCCCGAACGCTGTTATAAAAACGATTGCTGGTAACGGCTCCCGAATTAACGTTCCCCAATTCGATTCCTGCACCAGCTCCCGACGTCGCGTTGTGAATCGTGCAATTTTGAATTATGAAATGCACGCTGGCCGAGTGCAAGATCTGGATCCCGAATGCTGTACCATCGCAATCAATAACCATGTTTTCTAATCGATAGGGGCTTATCGCCGAACCATCACCAGAATTGTTCAACCACGGCTGAGTTCGTGCCCAAGCCCAATCATTCGAGCCTGCGTTATCGATGGATATCGGCGTTTGGTTATTATTATACCAGGATCCTTCCATGCTTCCAATGTCGAACGTCGTGCTGTCATTGTTGCCTTGCACGGCGGGTTGGCCATTCAATGTACAAAGTACCACGAAAAGAATTGACAAGCTAATCATTGGTGCAATAATGCCTATCTTGTTATTCGTCATCTTTTATCACTCCCCTTTCAGACTTCACCCGTCTGAAAAGAATAGATATCAAAAAACAATTGGTGGTTAGGTATAATAATTTGATCCACGCCGGGAGCATTTCCGCGATGGTCATTGCTGCTCGCTTGAATCTATGACACGGTGAAAAAATTAAAAAAGGTTCAGTCCGCGATGGTGTCCAGCTTGATGCCCTTGGTTTCCTTGAGATATTTTTTCGTCAAGAACGGGATCGCGAACATTGGCATGCTGAGGATGATGAACGCCACTCCCAATCCCCACGCCAGCGAAATCACCGCTCCCAACCCGAACCCGATCGTTGTCCCGATGGCCTGGATTATCGCGCGCAAGCCACTGGCGGTTCCGCGACGACCGGTGGCAACGATCTCCATGAGAATGACGCGTAGCAATGTCCACAAGACGTAATATCCCGTGTAACCTAGGATCATACCGATGGCCACGAGCAAGACGGCATTCGAGCCAGCAATAACACCCAGATTGAGGAGAATGGTCGCGGCAGGCAGCAGCATCGAAAACACGTAGACGAGGGGAACGCGACCGGTTTTATCGGACAGTTTTCCTGTTATCAAATACGCGACGATCATGGCCACGGCGATGATCGTGATGACCGTGTTCACCTGGCCTTGCGTCAAGCCAACGTTGTACGTGATGAAACTCTCGCCGAGCTGGAGCAAGATGAAGTTCAAGCCCGCTATGATGCTCATGACCATGATAGCGAGGATTTCCTTCTTTCGTGGGTTTGCCATCAACACCCGCATATTCTTCACGAACGACACGTTTTCTGGTTCTGCTTCCGATTTCACCTTGGTGAGCTTGAATTCCTCGTATAGCCTCGTTTCTTTCGCCCCGGCGAGCGCTGCGATGCCTGCCGTGATCCCGATGATGATCGGGAATATCGTCATGCCGCGCCACGCCGTCACGGGCGCTGTTTCCGTCAGAAAAATGGAGCGGAAGATCGGGCTCATCATCGGCCCGACGATGCCGATGGCCATGAACACGTTCAAGTAAAACCCGCGCTTTTCCGCGGTCGCCTCCTCGGCCACGAAGATCATCCAGACATCGCTGCTGAAGAAAATGTAGGTCATGAACAAGAAAACCGTTTACATGATGATGTTCGATGATATGGCCATAAACAGCGCTGAAACGCCCATGCCCAGCGTTGTTATCACGAGCATAGCTTTCCGGCCAATTTTATCGAGGAAATACTGGTTGGCGAGCACGATGTACATGCCAAAT
>JAUQYW010000715.1 GCA_030587525.1 Candidatus Sigynarchaeota archaeon | reverse complement strand
ATTTGGCATTTTTACCCGTTGGATCGAAAAAAACTCGCAGAAACGCGCGCCGTGCTCGACCGGATGCACGAGCAAAAACGTGCCGAGCGCATCGATGAGCATGGCGTGTCCAAGTATGTCAAGTGACCCCGCGGCAAGTATGGAGATACTTGCAGAAAATGGATCAAATTCGCCTCACACTTGCTTCATGACCCGGTAGTTGAAGTCGACGCCAAGCAGCAAGTTCGTGATGGAGATGCGCTCGTCGACGTTGTGCGCCAAGCCCAAGAGCTGGTCATACGTCAAATCATCATCCTTGATCGCCGGGCAAAAACCATACGCGAACATTCCCCGCTCACGGTAATATTTGCAATCGGTCGATCCTTGGCTGAGAAACGGCACGAGGTTCACGGCGGGATAGATTTCCCGGGTAATCTTTTCGATTATGTGGTAATAGTCGTTGTCGATGGTCGTCGTCGTGCATTTCTGGTTGTCACTTGCTACCAATTCCATTTGATCGAAGAGTTTCGCGCCGATTGCTTGGCGGATCATGGCGTTGACGGTCTCGCGGTCGTGGCCGGGAAGCGTTCGGATATCGAGGATGATTTCAGCATCCGGGCTTATGGAATTCTCCTTCATGCCGGAATGGAAGTTCGTCACGGCGATGGAGTCCGAAACGAGCGGCAGGACGATCTGGCTAAGATTGACATGCTCGATCTTTCCCGCGAGCTTGAGAAGTCCACGAAGCAGCATTTTACGCTTAAACAAGCCTTTTAAAAAGGGCGAGATCGAGAGCGCGTTGATCGTGGCCTTGTATTCGGGATTAATGATTAATTTTGCATTGTATTTCTTGAGCCGGTTGAGGGCAGCGACCATTTTATATACGGCCGTGGTATCATATGGAGGAGGCATGCTACCGTGCCCGCCTTTCCCGTGAACCTTGAACTTGGTCCAAAAAATGCCCTTTTCTCCTGTCTGGATGACGATATCATCCTTGAACGGTAGCTTGAAGCCCCCGCCCTCGTTCAAGCAGCAATCGACCTTGATATCCTCGAACTGATTATTAGCGAGCCATTCAACACCCTTGTGACCGCCTTGTTCCTCGTCAGCGCACAAGAGGATCTTGATATTGCCTTTCGGGCGGAAGCCTTCCTTGAGCAGCGTGAAGGCCGCGACCAGGTGCACCGCGCCCATGTACTTGATATCCATCGCACCGCGGCCCCAGATGAACGTGTCGTGCTCGTCCTTCACGACGTCGGCTGCGAACGGCGGGTGAGTCCACGTTCCTTCGGCAGGCACCACGTCGAGGTGGCTCATGAAGCCCCAGGAGGGATGCCCGGCAGGCTCGGTGCCCGGAATGTCGACGATGAGGCTGGCCCGTCCTGGCTCGCTTTCAAATATCTTGGTCGTGACGAAATCGTAGCCTTGATCCTTCACCCATACCGCGAGCTTTCGCGCCAGCACGATCTCATTACCTGGCGGGTTGGTAGTATCGACCTGGATCATCATACGAAGCAGATTAACAGCAATATTAGCCGCGGGGGTGCCCGGCTTGAATTGATCGAGCAAATGGAGCCTTTCTCGCTGGGAAGGGGCTGTCTTCTTTGCCATAATGATGACAGATTTGCGCGGCACCAATTAAGGTTTGACTACATGAACGGGGAACGAGGCCAGGAAATAGGAAAAAATAAATGCATCCTTCACGACTGGCGTATTCCATAAACTAATCTTCGCGATCGACGAGCTCCACGAGCCGCGCTTTCTTGGCATTCACGACATCCCGGGGCAATGCTTCCTCGATCGCGTTGTATTCCAGGTCAGCCAAGATTTGCCGTAAGCGTTCATAATGCAGTGCGCGGGCACGGGCAAATGCTTGTTCCGATGTCCCACTTATATCCTCGATGATGATAGAATCCCAATCGAATCCAGGCTTGGTGTCCATGAGCCGTTCCAACCGCTCGATCCGCTTACTCATCTTGCTGGCAAATTCAAGCTCACCGATTTCGATGGCGAATTTCCGGAGTTTTTCGAGGGTCCTCCTTGCCTTCATAACATCGCTATGGATGAGAAGGCTCTCGATTTCCTCGATCTTGTCCCGCGCGTTTAAGTCCTGGATAAGCTCGTCGTCCTCGATATCTTGCTTGATCATTTCAGTTATAAATTTGAGCACGAGCTCGCTGACTTGCATCATCTCCGGCGTGATTGGCTCTACAGAGATGTCATCGAGCGAGACATCCGCGCATTGGCCTCCACGGACTTTGAAATCTTTACCGATGAAGATCTGGCACGCGTGGCCGCATTCGGTCTTGAACGAGACGGTGACAATGCCCGTGTCTGGGCCGTGGTCGAAAATCTTCAGCGGGATGTCCACGTAATGTAGTTGCTGGCATGACGGGCATGTTATCCGCACTTTCTTCATTTCGGTGGTCATGATACTGATTAGCAGTGGATCGTCCTTGCTTTAACCTTTCCCCGATTAAAAAAAAGGAACCGCGGGTCGCCCGGTGGCGATCATGCCATGCCGTGCGCCCGCTCCCAGCGCTTGTCCGTGTAGCCTTTCGTGAGCCAGACGATGCCACGGATGATGCTCACGACCGCCGCGACGGGAAACAATACAAGGGTTATAAGGTCCGCGTAGAAAAAGAACAAGGTCGTCCCGCCAAACAGCGTTTGAAAGAACAAGGTGACCATCAGTCCTGCCAAGGCGATAGAAAAGATACCGTTTATCTTCTTGAACCGTTCATAGCAAGCGGGGCATCGCTTGTAAAATCGCCCGAATTGCTCGTCGCTGATCTCCGCGTGGCACGACGTGCATACGTGCCGGACGCTCGTGGTGCCTTGCATCGCTGCCGTCGCGGCTTGTTCGACGAGCTGGCTCGTGATAATGCTTCCACTTGGCTCGGATCGCGCCGCGCGTATATGCGATGTTCGACCTTTTGCCTTGAGCAAATGAATCAAAGAAATGATCCCGATTACGATTCCTACGGGGCTGATGGTATCGCATGACACGGGAACGGGGATGCAACCGGCGGATATGAACACGCTGATGAAGATCGTGTAGAAATGGAACCAGCAAGGCACATAAAACCAGTAGAACCTTGCGGGCTCGACGCCCTCTGGCACCTTTGCCACGCGCCACAAGGCAACCATGGTGATGACTGCAATGATGCAGTCGGCAAAGGCGACGGCCGTCCACAAGCCATAGAAGATCTTGCCGAAAAATGCCATGTCCGCATAGTCTCCCGTGAACACGAACGTGGGAAACCAAAACACGAGCAGAGGATTGTAAGGGTCCGAGAACCGGATGAAAAATGGCACGCCCATGATGATGCCGATGGTGACAGCATAGATGATGATGGCCTCGATGGCCTTTTTCCGCACGAGCCACGCGAGCCGGGGCAGCTCCGCTTGATATCCTCTTTCCATGCTTGCTTGATAGGAGTTCGTCTATTTAAAATTATGATCGTGGCGCGGTGCCAGGCCATGGGACTTTCCAGCGCGATGCACTTGGCAGAATAGTTAAGAAAAAAAGAGAAACGATAAAAGGAATTGGCATTAAATCTTCAAGACTTTCTTCTCGATTTCCAGCTCGTGCGCTTCCCGCATGGCATCGGTGAAGACATCGACGGGCCACCGTTCCTTGAAGGGTGATAGCTTGTACCCGGCGTTCGCCACCTTGTACATGCCCCGGGCGAAGAACCCGACGACTTTGACCATCTTCGCGGCCTTTTCGAATTCTTGAAGGGTGTTCTTGTCCCAATGGCCCAAGATTCCCGACAAGAAGGCGTACAAGTACAGGCCGCCGAAGAGCGCGACGAAGAACAGCACCCCGGTCGTCCCGATGGGTGTGATCGTATCGAGGACAGGATCAACCCAGAGTAAGGTGTCCACGACCTTGACCTTGACGACCAGGGCGACCAGGATGGCGCTCACGGCGGGGGAGATCCACGCGACCATGAAGTAATGCTTCTGATACGTGCCAAGGTGGTTACAAGAGTTGAATAAGAAGTCGGACTGCACCGATCAAAATTAGCAAATCCCTAGAAAAGAACAAGACGGATTTCCTTGGTTATATGGGTCATTAACCCATATTTTCACACATTTATGTTGTTATGGTTTGACTATTTGTCTTTTTCCGATTTTACCAAGGTGATTTGTCTCGCGCAAGACGTGGATGGTGAAGAAGAATGCCACTACGCCGCCAAGGATCCAAGAATTACTCGAACGAGCCAAGGAGGAGGAATTACTCGAACGAGCCAAGGAGGAGGCACCTGGCATAGGCTTGATGGTCTACAAGATGTCGCCGAACATGAGCCCGACGATGGCCGAGGAGGAGATCAAGAATCTATACATCGCGCTCGGCCTTATGCCGCCAGAGGGGAAAGAGATCAAGTGCTACGCACAGCTCCCGACCGGCGAGTGGATTGACTTCTCAACTCTTGAAGCAGAAGGATGGACCTACCAGGGAATCATGAAATCCCCAGTGTTCACACAGATCATGCACGCCGACCCCGACGCGATGGATAAGGAAATCGTCGCAGCGAAGCAGAAGGCACGAGCAGCTTATGCAAAAGCGATCGAATTTCCCGACAAGTATAAGGGTATGGAAAAGGCAGCGGCTATAGAGCAGTTCACTAAAGATCTCGGTTTTGAGAAGAGCGAGGCTGAGCGTTTCAAAGAGTTATCAAATAAGTTCGATGGTATTCTTAAAATCCCCGTGTCAGCTATCGATGCCATCATCACAAAGTATTTCGAGTACGATCCGGCCAAAGGTAAGTGGATATTCAAACTTTTGTACGGTGGAACCGCCATCGTGAAGTGTCCAATCGAGGGTGTCGAGTCCACGATTCATAACAAGGATGAGCTCGACGAGTTCCTCGCCAATTATAATCTCTATTTCGACGAGGAAGCAGGCATATTTTCGTTTCTAGGCTCCACGATTGCAGAAGTTAACCGTCTTAATCGACTAGGTAGAAAAAGTTATCTTAATACAGCAAAGGTAAAATTATTCGATGAATATTCACGCTTCGTCTCGATTGATTACGAGGCGCCAGCATTTGGAAAACGGTATCGCTTTGACATCTTGAAAGACCAAGCGGAGAAGAAACTGGAAGATCTGAATGGATTGGAGAGCGTCTCTCGCGGACCTGCCCAGCAAAGTATTGGTTTTTTTGTCAAAGCTGTCTTAAAACGGTTGGAAACCGATGTGGTGAATATCCATAAAAAAGTTTTTTCCAAGACCATCATCATGTTCCCGGATGTTTTCCTTTCCGACTCGCGCGACGGATTGAGCCAATCCGTCCAGGGCGCGATTGGTGAGGTCATCAACTTGATGCTTGGTGCATACAAGGGACACGAGCAAGACATCAAATCTGAAGACATCGATCCCTCGACCAAATATTATTACGAGACTGATGTTTATTCACCCATCTTGTCGACAAAGACTAAGACCCAAAGCTTCGATCAATATATAACGCGAAAACGGGAAATTGCTCCAGGTCAATGGGCTTACTCCTTCATTAAAACAGGCGAAGTCAAGACATATAGCACAACTACTTTCAAGACATCAGCGGGAAAGGCATTTTCTTCAATCGTGCGGAATTGGGTGGACGCCTTGATGCGCGCGCCTGATACTGTCAAAGCCAAACAGCTCAAGGATGCAAATGGCAACCTCATTCAAATCACCACAAATGACGCGAGCGGGAATCCTAAGATAGTCAAAGTCTATGATGTTTTCCGTGGTTCATTTTTATATTTACTAACGGATACACTTGCTGATTTTGAAAAAGGCGGTCATCCCTTCGACAAGCTTCTATCAGGAGCGACTATTCCTCTGAAAAAAGGAGTGAATTCCAAGGGTGGTGGTGCAATTTGCCTCTGGTATAAAGCTGCTACAGGAACGGAGATTTCTTTCCAGCATCCAGGGTACATCTTGATACAACCGCAATCAAGCATCAAGGATCTCTTCATCTTAATCAAAATGGAGGATGGAATGGAAGCGGGTAAAGAAGGAGGTCTGTCAAGAGTTCGTAAATTCCAAGTAAAGGTGGGACGAATCCATACCCAAGTCGATCCAACCACTCACGAGTTGCTTTTCAAGTCTAAATCAGGTAGCTATGTCGATCCATGTACAAGGACAGTGAATCAAGACGGGAGCATTGTTTACACCCCAAAAGCATCCTTTTTCGCATCGGGCGACATCGACGCTGACTGGTATGATGTAGCATACGACTCGTTCGGTGCCAGTTGTCCTGCGATTGTGCTGAACATTGCTCCCATCGATTCTTTATCGCACGCCCAGATTGAACTGCTCCGAGACAAGGTCCTTGATATGATAATGCCCTTAACCAACCGTTACATGATCAAGGAAACATGGCTCAAGCATTTCATGGCGTATAATCAACCTCTTAGTGGCTTGGAGAAATCCTTGCTGAGCATAAAAAGCACTCCGTCTAACAAAATCTTGCAAGCAATACTTTTCCTCGAAACCTTTATGAGACAGCAGATCAAGCTGTCTGAAGGTAACGTGGCTCCGAGAAAATTCTTTACAATGAAATACGGAAATATAGGCTCGGAACTAGCGCGTATGAAAGATGTGTTCAAGATCAAAACTATCAAGATTGATTTGGACAAGATAGGTGCAGCCATGTATCGATTCAAGACGATCAAGATTCCGGTCATCTATCGTGTTGGCATGGAGGGCGCCGCGAAAAAGAACGTGGAGAAGCTCCGGAACATTGTAATTGCGTGGTTAAGTAGTAATGTGAAAGGAGCAAAAATAGCCGCATCCTCTATGCTCGGCATCAATTTCATCAATGCTCTCATGAACATGGCGAGAGCACGATGGGGAGAATCACTCGTGATTTCAAGAGACGAGGCGCTCGATAAATGGCAGCAAGCACTCGCGGATTATGGAAAAATAACGAGCGGGATGGCGCTAGAATGGAAAAAACAGATAGATGCACTTAAGGAATACCTCCTTAACAGCATGCCCGCGGCGGCCAGCAATGATGTGAGGATGGAAAATGTGCAACAGAATATCCAGGCATTCACGAATTTTTTGGAAGGATTGGTACAACGGGGGAAATCTAACGACTATGCACAATCTTTGTTTGAAATTGTCGATGGAACAGATGAGAATGGCCATCCCGTTAGAAAAATCATACTCAAACAGGATGTTATTACGTCATTACTTGCCTCGCTCAACGCGATATGGCAACAACTCTTCCCGACCTTCACCGGCTTGACGTCTATTACTGCGAGTAACCAGAATGAAGTCTTGGCTGCGATTACGAAATGGACAAAGCAGATTCTCGCCTGGCAGGCTGGGGTCTTGGATCCGGCGGATCTCGGGTGGGCAATTATGTTCCCTACGATTGTAAGAGCAGACACTCGACCAGATTTCGAAATGCTCTTAATGCAGAACAACGAATTCAAGTTGAAGAGAATCACCGCCCAGCCGATTAACGGCAAGTATTACTTCGAGATCCAGCGACTTGACGGGAATGACCTACCAATTGCGGGTTCCGAGCGCGTGGGCTGGTTCGATGCCACTGCGACGCAAGCAACAAGTGATACGAATCCTATGAATTCTGGGGTTGGATTCTTCGCCAAGGCAGATGATACCCGCCAGCCAACACTTACTTGGAATGACTTGATGCCAGATCCTGCAGGGGCTTTTATCGAGCCGAATTTCATTGCTATTGGTTCTGCAAACTATATAACACATATAAGAGATTTCAAAAACGCTTATACTCAGTCCGGAGCATAGGATTCGTTTTTTTAATTTATTTTCTCTATTCCCTTTTCAGAGTGCAGTTCACATGTCGTGTAAAAATTCTTGGGAAGCTTTTTAATCGCTGAATGATTCATGAAAATTCTCCGCAATTTTGTGAGATGCAATAATCCAGCAATATCTGCTATCGGATTGCCTTCAAAATGGACTTCTTTAAGATTGTAAAGATTGTCAAGACCTTCGATTCTTGTAATACGGTTGGATGAGAGCGACAAAAAGGTAAGATGTGGGAATTGAGAAAGCCCGGATATTTTTGAAATCAAATTATGGTCTCCAGTAAAGACTTCTAACATGGGCGCGTGCACCTTCGATAGAAGTCCATCAAGATCAACAATATCTCCCCAATTATAGCCAAATGCGCGCAGTTTAGGGGTATTGAAAGTAGGACAAGGTTGAAGCCGTGATTCTCCAATGTTGAAATACTCGAGCGTGTTTGAAGATAAACTGTCTCCGAGATAGGCTAATGATTTATTACTTCCAATCCGCAAGTCTTTCAGTATCGGCATTTTTTCAAGGGTAGTGATTTCTCGGATATTTGTCTCAGATATTGTAAGAAGCTGGATACCTTTTAATTCGTTTAAGTAATCGATGCGATTTACTTTGGATCCTTGAATCTTGATTTCCCTCATTTGTGCGACAGGTTTCAAGCACGACGGATCATCAATATCGATCTTGATAACCAACTTCTTAATGCTCGGTGCAAGATGATCAAGCTCCCGCAACTTGTCAACGCCGTCGACCGTAAAAGATACCGGCACCGTCTCCCTTAATTTCTTCCAATTCGGATCGTAATTAACATTTCTTGCCTTGCATTTCGTGCAATTCGCTTCGTTCAGATACACCGGTTCGAAACAATTCCTGCACTTCGATCGGACGACTAAGTAACAGCGTGGACACGCATCAGCATCCGGGGGGATCGGCGTGCCACATTGGAAACATGAAATCGAAGGCATGACAAATCATCGTTGTATCTGTTCCGCGATGTTGTATCGCGGGTACGCGGTTTCTAGGCTGCGTGAAAATGCAAGGAAAGATGATTCGCGAACTGCATTAACTCGCATGAATGAACACGATAATTGCATGATTATTGATATTTTCTGCCTTTTTAAAACCCACGCCCTTGAGTTAAGTCTGAGCGTCCCTTTCTAGAGCTGTGATGCGATTTTAAATCAACGAACAGTGGAGAAAATGCGAGGAGCATCACGGTTCACCGAAATTTCGGATAAATATCGAAGAAGTTCATTACATGTTCCATAAAGCCTCCCTTTGCTTTCAACGCACGGAAATTCACGGTTGCAAACCCGTTCCGCCCGTTTTCCAGGTCATCCCAAGTGAGTGAAGGCTTAAGGGACAAGCTGTAAACGAAAAAACTGACCCCTGCTTTCAAAGGATTGGTCGGGCTTTCTGCAAAGGTGGCAGTAGCATCGAAACATCCCACGCGCTCGGTACCAGGAATCGAGTGGCCATCATTATCAAAGCGTGCGATCTCGAAGAAATAGGTTCGATTAATCGGTTTTCCCGAATCTTGCCGCAGCATGAAGTTTTCATTTCGCATTATATGTAGGTAAAAGTCCGGCAACGTGCCCGCGAGGCTGAGCTCGCGAAAAATGGTGGCCCAGTAGATATCGCTCAGGTCAAGCACGCCTGCCATCCATGCCTGGATCTGATTGGTTAGCCTTCGCACGACGTGCCGCTGGTGGGACGGGATGGTGGTTTCGCCAGGTTTTAGTGTTATAGGGCCAAAATATGCATTGATGAGCGGTCCCTCGTCAACCTCGTCTCTTGGCCTCACGAGGACGTGTTGATTATTGGCAAATATAATAACTTGCCAGATCGCATTCCACGATGTCAAAAGCCCCGCGAGGTTACTGTAATTTGTAATTTAACCAACCCACCAATTACCTCCCGAATCGCGCGAAAGAGCAAACAAGGCGTTAACAGCATCCTCAGGAAGCCCACGTCGCGAATTTCCCGTATTTTCTGGTAAAGAAATCCCAAGGAACAGGCTTGCCTTCCGTGTTGAACTTGACAGGATTGCTCAAGCTAGATTCAAGGAACATGAATGCTTGCTTCATTTTTCCAAGTTTCACGTCAAGAAACTCGAGCCCGCTGCCCCTTGAATGTTTTTCCTGCCAATTTTTTTGGCACCTCCTTGAAGATGGGAATCTCCGATTTTATCATCTCCACAAGCTCGATCCCCTTCTCGGAATATACCTTGCACGTGTTATAGAATCGTTGCGGCAACAATTGAATTGCAGTGCTGTTCAGATCAATTCTGCGCAATTTTTTAAGTAGTAAGAGGCTGGAAACATTAGTAATCGGATTTCCTCGTAAATCTATCTCTCGGTGAGCGGCACATTGTTCGATCCCTTCTATTCGAGTGATGCAATTATCAGGCAATTTCAGGATCTCGAGTCCGGGAAGCAGATCCAGGCCTGCCATCGTCACGATGGAGTTACCCGCCAAGATCAAAGCCTTCAATCCAGGGACGTGTAACCGGGAAACGAGGTCCTTGAGTACACTGGCGTTATATTTTTTGTCAATGATATAAGTCATCTGCCGTCCGTCACTTGGAATCAGCTGGTTCCGGATAAAGCTGCAGAACTAGTAGAGCCAGATTTTGAAACTCTTAGGGATCAAGAGCAGTTATTAGCACATGATGTTGTTTGCGCTCTTCGAGTTGAACCAGTGTGAATCTCAATTGAAAATATGGCCCAGAACCCGGATGAGTGTTGGGTGTTAAATTTGCGTCTCACATACTTGATTGCAGCAGCGAGCTCACAGGAGCGGGAACAAGATAGGAACTAGATCTTCAAGACTTTCTTCTCGATTTCCAGCTCGTGCGCTTCCCGCATGGCATCGGTGAAGACATCGACGGGCCACCGTTCCTTGAAGGGTGATAGCTTGTACCCGGCGTTCGCCACCTTGTACATGCCCCGGGCGAAGAACCCGACGACTTTGACCATCTTCGCGGCCTTTTCGAATTCTTGAAGGGTGTTCTTGTCCCAATGGCCCAGGATTCCCGACAAGAACGCGTACAAGTACAGACCGCCGAAGAGCGCGACGAAGAATAGCACGCCGGTCGTGCCGATGGGCGTGATCGTCTCCACGACAGGGTCGACCCAGAGCAATGTGTCAACGACCTTGACGACCAGGGCGACCAGGATGGCACTCACGGCTGGGGAGATCCACACGACCATGAAGTACTGCTTCTGCGCCACGATCTTCTTCCTTATGACGATCCACATGAACGTGTTTTTCGTGACCAGGGCCGGGATATAGGCCATCAACACGCCCATCATCTGGAACGGGGGAATGAGTACCCACAGCAGCGTCGCCCGTATGCTTTGCTCGATGACCCAGGCCGCAGCCGCGTAACCATTGTTGTTGGTGCCGGACAGCATTTTATCGCCTTGCCACGAGAATGGGCCGTTGAACTGGAAGATCAAGACCAGCGGTAAGTATTTTATGGCGGGCAACCACGTCTCGCCAGAAAAACCCTCGACCAACCGCGCCCCTACCATGGCGAGAAGGGAGATCAGGAAGAAAGTCATGAAATTTGACCACTTGAGCCCTTGTGCCGTGTGCAATTTAAGGAGCGACATTTTCTTATGGGAATGGGCCTCGGATACACCAGCGAGCATGCCTTCCATGAACAAGCCGACGACTGCGACGACCTGGCCGAACATGAAAATCAAATTAAAATAGCCATTTTCCGAAGCGTACCCCTTCACGTACATAGATTGCAAATACACTTGCCACAGCCACACGGCGGGCACCCACACGGAACCGAGCATAAATTTTGCGCCGTAGACCATAGCTTCCTTGAATTCTGCTCTGGTAAAGTCGATCCTGAAAACCGTGCGTATCGAGAATTTCATTTTCTTAAACAGCCAGACCGTGAAGAAGAACGAGCCCCATTCGGCAAAGTATTGGCCGAAGGCAAACCCGATGCCCGCGCCCATAGCCTCGCCATATGCTGGAATGCTCGCAAATAACCACCTGAAGAGCATGATCGCTCCCACCTGGCACAAGATGTTAAAAACAACGTTGTATAATAGTTGGGTTAATAATTGGTAGTCAGTACGCTGCATTCCTTGAAAAACGTATTGGAATAAAAGAAAA
>JAUQYW010000482.1 GCA_030587525.1 Candidatus Sigynarchaeota archaeon | reverse complement strand
CTCGTCCGACAGCACCCACATGTCCTTGTGCGCGAGGATAATGTCGGTGATCTTCCGCAGTGTCTTCTCGGGGATGATCTGCCCCGTCGGGTTAGAAGGGCTGTTGAGGATGACCATGCGGGTTTTTTTCGTGATCGCAGCTTCCAACCGCTCGGGATTGAGGTCGAACCGCTCGTCCTCGTGGATTTTCACGAACTTTGGCACGCCGCCAAAAAATCTTATGAAGTTCTGGTAACAAGGATATCCCGGATCTGTCACGATGACCTCTTCGCCTGGATCGACCAGCGCCCCTATCGTCATAAGGAAGCCAGGGCTAGATCCCGCGGTCACCATTATCTCGGTATCCACGTCGAGCCCGAGCCCCCTGCTGTCCTTTTTATACGCGGCGATGGCCTCGCGAAGGTTGCGGTACCCGAGGGAATGCGTGTAATGGGTTTTGCCTGCCTTGCAGCCTTTCATGGCTGCTTCTCGCACTTTCTCGGGCGTGTCGAAATCAGGTTCACCGATCTCCATATGCACGATGTTGATGCCCTTGCGTTCTAGTTCCTGGGCTTTTTCCAGCAAGGTCATAACGATGAAATTCTTGATCGTATCGATGCGGTGCGCAAAATGGTCCATGACTCTATCAATGCGCTGAAAAAAATTAAGATGCTTAAAATCAATTCTGACAGGATACAGTGCAAAACGTGCAAATCTTTCGCCGTGCCGCTCACGGCCGACGAGAAGGCCGCGCATGATTGCCAAGGTGCGAAGCCACGAAGCGATCCCTGGAAAGGAACGTGCCAGCTCGAAGGAAAATAGAGTTTCGATGTGATAAATCCCGAGAAGTGCCCCTTTTTCTTTCCCGTCAACCTCAAGTCCCGGTAGTGTCACGCGTCCTCGTCGATCATGGGAACGTCGTAAAAGAAGGAATCCAGCTCCCTTTTCGCTTTCAGCCGCGCCGCCTCGTCGGGTGCCGAAAGCAAGGCAGTAATGTATCGCTCGACAATGCCCATGGCCGCGTCCCGCTCGCGCTTGTTATGCTTGTTCAAGGCGAACCCGAGCTCTACCAGGCCTGAAATGCCTAGTAAAGCCATGATCTTGTCCACTAGCGGGGAGTCCGGGGATTCGAGGCGCTTGAACGCCGCGATCAAGGTGCGGGCGTCGTCTTCTTGTCGTGTCATAGGTCATACTCGACAATAATCGTTGGTTCAAATAGCTTATGCGCGTTAAATGTGATTGACGATACCATGGCGGGCAATAGCAACGACCTTGGCCTCGATCGCGAGGCGGAGAAGGCATATTCCACGTTTTACACGAAGTCGCAGAATGCGCTGTTGCTCGCATCGCTGGCGGTGGGGTTGCCAAACCCGGCGTGGAAGCTCGATGACCCGGCGTTTTTTCGCGAGTTCAAAGCCGTTGATTTCGCATGCGGCGGTGGGATGCTGCTCCGGTCGAGTTGTCGCGCCATGGAGGCACGCATGCGGGCTACACACGTGGCGAAAGGAATACATTTTGATGCCGAGGTCTTCTACCGCGACTTCATTACTAATGGTTGCTTCGGTTTCGACGTGATGCCCGAGGCCGTGGAAATGACGCGCCGCGCGCTCTCGAGCTTGCAGCCGGCTACGCCACCCGGCCGCTTTCACCTGTACCACGCACCGCTCGAGCCACCCGACTCGCTCGGAAGCCTCGACTTGCTCAAGGACAAGCCCGCTTCGAGAACCTTGCGGGACGTGGCGAACGTCATCTACTCCCTCGTCATCATGAATCCACCATTTGCACGGTCATGCGGGGATAATCTCCAGTTCGGCACGTCACTGGAACCGCAGGACCGCATGGCCCTCGACAGGGTGCTCACCGGATTACGACGTGACCGCGGCATGCAAGGCATTGGCCAGGCGGGCCAGGCCGCGGATTTCATGGTGCTGGCGCTGGAAAAACTGGCACCGGGCGGGCGCTTGGCCTTCATCGTCCCGAAATCACTCGTCGACGGGGCCGCCTGGCTCAAGCTGCGGCGATACTTGCTCTCCCGGGCATCTGTCGAGATGCTGGTCTTCACGTTCACGCCACCAGGCTTCTCATTCAGCGAGAACACGAGCTTGTCCGAGTGCATGGTCGTGGCAAGGAAAAAAGAAAGAGAGGGCGATGATCATAGTGGTTGTCTCGTCGTGAACTTGCTCGTCGAACCCCGGGACGATGCTGCCGCGTCTGGGCTGGCGAGCCAGCTCGCCGGGGCACGGATCGAGCCTGGACCTTCCCATGCCATGGAGATCACGGATCCGGTGGCTGGCGTGATGGGCAATGCATTCGTGGTACCCCGTGCCTTGCTCGACAAGCACGTGATCAACTGGCAGCAGCTCCTCGGCTTGCCGTCCCCGCGGCTGCATGAGTTCGTGATGGACTTGATAGAACGCGGGGCAATCGGGCGGCTAATGCTGCCCCTCGCACGTCTTGGATCAATCGGTTCAATAGGGCCCGATCGCAGCGAGCTCACGAAAAACACGGACGAGGCCACGGGTGGCACGCCCGGCGAGCTGGATTTCGTGTGGGGGCGTGACAACGACACGATGCGTTCGATGTGCATCGATGCGAATCAGAGACGCTCGTTCAAGGCAAGAGCAACGTCGAGCACGCGGAAAAAGTTCCGAGCGACCCGGTCGCATTTGCTACTCCCCGAAAGCTTGTTCTTGAAGACGACGAGCATCTTCGGATATTATTGCCGTGACGAAGTCCTTTCCAACGTGTCATGGAGCTGCAAGGCCGGCGACAATGCCGAAAAGATCATCACGTTGTGGTCAAACTCGACACTTGGCATCGTGCTCCTTCTCGCGGTTCGGAACGAGGCCCGCGGGCCGTGGATCCACTGGAAAAAAGCGACGCTCGTGGAATATCGCGTGCCCGACCCGGCGAGATTACCGCCGGACCAGGTTGCAAAGCTTCTTGGCTTGTTTGACAAGTACAAGGACACCACGTTCCAGACGATTTTCGATGCGGGAGATATAAGGCAAAAACTGGACGAGAATCTCGCAGCGATTTTGTGCCCGGGCGCGGAGCTCGCGCTATTGAAGGAGGATCTTGGCATCATCCGGGATTTGTTGCGAG
>JAUQYW010000664.1 GCA_030587525.1 Candidatus Sigynarchaeota archaeon | reverse complement strand
TGCGATGAAAACGCGAAAGCAAAATCCACCATTTGGACCGGGGTACCGAAGTAACATGGCAAGACCGGGAATCACCATCCGTAAGTATCCTTCTTTTGAACACGCTATCAAGAGCCATAAAGAGCTATGGCCAGAAATCACAAAGAAAGTAGAGGAGCTACGCGAGGATCCATATTATGGCGAACCTATATTAGTCAAGTCATACAAGGGAATGCGCCATAGCAATTGACCACAGGGAAGCCACGTCCCACGAGTGACCGATACCTTGCCGGGCAAGCCATCGAGTGCCTTGCCAGCCTTCTGGACACGCCACTTGTACATGCTGCAAGTGGTATTCACGCAAGGAAATTCTTAATAGCTTCCATGCATTTCGCATATTGGTCTCGGTGAACGCCATGGCCCGCGCCTGGTATGTAAGCTATGCGCGCGTTCTTGAACGAGGGGAGCACTTTCTTCGCCACGTTCAGCTTGAGAAAGCCATTCGAAGGGATGAGGAGCAGCACCGGGCATATAATTTTTGGAAACAGGCTGTTCCAATCGGCAAATACATCGAAATGCTTGATGCGTTCAAGACTGGTATTCCGCACAAATTGTTGGTGGGCTTGCACTATACCATCGACGTCCTCATCAGACCAATTCGGGTTTTGCTTCTTGCATTCAGCACGGGCCTCCTCGGCACTCTTTTTCCCCATATTCCTAACGGACCGCAAGAAAAGACGCCTTAGGAGGGGAACGAGGAGCTTCAGGCCTTTGCTGAGAAAATAGGCGGGGTCCTCGAGAATGAGTTTCGAAGGCAGATCGGGATATTTGCTTGCGACGAGTGTGGCGACCAAACCGCCCATGGAATGACCAAACAAGATCGGATGGTCCAATCCGAGTTGCTTGGCGAGAGCAGCCGTGTCCTCAGCCATGTCCGCGATGCTGAAATCGGATTTCATCGACATGACTATCGATTTACCGTGGCCCCGGGCATCAAGCATGATGATATCGTATTCATCTTGGAGATCCCTGGTGATGCTCGTCCAGCAGAGTCCGTTGTCCGTTGCACCGTGGAGCATGATCATCGCGGGTTTATCCCCGCTCGTGCGATGGTAGCAGAGATGGACCCCGTTCGTGTCAATAAATTCTTCCGGCCATTTAGGCATGCTAGAATTCATCCGCCGATCGGTATATATTCTTTAATTCATCCTTGAAGACTTTGCCTACGCGATGCACAGGGCACGCGAGATCGAGGTCCTCCATAGGACGGCGCGGCATGCCGGTAATGCGAATGATGTGGAGGATGCGGAGGCATGAAGCCGAGATGGTACAATTGAGGAATGAGATGAATGAGAGGACGGGATGAATCATCTACAAAAGAAGATTCAACGCGCTGGGAAGGGAATCCGACGCACTTTCTGGATGATCCCAACACCGATAAGATATCCAACGGTTATCCAGAGATAACCGTATTGCCATCGTACCCGATCCCCACAATAGTTGGTGTAGATGATCTAATTATATCTCGAAAGAAATCAACCATGTATTGAATCGAGCTAGAACCATCTTGTATGGATGCACAAAGCAATAGTACCGGGTAAGCGTGAGGACGAAAGTAATGAACGAGACCGGCGAATACTATAACCCTAACAAAGTCGACGGAGCTTCACGAAGTCTACCTGATCACGTTCAAGAATATCTCGCGAAAAAGGGATTGAAATGCGTGAATGTCGAGAGAGGGCCCATTGATGGGTTCCGAGTCGACCGCTACTACGTGGCGGGAAGCGAAGGTGAACAGCCCTCGACGGATAACTATCTCCCCGATTTTGTGAAGGCGCTGCACGATGATGCCGTGCAGTTCGATTTCCTTGGCAGCAATTCTGCCGCCGTGTATCCAAGCGAATATACCATCACTCGCGATAGGCTGGATAAAGAAAAGTTCGGAAAGGAAATACCCGCATCCGCCTACTATTATCGCGACTTGGTAGGCGCGTTGGATACACTCCCGTTTTCCGAACGCCAGACCATTCACGTCGCGAGGAATCCCGCGGCGGCGGATGATATCCCTACATCAGCAGAAACATTCCAGGTGGGAAGCATGCACGTGACGGGCAAGGAATTCAGGGCCTTGATTAAAAAAGCGATGATCGAGGAGAATCGAGGGGTCATTGATGCCGTGACTCTAGATCTCATGTTCCTTGGGGATATAAAAGACTTGGATGTGAACTTGATAAACGGGCCCGATCGGCTCTATGAATTCAGGGTGCAATCCGTCCATAAAATCGATCCAACCTTGTTCAAGACACATTACAAGGTGCTGAAAATCCAGAATGTCATGTTCGACCTGTCGGAGTTTCTCGATTGGAAATCGAACGTGTCGAGGCGATAGCTTGGATGAGTGAATTACCCCCCGGAATCGAAGACCCGTACGATGATCGCCTGATCGTGGCAGAGGATACCGATACGGAAATTTACGAACGCCAATTTCGTATCTTGAATGAAATTGGTTATATAGGTTTTTACATTGGTTCATATCCTGATAGCCCTCGTAGTATCAGAGTTTATAATGGTCATGTGGTCAAGATGGCTTTGATACGCGTTATTCTACGCGATTTTGATTTTACTCAGTTCCCGTTCCTCATTTCATTAGAATTTAAGGATTGTAAACTCAAACGTATCCCGCCTTCGATAGCAAAAATCCCTCACCTCCAAGAATTCAAATTCTACGGCAATAACGTCGAAGTAGAAGAAGGGGAACCCATCGAAATCAAATGCGCGCAAGCCAAGATCGATCTCAGCAATAACAGGCTCAAGAAAATCCCCTTTACATATCTGTATAGCGAATGTATCAAGGAGATATATCTGCAAGGGAATCGGCTCCAAGAGCTGCCCGAGCTCG
>JAUQYW010000661.1 GCA_030587525.1 Candidatus Sigynarchaeota archaeon | reverse complement strand
TCATGGCGATGCCGCAGCCCGCGTCGGCCGGCGTGATGGTAATGGTCGTGTTCTCGTCGATCCAGTTCGTGCCGTAGTCGATGATGAACGCGTGCGACGTCGTCGGGTCAGTGTTATCGAATCGCACGGTGATTGATTGCGTTAATTGTATGTTGCCCACATTATCGACGCTGTAATATTGGATGGTGTACGTGCCGTTCGTGTAGTTGCCGAGCGTGAACGACAGCGGGCTGCTGACCCAGATGCCAGCGCCGACCCGGTACCGGTTATATGCAACCCCCGAGTCCCCCGAACCAGAATCTTGAGGATTGATCGTGAACGTCGTGTTTTCATCGACCCAGTTCGTGCCGAAATCGGCCGTGTAGGTGAGCGTCGTTGTCGGCGTGTTCTTATCAAGCTGGACAGTAAATGATTGGGTGGATTGCGTGTTACCGGCATTGTCGACGCTGTAATATTGGATCGTATGGCTTCCATGGGTATA
Source organism: Candidatus Sigynarchaeota archaeon (assembly GCA_030587525.1). Lineage (GTDB taxonomy): Archaea > Asgardarchaeota > Lokiarchaeia > Sigyniarchaeales > Sigyniarchaeaceae > Sigyniarchaeum > Sigyniarchaeum tengchongense. The sequence continues at coordinate 3,173 of JAUQYW010000661.1, read as the reverse complement.
ATTGTTGAGCGTGAACGTTAGCGGGCTGCTTACCCAAATTCCTGCATCTATTCGGTATCGATTGTATGAAATGCCACTAGCTCGGATGCCAGGATCGCTGGGCGTGATGGTGATTGAAGTCGTTGAGCTGATGTAATTAATACCATAGGCAGGCGTATACGAATGGCTCGTGTTCGGCGTGGTGCTATCCACGACCAGCTGGAACGTGGCCTGGCTCGTCACATAATTGGAATTGCTGCAGCTCCCTTGGAAATTGAGCACGGTTCCAGCGGTTAGATCGGTCGTGCGCACTTCGACCCAGAACACGCCGGTTGCCGAGCTGTTCGTGTAATGATGCGTGCCATCGTTCACATCGGCGGAAGATGCACTGGTGATCAATGCATTCGTATGGAAGTTCCTGTATTCCAGGTAGACCGTGAAGTTGGACAAGGCATTTGCGAAGTTGATGTTCGTGCCATTTTTATATAATACGAAACCACCCTGCCGGATGTACACCAGCGTCACGGTCGTGGGACAAGCACTGATCCGGATAACGACCGTGGCCGTGAAATTGTTGTAATATCGCCGCTGGAAACTCACGACGACGCCGTAATCTCTTACGACCCTCGTGGTGAAAGGTAGCACCTGGCCGAGGGAGCTAGCCGAGGTCGTGCCCGATGCGTCGGTCGTGCCGTTCGTGACGAAGGAATACGACAAACCAGAAATCGCGGAGCCGTTGTTCGTGTCGGCCATGTTGTAGTTCATGGTCACGTCGGCGCCGTATTGTCCTTGATATCTATTCCCCGAAAACGAGAGCGATAAGCCATATTGTATGACGGATGCCAAATTGATGTTCATCGCGCCGATCACGGGGAGGGTCGTTGCATAGAAACCCACGGCATCAGTCCAATTCCATCTAGCTTGGATTCTGTAAACACCAAGATAGTTTTTCGTCAGCCATCCTGCTGAAAAGTAAACAGTGCTAAATCCAGCAATGCTGGTGTTGGACGTCCAAAATGCACGGGAACTATTTATCGTCGAGGGATAATAGACGCCGAGTGAAATATTTCCACCGGCGGGGGCACTCGCAAATCCTGAAGAAAATGAGACCGTGTTCGTGACATTCGCGATTGTAACCGGGTTTCCACCAACCCGGAAGGTCATTGATGTTAGCTGATTCGCCGAGGTTGACCGGATCTGCCAGAACGAGTCCGTTTTAATGCCGGTGATTCTTACCAACCCACTTGCTTTCGTATAACTCGTATAATTAGGTGCCGTGGCTAAACCTCCTGTTGTTGAAGCGTTGTAAGCTCCAGTAACCGTCCAACTTGTTGGAACGGTCACGTTGATCTGCTGGTTTGCCTTTGTTCCCGTCGGATATGCGGCACTTGCATCCGATGTCACATTCCACCGGATTAAGGGCGTTGCATCACTGTAATATGCTCGTGATGCAGTCACGGTCTTTCGATAATATATTTTCAGCGTCGTCTTCATGTTGACACATGTGGTGTCCGAGCTGAAATTTAATGCTTTCATGTTACTTCCAGAAATCGTTGCAACGCCCGTGCTATTAAAAGAGGAGCCATTCACCTTGAGATTAATTTCATGCGCCTTGAATAAGCGGTTGCTTGAAGTGGAATCGTTCAAAAACGTTCTCTCATAGCCAAGACATAATCTAAAAGGTCGAGCTACCCATGCTTTTGTCGAATATGCACGCCTAGCGCCTAGAGTCGATACCCTGGAGTACCATGTCACGTAATCGGAAATGGTGGTGTCCGCATCGGCTTGCCAATCCGATGCGTTCACGACCACGTACCAGGTGCGGTTATTGATGTTCGTGGCGTTAATGATATAATTAGGCGCGGCGCTACGCCATTCGGTACCAACGGTATTTAAAGGAAGCGTCGTTGACCATTGTACCCGACTTGGGAGAGGTGCTGCTGTTGCATTCCACAGCTCCAACCGCGGTGCTGGAACTAATCCCGGGCTACCAGTTCCAATGCGAAGATAGATCGAGAGATTCGAGATCTGGACTCGCCAATTCTGGGTCATTTGCTGGCCGAGCATGTCAATTAAATTTCCAGAACCAACCTTATAGATGGTCTGGTTGCCAGTATCATCATTTGTATTTACGTTGACCCAATCGTTCGTTGCCGTGGTCACGTTATTCGTGATCTTGGCTTCTACTTTGTAGATCTCGTAGCCGGATATTGCAAAGGTAGAATTGGTCAAGCTCAGGAGTGCATATCGTGGATTGTTCTTGAACCCATTTTTCAAGACAAGAGTCTGGTTTTTTGTTCCATTCGTGAATGACATTATCATCGAATCGTAACTCGGAAATGATCCGGTGAATGTCGACGAATACGTGGAAGGAAGATCGCTTTTTTGAACAAGATCGTTAAATCCATGGGAATCCGGCAGCTTTATATCGGAAAGCAATGCCGTGCTGCAAAAAACCAAGGCTATAATAGAGAGGGAGATCGATGCTTTCGTTTTTATTTTGATGGGATATCGTGGATGCTCTGCCATGGTGCGTCATCTTTGCAATAGAATCTAGATCATCGGTCGAGGGTGGTTTGAGCGTGCTTTGTTTAACCGTCCAGCATAAAACAACTACGGTAAAACATTGTGCATATAGTATAATATTATACTTTAAACGAAGATATATATATTCAAAGTGTTAAAAAAAAACGAGTCCAGAGGACGAGTATTTCGTTGGCACGTGCAGTCATGTTAACGAGGATCCAGAACACGATGTCAGCGGGTGCCGTCGCATCGCGTGGTTGAAGGCACGGTACGTAGGTGGTTTGCGGGTGAAATTTGCCCTTGCCAGGCAGCGACCCGTCGGTTTCCTTCACGTGATGCCGGCAGGAATCTGCCCGATAGCCATAGCTGGCAAAAACTTGATGGTAAAAAACCGGATCGTTATTAGGTGCCGATCGTGCGTTTCCCGCGCAGCTCGTGCAAATGCTCGCGCGATAGTAACGGCTGCACATTCGGGCAAATCTCTTGTGGAAAAAAGAGAAAGAAAAAACACAAGGCTTGGCAGCGAAGTTGGTTTTACCCAGCCGCGCTGCACCCAGCCTCGCTGTTACATCTGGGCGAGACACTTTAGCGTCGGTGCAGTGTGGGTGACCAACCGCAGGATCCATAGTCAGGTAACCCACACAGCACCTAGCGAGTGACGCTCGACC
>JAUQYW010000655.1 GCA_030587525.1 Candidatus Sigynarchaeota archaeon | reverse complement strand
GCAACAAAGAAATACATGGGGAACGGGCTTTTAAGGTTTGAACCTTAATTTGATGACCGGCGAGCATCGTGACCTATGCCGGCTTCTTGACCCAGTCAAGATCGAACCGGCAATAACGCATGTTGCGGCGCCGGTTGTTGTACACGAGGTGGAACATGCCGTCGGTGGCCGTTATGATGGCGGGATAGGCAAAGTGGCCGTCGACGTCATCCCGCTCGATTTCCTTGATAACCGGCCACGTTTTGCCTTCATCGGGAGAATACCCGATGTTCAAGCATCGTCGTTTTTGCGCCATGCCACCGACGAGCTTGTTGTTGTTCCAGACGAGCACCATCTCGCTGCTTGCCAGCCGCACGAAATCGAGAGCCGAGCCGGGATTGTACAAGGGAATTTGCTCTCCCATCGACCATGTTTCCCCGAGATCGTGGCTCGTTGCTTTGTAGACATTGCCCGTGTCCGTGCGGAGATAAGCGAGGATTGACCCGTCACCGGTGCGCGTGATCGTGGGCTGCTCGTTGCGTCCCTTGGGGAGCACGATCTTCCCCGACATGTGGAAATGCTCGCCATCATCCGTGATGAGCACGTTCGACCAGCATCCCAGGAGATGCTCATTTCCCCCTGGAACGAGCATGCGGCTTTCGATGACAATCGGCTTATTGCGAACCGTGAACCCCCGCTCCCCGACAATGAGCCTTGGCTCGGACCAGGTGCGGCCGCAGTCCCTTGACGTCTTAAGGAACAGCTTCGTATTGAACCACGGGAACGCGAGGCCATAGATGACGTCGTAAAACATGAAAAGCTCGTCGTGATACCAGCAAATGACCGCGTTGCCATCTGGACGGCCTGGCGTCTTGTGGATGCGGACGGGTTTCGACCATGCACCGCCGCCTTTCACGGGTTTCCACGTGGCCATGAGGCCGACCGTGGGATGCGCCTCGTTCTTGCCGGCATAATACACGCACATAAATTCGCCGTTCGGGAGCTCGGCAATCACGGGGCAATGACAATGCGGGTACTCGGGATCGAATTCGAAGATGGTTTCTCGCTCGAACAGCATCAGGTTTCACCAGCGGAATTTTTCACGCGCATTTTCTCCGTTCCGCGAGCCGGTTCAGCGGCGGCCGCACCATGGGGATGATCGGCCCATTTTTGAACACATTCCCTATGAACACCGCGTTCATGAGGTAAAATGACACGAACGTGAAGAATTCGGGAATGCCGCCGTTGTACCCGAGGACAGGATCGAGGTACGCGTCGTAGAGTATCCAGGCTGCCACGTTCGAGAGCAAGAACACGAGATACGCCACTGCCCACTTGCGCGCCCCGCGGTTATCGATCCACCATTCCAGGATGAAGAAAAAGCATGCGATGCCCGCGGCGAGGAAAAACGTGCCCGATTGAGTCAAGTGAAGACGAAAGGTTGCGTTGTCATCGGTCATGATACCCGCCCCGATCAAACCGCAAGCGGCGATGATCAGGAAGCAGAACGCGTTCCGCGCTTTTTTTTGCCCTGCCACGTGCGACCCCCTCGCCAGGATGGCATAGAATGGGATCAAGGACAATGCACCGATGATGTAAGCCGCGTTGAAGTAGGGTTGACCAAAATATTGCTCTGCTCCGCACCCGAGGCTCACGCGGCCAAGCCTGCTGAGCGTGTGATCCACGAGGCTGAAATTCGGATACATGCTCATGGCGACAAGCAATAGCACGAATGAGAGAATGAGGCCTGCTGAAGCGAGCACTGCAATGAACTTAACAATGAATGCTTCTGACAAGGCCAGGCGAGGCGTTGAATTTTCTGGCATGGTTTGGGCACTACCAATCATATGATTGATGGATCTTGCGATGCTTACGATTCGACGCCGGGGGAAAAAAAACTAGGGAACTTGACCAAGCATCGACTTAATGATCTGGTTAAGGTAGATCTAATTATCTTATAGGCTGAAATTTTGTTCAGTTCGTGTAGAGGAACGAAATGCGATATTTGGTATGAGTGCGGGATGACCGAGAATATTGAAACGCTGGCGTTCGATGAGGCCAAGCGAAAGAAAGCCCACCGATACATCGTCGTGCAAGTTCCTA
>JAUQYW010000648.1 GCA_030587525.1 Candidatus Sigynarchaeota archaeon | reverse complement strand
TGTCGAGCTCGGTGCGCATGTCCTCGATCTTCATGACGAGGTCGGGATTGCTCGTCGCCGCCTCTTCCGCGATCGCGTCCAGCTCGTTCTTGGTGTTGGTCATCTGCTTCACGAGGTGATCCCGCATGAGCCTGTCGCTCTCCCTGCGGATCTCCTTCTTTTTATAGCCGTGGTAGCCGGGGATGATCTTGGCCCAAAAACCGCCCTTGTCCTTGAAATCCTCGGTAATTGCCGTGGCCTCGGCTACCTTGCTCTGCACAGTTTTTTGCTCGCCAAGTCCTGCACCACAGCTCAAGCAGAACTTCGCGTCCATAGGATTTTCCGAGCCACATTTGGCACATTTAAATTTCGGCACCGGTTTCTCCTTTTTCTTGAAAAATCCGAACAGCATTAGCCTTCACTCGAGTGTTATGGATGATTGCAACTCCACTTGCAATGTCGACTTTCTGTCTATTAAAACATGGTGTTGCGCGGTACAACTTCCTTGACCCAGCTGTTACCATATAAATATTTACGCGCCGACGCGAGCAATGCATTGCGCCTCGCGTGGCCTTCCATTAAGGATTGGATAGAGGTTAGGATGGCACTTGGATCAAGCAATGGATCATTCGCAAAATGAGATTTGGGTCTGATAGTTATCAAGATGAGAGTTAATAGCTAGGACAAGTGATTGTTTTGCGGCATTCAATCCATCCGGTCGGATTCGAGGTGAATATGGTTATTCGCGATATGCACCTAAAAAATCCCGGGCACCGTGAATAATAGCTAGTATTTCTACCTCGCCGGTTTCCCCTATTACTCGATATACAATTCTGTAATTCTGATAAATCAATTCACGAATATCATGATCCTTCAACTCCGGAACCATCCTTCCACAAAGTGGCATTGTCGCGAGCTTCGAAGTCGAAGAGATGATAGATTTCACTAGACGGTCGGCATATATTGCCGAGGTTTTTGCCACGTAATTGAAAATGTCTTCAAGATTTCGACTTGCCTTCTCGGTCCACCTTACTTGCCCCATTGGTGAACCCGTTCCAGGAGTTCTTCGGTACTAATCATCTTGCCTTGCTGTGCATCGTGCAACCCGTCCAAGACTTGTGCAACAAAATTAATCTCGTACATTATATCTTCCACGGTGCATTCATCCGGCAATTTTTTTATCAATTCCAATGCAGCTTCTTTGATCGTCGCCATGGATATGAGCACTCTCATTATAATTGCCAAGATATCATGGTAGAATAATGCAATTATCGTCTTTTAAAAGTTCTCATTGTCGGATTAAAAAAGGTTATTATTGAATTCCATGTGAAGCGCTACGAAGTGGGGTTTCGTTCAAATTCCTCGTCGTGGAATCTGTTAACAAAACCGTGTACTTAATTTTGTCTTTTATATATTTACTAGAAGAATGATAATTAAGGGATATACCTGGATGATTTGAGTACGGGAAATGTCGTTTCATCGAATACAATCTGCAATTGCCGGTATTCAAGTATTAAAGTTGATGATGGGTCTATATAAATGCCATCAAGAACAAAGTGATGAGCGATGGTGAATATGGGATCAACGTTTACACAGCAAACGTGAACACATAGACAGCTAATATAATCAATCACGCATTCGCCATCGGGTCGAGCGTCACTCGCTTGGCGCATGCGGGTATCGCTTGACTAGGGATCCTGCGGAGTCACTTGCAATCGTTATAGGTCATTCCATTCCCGCTTCCCTTCCACTCTTGGTTTTTGTCAAATGCTGTCAAATGGCTCATAAAAGGTATTTAATTAAACAAAGTAAAGATATTCAAAGGTTTATGTGCCATCCGGAACCACGTGTGTGCCTTGCATTACTTTCCATTATGACTGGAAAGGTTAATTATCTCCAAGCCGAACCTAGCACCTAGCAAAATTTTTTGTCTTAAACACTTGGTGAGATTTTTTGTCCGAAAAGCTTGGTGAATACCTCGAAAAGAAGAAAACACTCGAGGAAAAAGAAAAGAACTTCATGGAATAGATGGTAAAGGCTTCAAGCATCAAGTCGGAATTTTTGATTGAATTGCGAGAAGGAGGCTTCATGAAGGAAATGAACAAGTATTATATCATGGTCTTGTGCATCGTTGCACTTTCCTTCATGATAGTTGTTTTTTCGTTTAAATACCTGATCGATGCACGGTTGTTCACGCAAGGCCTCCAAGAACTACCGTTCATATTTTTGGTAATTTTTCTCCCGCTTTTTTTCGTGGGGATTCTTCTATCATGGATTCGCATCGAAAAAACAGCGACAATGACAAGGAGCGAAATAAGGCGGCATAAGATAGGCCCAATTAGAATCGAGTTGAGAGCAACGGTAACAGCCTTGATGCTTGCATCCATGGTCACGGTGTTTGGTAGCGTCTTTCTCGGGGGTCTCAACACTGGTTTCACGAAAATATACTTCCTACAAGCTAATCGGGAGTACGAGGACTACAACCGGGATGCCCCTGTCTTGGAAGCAACAGAAAAATTCAACCTGAGCGCTGTCGTGCCCGAAATACCAGCCGGCATGGAAATTTTTCCACCTTGTTCGTATCAAAACGAAACTGGCTTGAGGTACATCCCGAGAATTTATAACCTTACCTATTTCGCGAACATCTCGCTCCAGAATTCGACACTGAACGTGTCTGACACGTTGCACGGCATCGAGCATCACGCTTCCTACGTCTACGGGACGAATTATGCATATTTCGCGGGATATGAGACCATCAGTTATGACGTCGATGATTTCAAGGACTCCAGGATATTTACTTTCAAAAATAACACCTGGAACCAAGAAAGCAACGTGGAAAATTTCACGGCCGGCGTGGCTTGGATCGTGTCGGTTCATTATCAATATTTCAGCATCTGGTCGGAAATCGATACCACCCCGGTAGAATTATTCATCCTTGATGTCATTATCGGGACAAATTCCTCCAAAGCACCCACGATCGTTGCATATTTGCCCCCGCTTTCATTTTGACCCTAATTTCTGAATAAGTGTCTTTCACCATTTTTCTACCATCAAATGCTCTGCGCGCCATTGATACCTTACTATAACGACTAGAAGATTGAAGGATGCTGTCTATGTCGAGCACTGGATTATACCGGCATTTAAATGGTCTTGTTTCGATGCGATGAATGGCCACGGAAGATCTGCTGAGGGAGATCACGGTTTTTTTCGAGTTTCCTTGTAATAGTCGAGGTCTTCACTAGCATCGGATTTAAGCTTTGAGCCACCCTCGATTCCAGTTATGATCCGATCAGAACATTCAAGGCATTCCTTGAAGTTCTTGGAACCGATAGACATCGAAAGAAGATAGTCTGCTTCGACCCTCGATTTCATGATGAAATGAAAATCAACGAGGATTTCATCATCCAAGAGGTTCTCCAGCTGTTCGATCACGTGTGAATGATATGCCTTTATCTTGGATCGAGGAACGGAAATGGCGAGGCGTTTTTGCATTCAATGTAATAACCCATAATAAACGCGACTGATCCCTGTCCGGTACGCGGCTTCAGTGTATTCTTTAGGAACCTGGTCGATATGAGCCACGATCACGCGAGCCAAGTTAATAAAATCCCGAGGCTCCATGGCTCGCTCACTCGAAGGTAAAGATAATCATGAAATGGCGCTGTTCTTGTCGAAGGGCGATGAAATCATCAGCATCCTTTGCATTCTGCGACAGGTATTCCTTAAATCGAGAAATAAAATCGCGTTGAAGTTCGTCTCGTTGAATTTTTTTACCCGATTGTAAAAAGATTTCCACCATTGGTCGTTCAATGGTCGTTTCGGGATCTTGGAAGATCGTGAACTCGATACGTCTTGGCGGAGTATCACGATGCAGGAAAAAGACATCACGAAGAAATAGGCTCAAGAGATCTTTAAATCGCGATAAGCTCTTGTCAGTCCTGAGTAATTTCTGGAATGAACTATTCTGGGATAACGCAATCTCCATGTGATCGATATCGGGCATCAGTCTAAAAAGTTTACCGAACATGTCCTCTGATAATCCAAAAAGCTGAAACATTATCACGACATTTAAATGACTTTGTTTCGATGCAATGATTGACCATGGAAAATTCGGTAAATGAGACATTCAGGTATGACCGAGCATCTCCTTCATCGTTCTCAGAAGATACCATTGCTTTTTTCAAATCTCGTGGGAAATCAAAAATACGTTTGAAAAGAGGATATTTCCTTATTAGTTCAAATGTCGTGTGATGTTGTCGATCGAGTATCGATAAGACGAACAGCATCAAGATAATCCGGGTGAATTTCCAAGGCCATAACCCGCAATGCAAGGCCTTTATCTGTTAAATATGGTGGCTGGTTAAGATTTAGATCGATTATATTTCGTTCGACTAATTCTATCAAGCATTTTTTCATTGAGAGATTGGACAAAAGATTCTTTGCACCTTGAATCATTTACAAAGGAAATTTTTTTTAGTGGGAATTTTAATAAGACTAAATTGATACTGTATTATCGAAGAAATGGTATGATATGCGTGTTTACCTTGATGTATGCTGCATGAATCGTCCGTTCGATAACCAATCGGAGGATCGCATGAGATTAGAAGCGGAAGCAATCCTAACAATCATTGCACGGGTGCAAGATGGCCGGTATACATTAATAAAAGGTGATATTCTCGATTTAGAAATTTCAAAAATTCCAGATGCCGAACGCAAAAAAAAGGTTGGTTTATTTGCAAATCTTGCAACAAGCGCGATTCATGTTGATTCGATGATTATTAAGCGCGCAAAGGAGATAATTAAACTTGGCCTCAAGGGCTTCGATGCAATACACATTGCATGCGCAGAAAACGGAAAAGTTGATGTTTTTCTCACAACGGACGATGAGATAATTAAGAAATATACCAAGAACATGCAAGATTTTAAGGTCAAAATACGAAATCCTTTATCATGGTTAGCAGAGGTGGTATGAATGACGACATTGTCTCCCCAAGAATTAAGAATGAAGGGTATCAAAATATTATCTGATGCATTAGGACCTGTTGAAATGGCACGGTTCTTGATGCAATTCGACAAAGGGCAAGGAGATTACACGAAAGAAAGGCATGAATGGCTTGATAAATATTCGATAGATGAGATATCGGAAGAATTACGGAAAAAACCAGATGATCAGAGTGACAAATAGGAGAATGTATTCTGCTCCTTCGTAATCGCACCTTATTTCCCCCATTGGTGAACGGTTTGCGAACGGTTTGGTCGCGGACCGAAGAACTCCTGGAACGGGTTACCGAACATGTCCTTTGATAATCCAAAAAACTAAAACATTATCACGACATTTAAATGGTCTTGTTTCGATGCAATGATTGGACATGGAGAATTCGCCAAGTGAAATTGAACACCTTACTTACTTGGAGAATTTTAGCATGATATGAATATACGGGGTGGATGGCGTGAACAATATCAACATGGACGATAACAATTCCATTGTAAACATGATGATGTTGAACATCATCCAGATATTTTTTTTGCACGAGGAATCCATTGATTCTAGTGTCAGTGTCGACTTGGTCCATGCAGCAATGGTTCGTCGATACTTTAATGCAAGTAAAGCAAGGGTTAATTAACAGTTCGTGAAACTTTGGACAATCTTGGACATCATTCGCGAGTCTCATCGTCGTGCCCGGCGTGGGTGTTGGGGGATAAACATCTCGATCAGAAATTCCGTGGTGCTTGGTGGTTTATAGGATCCGTGGTCGTCGTTCTCCACATGGACGGGGCGATTACCTGGTGCTTCGATCGCAGCACGCGCACGTCTATCGCCACGAGCGGAGGTGAGCCGTGAGCATCGGCGTGGGCCGGCAGGTTCCACGTCGCTCCCATCGCAGCACACTTGCGGCACGTCATGCCGGGTACCGGGGCATGGAACACGTGCTTGCGCCGCGCGTGACCAGATCACGCGTGAACGCGCTTGGCGGTACCCCGCCGTGTGACGACGTGCTGCACAATCCCTGAGGCCATACGCCGAAAGGGCGGGTTCCCGTTTTGACCCACGAGTGCCCCGATAAGTCTCCGGGGCGGTTAGTCTGGGCATCCTGGGCGAATGTCCAAGATTGTCTAGGCTTGAAAAAACGGTCGAAAGCGGCATTGATGCACTCATTAGCGCGGGATTCATTTCCCGGGCAGGTGATAGAATTAATTCTTGTACCACGAATTAATTACCGGCCTCTCCTTCGCCGTTCTCAGAAGATACCATTGCTTTTTTCAAATCTCGTGTAAAATCAAGAATACGTTTGAAAAAAGGATATTTCCTTATTCGTTCAAATGTCGTGTGATGTTGTCGATCGAGTATCGATAAGACGAACAGCATCAAGATAATCCGGGTGAATTTCCAAGGCCATAACCCGCAATGCAAGGCCTTTATCTGTTAAATATGGTAGCTGGTTAAGATTTAGATCGATTATATTCCGTTCGACTAATTCTATCAAGCATTTTTTCATTGAGAGATTGGACCCAAGAGCATCATCGAACCCGTACATTACATTGATCAAATCTTGTAGCATGGCTTGAATTTCCACGAGCGTTGTTTTTGGGCCGAAAATTTCCAATCTTGGTTGGATGCTTTCCCGCACGAAGTGATCGAGAAACCCAGCACGAGGTCCTGTATACCATCGTTCTGGAAGGAAGTCCAGGTTTCCGAAGAGCAAATCTGTGGTGAGGTCGATTTCCTTGCCATCAACATTGAAGCGTTTCGCTTTGATCATTTTACTTTTTAAATTCTGGACAGGTGTTCCAGTTAAATTTTCTGCCGCTTCATTGAGCTCAGGAGTAAAATAGCTCGAGTCTATAGCCCTTTCTTCTCTTTCTCGGGCTTTATCCCTTTCATCTTTAATCGCTTTCGCGAGTTTTATACCACTATAGATTAAACCTCCAATAGACGCTTTATTCCCCATACCAACTAACCTATGATTTTTTTTGCGATTTCAAAGCTATCATAATATTTAGCAAATTTCTTTATAAACATGTCTTGAATCGAGATTTCCACCAAGAAATTTCGTTGAAAGGAGCGAGCCTTGAAGGCATCGCGGCGGCATGGACCGAGACACCCGTTTCCACGGCGTTCGCGCCTCGACCGCGGCCATTTCATCCTGGAAAGCCGCTGCGGTGGCACGACCAGGATGCGGCCGGTCGTCGCCTGCCACCAGGGCCTGTTCCCCAGAGAAGGGTCATTGCTAGCCTTTCACGCCTTGCGTAGCGTGCCGGTTGCATGTCACCGAAAGTGCTAGCGCGTCGATCATCGTGTTCGAGGCCAGGGACCAGGTGGCCGCCTTCGACGGCCAAGAAGAGAGATTGTTGTTTCCCGCATCCCGGGATTATCCTTCACTAGAGTGGATAAAAGTAGCAATATTATCTTCACACCAGTGAACACATTTATATAGATAGATCATGTCTTGTCCTACATGGATGATCTGATTTCCGCAATTCGCGGGTGGAATCCGTGGTGGATTCTGGCATGGAAATTTCCGCCTACTATTAATCGAGAGATTACGGAGAAAATCGTTACGGTCCTCAAACTGACTCATATAAAAGACATTATCGGAATTCGACGGTCTGGGAAATCAACAGTGATGACGCAACTCATCGAATCGCGTATTAAAGGGGGAAATGCACCGGATTCGATGATTTTATTGAATTTCGAGGATCCGGTTATCAAGATGGCTTCATTCACAGACCTTCAGAATACGATTTTCCTCATTAATCCGAACATAGATTTCCTCTTTTTAGACGAGATTCAAGAAAAACCGGGCTGGGAACAATGGGTGAGAACGATCTACGATACAAAGCGATTTGACGCCATCTTTATCTCGGGATCAAGTGCTTCACTGTTAACCGCGGAGATCGGGCGTGTATTAAGCGGTCGCCACTTGAGTTTCGTGTTATATCCATTTTCTTTTGGAGAATATCTTCATTTTTACCAGTGGACCGATTTCAACATCGCATATATCAGCAAAGAATTGGCGCGCGTCAATCATTACTTGGAAAAATATTTGCTCAATGGCGGATTCCCTGAAGTTGTAATCCAGGAAGAATCACACCAGCGCCGGATTCTCACCGAATTGTTTATGGACATTATTTTTAGGGATATCATTGCCCGTCATCCTGCAGATGCAGACAAGGTACAAGCATTAGCGATCTATTTTTTAACCAATTGGACCCGAACGTTCTCGTATAACAAGATAGCATCGGCGTTGAATCTCCATGTGGAAACTGTAGAGAAATACTTGAGTTATATGGAAGAAGCCTTTTTAGTGTTCATCTTAAACCGATTTGCCTATAAATTACGAACACAATATCGGGAAGAGAAGAAAATTTACGTGATAGATGCCGGGTTACGGAATTATATTGCATTTCAAACGACGAAGGATCATGGTAAATCTGCCGAAAATGCGGTTTTTCTGGAATTAAAGCGGCGAGAACAAGAGATCTATTATTGGAAGGAAGGAAATCATGAAGTTGATTTTGTTATCACGCTTGGCGCGGAAGTCAAAGAATTAATCCAAGTGGTATGGGATCTCAAAGAAGAATCGACAAGGAAACGTGAAATTGACGGAATAATTGCAGCAGCAAAAGAATTCAAGATAGATCAAGGGACTGTCATCACGTTTAATATGGAATCTGAAGAGACAATTGAAGGGATTCGAATTAGATATGTACCCTTAGCGGTGTGGTTATTAAATAGTTAAAATGAAAAACTACACGCGTGATCTCCAAAAAATAACAAGAAATTGCTTGATGCACGCAGGTATCTTCTCGAATGATCGTTATTTCAAGCTTGGACGAACTTTTACATCAAGACCAGGATCGTCAAGGCTACGGTAAGACAATCCCCTCAAAAGGGGGATTGTACCGATGTTTAAATGGTCTTGTTTCGATGCAAAGGATTGATCATGGATGATTCAATTCAATAAGTGAGATCTCGATTTATAACCAAACCGATCCGTCGTCGCTATCAAGAGATATCATCACCTTTCTAAAGAGCTGCAAGATCCCGCCAAGAAATTTCGTTGAGATCATTTGTTGATCTTATCGAGAACTGGGGGCAGAAAATCCGCGATGATGGGATCGAGGTGGCCGGCATCGGTATTAAGCATGTAAGAGATGTTGAAGAACCTGACCTTGAATATCTCTTTTTCCGCTTCAACTCTCTTTGGCCAAACTTTATCCGAATAATGATTGCGGCTCATGTGAATGCTTCATCCTTGAAGCCAGAACATGTATCTTGGTTGAAAAATGGCAACTTTATATATTCTTACAGTTGATAAAAGGAATTGGTATTCAAAGAGGCGATACAAAGCAGCAGATTTTCTGAAGTGATTGTAATATGAAAAATGTAAACAAATCAATGATCTTCGCGTTGTTGTTTCTTGGAACGATGATGTGCTTTTCAACATGCAGTAGCTATAGTCTCGCAAACGCGACTGCACCAGCAGGATTTTTCCAAGGAACAATTGAGAACACCAAGAGTACTTCCATATCATTGGAAGATAGGGTCTTGAGCAAGACCGCGGTCTTCGTGCCTGCTCCAGATTCTCAAGACGGAGTTTATTATTATTTCCGGGTGGGAGCTGATGTTGAAGCAGCGTTTGGTGAATCCCGCGTGTTATATGTGGTGGACAACACGGCATTTCTCATGGAATTTCCCAGCAGTTTGCCCGTGATTCCCGAAGGATTCGATCCGGCTCGGTCGACGACCAATTACTTCTTTGGAAGTGACCCGGCTCTTTGGGATGCCAACATCCAAGATTGCAAGGGACTCCAGTATAAGAACTTATATCAAGGCATCGACTTGATTTATAGGTTGAAGGATGGGCAGTTGAAGTACGAGTTTCACGTGGCACCGGGGGCCGATCCAGGTCAAATCCGCATGCAATATGCCAATGTGGATAGCATCACGATTGATGCGACTGCAACTACTCTTGAAATCCGCCAGCAATCAGCGGTGCTTCGTGATGGTGGATTATGCGCGTATCAAGAGATACAAAGTGCCAGCTCTCCCGTGGGATGCACTTTTCAAGCCGCGGGGACGACGGCAGTTGGATTCAAGGTGGAAAACCGTGATCTGTCTCTGCCGCTAGTCATTGATCCGTTCGTGTTTTACTATAGCACGGTCTTTGGTGGTTCGGGAAACGATTTAGGAACTGCAGTCGCCGTGGAAAATGGTTACATTTATGTGCTAGGATCGACCGAGAACTCCACGGTGAAATTCCCGACAACAGCCGGCGCGTATGATATCGTGCATAATGGTTTAAGGGATGTCTTCGTTGCCAAGATATCACCGGATGGCCATTCCTTGATCTACAGCACGTTCCTTGGAGGCCAAGGAGATGACACGGGAATGGATATTGCCGTCGAAAATGGCATTGCATATATCTGTGGAACAACTAACGATGCTGCCGTGGATTTTCCAACAACGGGCGGTGCGTATGATACCGGACATAATGGGTTGACCGACGTTTTCGTGACGAAAATCGCATCCGCAGGCAACTCGTTGATCTTCAGCACCTTCATCGGGGGGTCTGATAATGATTATGCCGATGGCATCGCTATTGGTGCCGGATCAACCGTGTTCGTGACGGGTGCAACGGAAGATGCTGGCGTGGATTTTCCGACAACGGGCGGCGCTTATGATCAAATCCAAAATGGCGCTCGCGATGGATTCGTGACCAAGTTCGCATCTACCGGGGCCTCGCTTTTATACAGCACGTTCCTCGGAGGCGTTTCAGATGATCAATGTAATGCATTGGCTGTCGATGGTGATGGTTGTGCCTACGTGACAGGTACAACGTGGGGAAACGATTTTCCAATCACGGCAGGAGTTGTTGATGGCACGAAAGGCGGTATTTCCGAAGCATTCGTGACCAAGATCAATCCAACCGGGGCAACTCTCAATTACAGCACATATTTGGGCGGTTCCCAAGGGGATTATGGCTACGGGATTTGTGTCGAGAACAAACACGCGTATGTTGTTGGAGATACCTACAGCACAAATTTTCCAGTGACAGAGACTGCCTATGATCCGTTTTTTAACGCGAATCAAGATGTATTCGTTGCCGAGTTATCGTTGAATGCATCATCTTTCGTGTACAGCACGTATATCGGCGGCGGAGGCGATGATTATGGTACAGATATCGTGGTCAATAACAGTTATGCCTATATCACGGGAAGTGCCTGGACTGGTGGTTCTGGTAGATTTCCGACAACCCCTGATGCGTTCGATCGAACCCAGAATGCGAACGAAGTGTTCATGACCAAGATCGCTCCCGGCGGGACCTCGTTGGTATATAGCACGTTTTTTGGTAGTACGGGACACGATACTGGATACGGGATCGAAGTGAAAGATGATATCGTTTACGTCGTGGGATATACGGATGGTAGTTTTACAGACTTTCCTGTTACACCGGATGCCTTGTATCAAGCTCAATACGGGGCTCAAGAGGGATTCTTATTCATGTTCGCTCCGGATGGCGATGCGGATGGTTTGATCGATAGGGATGAGTATGCTCTCGGGACTGACCCGTCTGATATCGATTCGGACCATGACAATTTTCTCGACGGCTACGAGGTCCAGGTAGGTACCGATCCCACTGACCCGCTTGATTATCCCAGCATTTACCAGGCAGATTTTGACCTCTTGCTCGGTTACTTGAATGGCAACGCGACGCTGATCCAAACCTTGTACACGATGCTCGATGGCAACGCGACGCTATTATCGATTTATATGGGATTCCAAGTAGGGAATTGGAGTTACCTTCAAGCCATGCAATCAACGCTCCTCGCTAACATTTCGGCCATTGAAACGGTCTTGTATGCAATTGATGGTGTGCTTGGCGATGTTGATAGCGACGGCTTGGCTGATATTTACGAGATCGGAAATGGTACCAACCCAACATGCATAGATACTGATTGCGATAACTTGAACGACGCCTTTGAATTGAAATATGGTACCAATCCCCTCGACGATGATACCGATGATGATGGCTATTATGACGGGATCGAGGTTGCAAGTGGTACCGACCCGCTCGATGTGAATGATTATCCGGGAAGCGGCGGTGGAGATGGAGGCATGACGATGATCATCATAATAGGCGTCATTGCTGCGGTGGTAGCGGTCATTTCAGGTGTTGTCATCAAGACTCGGCGCAGTAAGGAGAAGAAATCAAATCGAGATTAAATTGTATCTTCGCAAAACATTCGATCTCCTTCTTTTGTTCTTTTTTTTGATAAGGTTATTGATTTTTCATTTTATTGGGTCTCTCACGATTTTAAGCCGTTTTTTCAATATTTTCGCTGAATACTGCAAAAAGATGTGAACATGCTTGATGTTTTAGTTTAATCGAGGAATTGGAGGTTCTTGAAGGCTGGATCAGATTAGTAGGTATGTTTCGCAAACAATTGCTAGTCGAAAGGTCATCCCATAATTCCCAGGGCTTGTCTAGTATGACTACAAAGATTAATTATCTCCGAGCCGAACCTAGCACCTAGCAAAATTTTTTGTCCTATACACTTGGTGAGATTTTTTGTCCGAAAAGCTTGGTGAATACCTCGAAAAGAAGAAAACGCTCGAGGAAAAAGAAAAGAACTTCATGGAACAGATGGTCAAGGCTTCAAAGCTCGTGGACGATAAGAAGTTTGATGATGCAGTGAAGCTGTACATGAGCCTCATTCCCGTGGCCGAAGAAATGAAATGGACCGACAAGGCTGCTCTGCTCAAGGACCTGGTATACGAGACGCGCGAGAAGGAGAAAAAATTCGCCGCGGAATCCCAGAGAAAATCCTCTATCCAGGAAAAAAAGCAGCGCGAGAAGGCCGCGTACGACGAGGCGCTGGGCATCATGGGCCGTGCCTCCGACAGTTTCACCAAGAAAAAATACGAGGAGGCCTTGAACCTTTACAAGGAAAGCTTGAAGCTGCTCAAGGAGATCAACGCGACGCGAGAGATTTCCATCGTCGATGAATCCATCAATCAGATCGAAGCAAAGATCAAGGAGCTCAAGATAAAAGGCGAGGTCAAGCAACAAGCCAAGGCCGAGGAGCAGCACGCAATGGAACAGCGGGAGAAAGAGCTGCGCGCATCGTCGATGGACGATACCAAGGCCAAGGAAAACGAACGCATGCGGCTGTTCGAGCAAAAAAAGGCAAAAGAAGGGGCACTCATCGATGAAGCCATGGCCTTGCTCGATAAGGCAAATGCGAGCTTGAAAGAAGCAAGCAGCATGAATTTCATGACCGTCGATGCCAAGCGGGCTCGATATAGCGAGACGATCCAGCTCTACGAGGACTCAATTGCAAAGTTCAAGGAAGCCGGGTGGAAGGACGAGGCTGAAAAGGTCAACGAGACCATGGAACACGTGAGAAAGGAACGTGATGCCAGCATCGACCTGTTGGCCAAGAAGCTCGCGAAAGCGAAGGACCAAGCCGCTGCTGCGAAGGAACCCATTATCACGCCGGTCGAGCATGCCGCGGGCATCAAGGCGGATGCCTTGTCATCGGAGATCCTCAAAAAGAAACTGGAGAAAAAACAAACGCGCGATGATGCGTTCGCAGCCCTGGAGGAAGCAGGCAAGACGCTCGAGGAATTCGAGAAAAAGCCCAAGATCCTCGGGGGCCAGATCTTCAAGGACAACCTCTACCCCGAGATCACGCGGCTGTACCGGAAAGCCCTTGACTTGTTAAAGGCAGCCGGTTGGTTCGACGAAGCCGTGAAGATCGAGGAATCTATGGAAATCATCAGGAAGAAAGAACAAGATTTTCTCGTGGAAAAGGGATTATTCGATAAAGCACAATCAAAGGCGAAAATTGGCCAGCCGAAAAGCACGCCTATGGACGAGCGCAATGCCGCCGCTCTCAAGCGCCTCCAGCGCGACAACATCGTGTCATCGAAGCTCGAGTCCAAGAAGAAAGAAGCCCAAGCCGTGCGCGACGAGATCGACCGCGTGCTCGACAAGGCGATGGCGGCATTCAACAAGAACGAGCTCAAGCTATCCGAGCAGTTGTATTCCGAAGCCCGGGACCTCATGTTGAAGCAAGGATGGGGCAAGGAAGCCGGGTCGGTCATCGACACGATCAAGATGATCCAGGACAAGCTTGCGAACCGCGAGAAGCAGCTCATGAAGAACGAGCGTGCTGTCGACGATTCCGGCTCGTTCACTCGGGGCGTCGAGCAGATCTCGGAAACTATGAACGTGCTACAAGTGCAGGAGAAACAGCAAGAGCAAGCGACGAAAGAAGCGCTCCTCGCGCAGAAAGCCTTGGGGAAGCAGCGCGAGGCGGAATTTTCCGACGTGCTCGCGAAGGCGCATAATTCGCTTAAAAAACGTGATTACGACGGCGCGATGGCCGGGTACAACGCGGCGCTGAAAATCGCCGAGGAATTGAACTGGTCTTCACAGATCCGTGATATGCGGGACTTCATCACGCTTGCCGAGGAAAAGCGACGCATGGACGAGTTGCGCGCGATCAAGGTCGAGGAACGGAAGCGGGAGGAGCAGCTGGCGTCCGATGTCGCTCGCTCGTCCGCGGCGGACGTGGTGCGCGACAAGAGATCCGCTGAGGTTGTCCTGACCCCGCGGCAAATCGAGAAGCAGACCGGCGATGAGGCTTACGAATTCATCGATGAAGGGAATGCCTTGTTGAAAGAAGGCAGGCGCGAGGAAGCCATCGAGAAATTCAATGCTGCCCTGGAAAGGTTCAAGAAAATTAACTGGACACGCGAGCAAGAAGCAGTTTCGGAGCAAATACACAAGGTCCAGAAGGAAATCGAAGATGGACAGTTGATGGTCTCGAAACAGCAAGAGTCCCAGAAAACCAAGGATGCTTACGAGGCGATCAACGAGGCCGAAAAATTCTTGCGCAACAAGCAGCCCGAGGAGGCGCTTGCTTGTTACGAGAAAGCGATTCAGACCTTCGAGTCCGTGGGCTGGGCGAAAGAAGCAAGCATGATCCGGCAGCAAATCGAGAAGGTTAAGGAAGACCTTGCAAAGCGAATGGTCGCCGACACGGCTGGCTCCGAACAAGCCAAGGTTGACAAGGCTTTTGCAATGATCGACGAAGCCAAAAGGCTCCAGCGCGACAAGAAGATCTTCAAGGCCGTGGAGTTCGCGCACCAGGCCCTCGACACCTTCAAGGCGCTTGGCGATACATGGTCCCGAGAAACTGCCCAGGTCCAGAAATTTGTGGCCGAACTGGAACATGAAAAGGAACGGAAGGAAGAACTCATCAAGAAACTGAAATCCGGGGACCTCTAAGCAAGTTTCTTTCCAATACCTTTTTTTTACCATTACTGGCGCGTTATCACGCGTCATCGTTCACGCAAGCAGTCGTGCACGGCCTTGGCGGCTTTTTTCGACTTCAAAATCACCTCGAGTTCCTCGAGGGTCGCTGCTTTGATCGCGTCTAGGGTCTTGAAATGCTTCCGCAGCTGCACGGCACGATTGTCCCCGATGCCGTCGATCTTCCGAAGTGCATCATCGAGCTCATCGATCTCTTTCGCTTTCAATTCATGATGATACTTTTGCGCAAAGCGATGGCTCTCGTCGCGCACTTGTTGGAGAATTTGCAGCGATTTTGAATCTTTTTGCAGCACGATCGGTTCATCACGGCCCGGCATGTAAATTTCTTCCTCTTTTTTCGCAAGCCCGATGATAGACAGGTGATCGAGTCCGAGGCTCGTGAGTTGCTTCAGCGCCGCGTTCAACTGACCCCGGCCTCCGTCGATGATGATCAAGTCCGGTGCCTTGTCCCGTCCTTCGACGACGCGGGAGAACCGGCGCTGTATCACTTCAGCGATCATGCGAACATCGTCCGGCGTGTCGCTGGACTTGATGCGAAACCTGCGATACTCGCTCTTGTGGGGCTTGCCGTCCTTGAAGCAAACTTTGGAACCAGATGCAAATTTTCCCTGGATGTTCGAGATATCGTATCCCTCCACCACGGCCGGCGCGTGAACCAGGTCGAGATCCTCAGCGAGCTGCTGCAGTGCATCCTGGTGATCGAATGTGGCAAGATCGCGGTTCAACTTCCGCTTGTGCAGCAAGAAAAACGCGTTTTTCCGGCCGATATCGACGAGACTTTGGTACTGGTCATCCTTTTCCGCGACGATGACGGATTCTATCTTTCCCTTGGAATTCTTTGCAAGCAATTCCGTTACCAGGTCGAGATCGTCGACTGGCTTGTTGAGGATGACCCGTGCGGGAAATGCCGTCTTGTCGGTGTTGTAATATCCCATCAAGAAATTTCCAAGGAGTTCCTCGTCGGGATTGATGTTGCTCGTGATGTCGAAAACGAATGGAATCTTCCCGATGAGCCGGCCATCACGGATTTCCATGACCACGATGATGAGCTCGTCGTCATTTTTTGCCAAGGTGATGGTATCCATATCCGGATAGTCGAACGAGATCACGGATTGAGGCCGGAACATCTTGTCGAGTGCCGTGATCTTGTCTCGCACGGCCGCGGCCCGCTCGAAGTCCATGGCCTTCGATGCATCGTTCATTTCGGTCTGGAGGCGCCCGAGCAGTTCCTTGTAATTCCCCCGCAGGAAGAGGATGATGTTCTTGATGTTCGCCCGGTAGTTTTTCACGATGTCCGCGTCATCCATGCCCGAACAAGGTGCCAGGCATTGTCCCATGTGATAGTAAAGGCATGGCTTTCTTTTTTTTTTCGGGATCTCGCTGGAACACGTGCAATAGGGAAAGATCTTGCGCAATACCTTGAGAATCTGCACGACGGATCCCTTGTCCGTGTAAGGCCCGAAAAAGAGATTTTTGGGCGAGTACAAGTGAACGCCGCGGATGATCTGGATGCGGGGGCAAGGTTCCTCGCACGTGATCATGACGAAGGGAAAGGATTTGTCGTCCTTGAGGCGCGAGTTGTATTGGGGCTGGTGGAGCTTGATGAGCTCGTTTTCCAGCAAGACTGCTTCGCGTTCGTTATTCGTCGAGATGGTCTCGATGTCGCGAATCGAGCCGACAAGCGCCTTGATCTTGTCGACATTGATGTTGCCGCGGGAGCTCAAGTCCTGGAAATACGAAGAAAGCCGTTTCTTGAGCGATTTCGCCTTTCCCACGTAGATGACCTTTCCAAGGTCATCCTTCATGAGGTAAACGCCCGACGAATCCGGGTACAACGCGGCGTTGAATTGAAATTGCATGTTCCAGAAGGGGATTTATTTAATAGGAATCGGTATCTTACGCGTATATACGTGGAAGCTGTTTTAACCTTTGAGCTGTAAAGTTATTGTTGGAATTGCATCTGAAAAATATCTACTTGCATGGTGGTGCGAAGTCAGTTTGGAATCCACTCCTGGTACACAAGGTGCCGTCACGAGCCCCGACGACATGGTTTTCAAGATGGCAGTGGATTTAATCAACCAGACCAACCGCCCGTTGAGAATCTCCGACTTATTCGCGCTCGTGGTGAGCCGCTTGGGCATGGCACCTCAACAAGCTAATCTAAGCATCTATAACTTGCTTAAGATGAAGAGGCTCGTTGAAGG
>JAUQYW010000643.1 GCA_030587525.1 Candidatus Sigynarchaeota archaeon | reverse complement strand
TACGCCTACGGAATACCTTTGCGGCCCTTGGATCGGCTTTTATTGCCAGGACCAGTACCACGTATTCAGGAACTGCGACAAGGAGAATCCGTACACGCTCATGAACCTCAAGGCGGGGAAGAGCGTCAACCGGCTCACGGTTGAATACCACAAGACATTAACCATAAAAAGTCAAAGTGGAGAAAGCATCACCGGCGAGGTCAAAGCACAGTTCTATGCAGATGTATACTATAGCGTGAACGAGTTAAACTGCATATTTTTCTATTCAGTTCGGAATAACTGTTCCTGGCCTTTCAAGGGGTTGCGTGTCTTCAATTTATTCGATTTTGACATCGGGGGCCTGAGCAATTATGATGGAGATTTTGCATACTTTGATACGCAATACCAGGCTATCGTGCAACACGGCGTGAATGTCCACGTTGGTTTTTGCAGCCTTAAAGAGTTCCCCGTGGCACATTATGCCGCGGGCCATCCGTACGAAGTAAAAGTCGATGCGAATCACCCATCCTTGGACGATGTCATTTTAAAGGGCCCTGATGATTTGTACAGCGGCCTAGAGTGGAACCTGGGAGACTTGAATCCCGGGGAATACAAGATCTTGCCCGTGGTCATCGCGACGGGGGAGTCACGTGAGGAATTCTATGATTACTTGCGCGATGGAATAGAGAAAGCCCGCCAAATCCTACCGACCATGCCTCGAATCATCAACACTCCAGAACGCCAGGTTCGGATTTCCGACGGAATGATAAAAAAGGTGAACGAGACACTTAAAAAGAAAGATGTGAATTGCTGATGCTCTCGCGATTACCAAGCAGCCCTTGGTTGTATCATTCCTTTTTTATTCCTTTCAAGCCTCTGAAAACAAGAGCTTGATGATCGATGGTTTCACGCGCTCGAGCTTTCCGAGATTCACGTCGATGAGCTCGTTTTTGCAATCAAGGAGACCACGTTGCATGACATGGCACATGATCTGGTAATATCTGTTGTTTTTAACGAAGTCTTTTACGACATTTCCAAATCCGTCTGTGAAAGCATCAATCTTTATGGGATCAGCAGACCCGCCTGAAAAGATGGTGACGATGGCATATAGCATCCCATCAAATGAATACCGGTCAACATCTTCCTTGTCAAATTCTTTCACCATCGTGCCGTGCAATAAATTCATTGCTTCTTGCAGTTTCTCGATGATGTTGCTCGCCAAGGGCGCGGCTTTTGCATTGCCTTCCAATGCTCGTATTAACAAGTATTCAAGGAACTGGTATTCGACCTTGTAATGGATGATGCGTGCCTTCACGTTCGCAGAAAGCAGCTCAACGTTGAACTCGGTGGTCACCGCGAGCTTTTCGATCGCATCCCTGAACGCTTTCGTGAGGCTTTCAGCCGTGGTTTTTGCTTCT
Source organism: Candidatus Sigynarchaeota archaeon (assembly GCA_030587525.1). Classification (GTDB taxonomy): domain Archaea; phylum Asgardarchaeota; class Lokiarchaeia; order Sigyniarchaeales; family Sigyniarchaeaceae; genus Sigyniarchaeum; species Sigyniarchaeum tengchongense. The sequence continues at coordinate 21,325 of JAUQYW010000643.1, read as the reverse complement.
GCTAATTTCGCTCTGTTGAACTGGTTAACCAGCTTGTTTTCCAGCTCGGGAATTTTCGCTTGCAGGGCGCAGAACCGGAATATACCTTCGAGCATCAAGCCCTCGCTTTTTTCTTTCATGGCAGACGTGCGGAGCTTGTACTTGGCCTCGGCACTCTTGATCAGCAAGATCCCCGAAAGCTTGCGCATGTCGTCATTTTTCTCCTCGTCGAACATCTTCTGGTATAAATCAGCGGCAGTCTCGAAGTGTTCGCTCGCGTTTTCAAAATCCGAGATGTCATAGCTTAAAGTTCCTGCGTTCTCGTACATGCGCGCTGAAATGTCATGGACCTCGAAATCTTCCAATTTTTTCGCGGTGTCTAGGACGAGCTGGATCATTTCCCCGATCTTCCCTTGTTCCTTGTAAATGTAACTCATCATCTTGAAGACTTCAAAGACCTTGAAATATGAGCCAGCTTCCATAAATAGGTTCGCAGCTTTCTTGTAATTGTTGAAAGCTCCTAGCATCTCGTTTTTTGCTAGCAATTCACCAGCAGTTTTCACGAGTGCTTCTGCACGATCTGGTGATTCCATAATCAATACCCGGTTATACGCATTCACGCCTTGGGGAACGAGCTTTAAGAAATTTCATGCACGTTCCCGCTTTAACCTTACTCCGAATACTTTTAACCATTGCTCAATATTTTAAACTCGGTTCAAAATGTTGGTCATCAAGCAGAGACAAGATGAAGGACATCATGAAAGAAGAGAAAGGTACGAATAAAGCACCCGGAACAGAGGACAAAATCACGGCGTTGCTGCAATTGCGAGCAAAGCTCGAACAAGAATTGCGCGCTGACACGAGGAAGCTAGAAGACTTGAAAAAAGAATGCGATTTGAAGCTACGATGGATCCGCTATCTCGACGAGATTCTCTCGGAAGCAAGTTTCCAGCCGGCTTCTACCATGATCCAGGACATGCAACTCGCCTCGCCCGAACCTGATGATGAGGACAAGACACAAGTTGTCGATGTAAAATCATTTGATGAGCCCGTTCACATCAAGGACCAAAAAGATGGCACGATCCTCGCGACCGTCAACTTCATCCAAGGTAATATCATGATAATTTTTAATGATGCACTTCAAGTCATTCCAGAAAGCCGTATTTTTCAAGAATTCTTTCAAAAGCATATCGTTAACGTCTTTGAGAAGGAAGGCGGGAAGATCTACCTGGAACATGATGATGAAAAAGGGATCTTGAGGTCGATCAGCATCATGGGATCCTTCTCGACTGACTTGAAAGAGCAAGTGATCAAGCGTTTGACGCAATCCGTGGTCGCATTTCGGGAAGCTTCAAAGGCTTCATCGTAATTTCAACGCGGGTCGTTAATAGCGGGGCACGGACGCGCGTTTCACCTTTTTTTTCGGAATTCGTGGCATAAACTTAAAAAGGCTTCTGAATTTTCCTTTGTCACATAAACCCGTTGCGAACGAGGCGATTCTTTTGAGCGAAAACTATGACGTGATCGTTGTTGGTGCGGGAACTGGCGGATCAATTGCAGCCCGGTTTGCGAAACGCCACGGACTGAAGACGTTGCTACTAGAACGAAAATCACGTGACAAGGTTGGTGACAAGATTTGCGGAGATGCCATGGGTTCAGAAGTCTTCGATGTCCTCGGAATCGCGCATCCAAAAGGCAAGGAGCTTGATTTCCAGTTGAAAGGAGCCCGCCTTCTCAGCCCGGATTCGACAAAGGAATACGTCATGACCGATCCCAAGCAGGCCGGGTACCTCCTCAACCGCCTCGAATTCGGCCAGCGGCTTCTAGCCGATGCTATCAAGGAAGGAGTTGATTTCCGGGACAACGTGCACGTCAAAGCGGCTATTCAAGAAAATGGCTTTGTTACAGGCGTGGAAATCTCCGGTGTTAGCGGAAAAAAAGAGGTCATCAAGGCAAAGATCCTCATCGATGCCAGTGGTTTCTATTCCTTGATCCGCGAGCACCTCAAGAGTATCTTGATCGAGAACGTGATCGAACCGGAAGACACGATCTTGTGCTATCGCGAGGTTTTAAGACTCAAAGACACCGTTGCCGAATGCCCGGATTACATCACGATCCATCTCACGCAAGATCTAGCTCCGGGCGGGTATATCTGGTATTTTCCAAAGGGAAAGGACATCGTCAACATCGGCCTTGGTGGGCCGCAGAAAAAGGGTGAAAAAGTCGGTGATGTCATCCGGAAACGGTACCAGGAAAATTGTCTCAAGCGGATGATAAAGGGTAAATATGAGATCATCAGTTCGGGAGCTGGCGTGGTGCCGGTCCGCCGGCCATTATGGAGCCTCGTCGACAACGGCATCATGTTCGTGGGCGATAGCGCGTGCCAAGTGAATCCCCTTCACGGTGGCGGCATCGAGGCGAGTATGCGGGCAGGCTGGATTGCTGCCTCGGTTGCAAAGAAAGCCATCGATGCCAACGATGTTTCAACCGGAAGCTTGTGGGATTACAACGTGCAATACATGCGCGGACAAGGAGCCCAGTTCGCCGCTCTCGACATATTGCGAATTGCACTACAGCATTTCAACGACAAGGACTTGAATTTCGGGCTGAAGAAGGACATCTTGAGCGGTAAAGATATATTGCAGATTGCATACGCGGGCGAATTGAAACTGAATATGCTCGACGCGCTGACCCGTGTGTTCCGCATCGGCTTGCTCGATTCCATGGCTCACAGCGATTTACTCATCAACCTTGCATATGTCCACAAGCTCATGACCGATATCAAGCACTTGTACGAAACCTTCCCTGCAAAAGAAAAAATGGAAAACTTCCACCTCTGGAAAAAGCAAGTGGAAGAAATCTACAAGAAGATAAAACGGGCATTTTGATCTATTTTGGTTTAGTCATTCCGAGTAGCTCGACCATGCGTTCAGCAAGGCGCTTTGCTGCCTTGTCACCTATATCATCCTCCTCGGTCGGCTTGCGAAACTCCTTGAGAGCTTTCTGCAGCGTCGTGATCACGAGGGGATTCTCGATAACCGAATTGCCCATGCTGCTGACCGGCAGCATTCCTTGCGAGAGTGCCCACGTGGCAAGGAGCATCGACACCGTTTCTGCACCGCCATTGCGCAGCCCGGACGCGACGATAGTCCCGAACCACTTGTTCTTGAGCTGGTTGCGGTTCATTTTCATGCGGCGGCTCCGGTCAATGAAGTTCTTGAGAATGCCCGGCACGTTGGCGAAATACACGGGCGATGCCACGATGATCCCGTCGGCTTGGAGCAATTTCGCCACGATTTTCGGGTAGTCGTCGTCCTTGTCCAGCGGGCAGTCAGTTTTCAAGCACGCATCGCAACCCGTGCAAGCGGTGATCTTCATATCCACGAGATCTACGCGATCGACATCGACCTGGGCGTTCAATGCCTTGATCTCCTTCAAGGTGATGTCGAGAAGCCTCGACGTCGCGCCATTCTTGCGGGGAGACCCCGCAATTCCTACGATTTTCATGATAAACAACCATCCTGTAAAAAATTGAAGAATGAAAAATTGTTCAAGCCCAGGTCATTGTTCCTGGCTTTTCTGCAAGAATCACATCCTTCAAGAAAGCAATGGCTTTCGTGAGCCCCTCGTTGGTCGATGCCAACGAATCCTCGTGCTCGATTGACATCACGTAATCGTATCCGCACATCTTCAGATTTGACACGATATCCTTCCATGTCTTGGTATCATGGCCATAACCACACGAGCGGAAGATCCAGCTGCGATTGATCTCATCACTGTAATGCTTCGTGTCGAGAACGCCATTCGTCGCTGCATTGATCGGATCGATGATGCAGTCCTTTGCATGGAAGTGATAGATGATACCTTTCAAGTTGCGGATCACGTGGGTCAAGTCCATGCCCTGCCAGAACAAGTGGGACGGGTCCAGGTTGGCTCCGATCACCTTTCCACCAACCGCTTTTCGAAGTTTCCATAGCGTCTCCGGATTGTACACGCAGAAACCAGGGTGCATTTCCAGGCAAATCATGTCCACGCCGTGCTTTTCTGCAAACTCCACTTCCTTCTGCCAGTACGGGATCAAGACCTCGTCCCATTGATACTTCAGCACGTCCAGGAAATCTGGCGGCCACGGGCATGTTGCCCAATTTGGAGTCTTGTCTCCTTTCGCGCCCCCGGGACAGCCTGAAAACGTGATCACGCGATTGATGCCGAGTTTTTCCGCCAGCAAGATCGTGTCTCGTTGCACCTTCGCGTGCGTATCGGCCACGGTCTTCGACGGGTGTACGGGGTTTCCATGACATGATAACGCCGAAATCATCAAGCCCCTGCTCTCAACTTCCTTTTTCCATGCCTTTAGCTTCGCATCGCTATTCAAAAGCGTTTCAGGGTTGCAATGTTTATCCCCTGGCCAATTGCCCGTTCCAATTTCGACGGCTTCGACACCTAATTTCTTGAATATATCCAGTGCTGCCCCGAACGGTTTATCGCTGAGGAGCACGGCAAATACACCTAATTTCATCTCGATTCACCTATTTAACGCAATATTAAGCTGTAATTTACCGGAAGTCATAAAAAGATTACTCCCGTAAGATCTTAAGCAAAAATGCACGAATCTAAAAATCTTTCTCAGAAGATTTCACGCGTTTTCCCACAAGTTCTTGAAAATGAGCTTGGTAATGAATCCCGACGATGCGTGCGACATGCTGATGCCGATCATATCTTCCGAAACGTTCTTCAAATAATCCCCGGCGGCCACGATGAGGACATTTTGTTCATCAGCTATAAGCATATTCGTCGGAGGAACGTTCATGTATTTGAATTCACCCATTCCCGCGAGCGCCACGATGTCTTTGTGCTTCTCAAACTTTTTCGGGAAAATGATCTGCGGCATCACGTGCTTCAGCTTGAGGAGCTTGAGCTCATCGATGATGTCCGGAAACAAAGCCTCGAAATCATTGATGATGAACGACAGCGATCGCACGGCGTTCTTGATCAAGTTTTTCATGTGCACGAGATTTGTCGATTTACCATACGTGATCGATATCTGTGCAGTTTGAGCGCTGCGCATTTCGCTGAACAGACCCATCAGCGGTTCCTTGACCAGGTTGGAATTGACCATGAACTCGTGCTCGTTTTGCTGCTGAATTCCCTGCAATACGTCAATGGGCGATTTCGGGACGTAGGTCGAAGGTCGTCCTTCCAACTTGATGATGTACCCTTTCTCGATCATCTCGTTGAGGATCTCGTACACGCGACTGTAAGGAACCTTGGTCTTTTGTGATAAAACGCGAGCATCCATCTCCTTTTCCATCAAGAGCGTTTCATAGATGATGATGTTATAATCGGAAAATCCAAGTTTCTTCAAGGCTTCCTTGACTTCAGGCTTGATGGACATAACTCGCACCTCTGTTTATTATGGATTCACAGGCGGGAAAAACCCGTCCAGCTTTTTTTCCAGCCGTTCCATGCCATATTCGTATGTTTCTACGATTATCTTGAAAATCGTTTCCTTTTCGATGGGGAGCTCGACCTCTAAAATTCGAGGCGCCACGAGCACGTCCTTGTTCTTGGCTATTAACTCGATCCACTGGTCCATGAAGATGAGCTGGATTTCAAGAACTCTGCGGACCTCTTCCTTCGAAGTGAATGCATTTTTCACGAGCTCATCGTACGTGTTTCCGTGGGCGTGGATCAAAGCATTCAGAATCGGTACGCGGGAATAAAGGTTGTTGATCGTGATCTCCTGCAATTCCGGGAAAATCGGGTGCTCTTTCTTGCAATGCAGGCTGATCAAGTCGTTCTTCAAGTAATCAGCCTTGTGTGTCGTGATGAGCGCGTCGATGTTGTTGCCGTTGTAAGCGATCGCCATTCTCAAGGAAATCTTGATCTGGTTGATAACATTGTTCCGGACATCACCACGAAAATAAAGGTAATAGAATATGTTTGACGGAATGTTGGTAAGCAAGCCGGAATACACGCGGGATATGAGTTTCTTGATCTTTCCGAGGCCGTGGTCAAGCTCGCGGATGAATTCTCGCTTGATCACGTACACGTTCTTTTTCTCTTCCTCGGTTAGGCTTTCCACGGTAATTCACGGTCCAGCATTGCATCCAGTAGTCTGTGCTCTGCCAAGCTCAAAAGGAACGCTCCATATTAAATGAACTTCTCTCGATTCTGCAGTAAATCGTGTTATCTTTCAATTCTGTTTAGAGAGCATCTCAAGAAAGAAGATATACAAATGAGTCTCCCAGAAAATCTATTTTCTTTGCAAGATCGGCGAGTTTATCAATTCACCCTTGCATTTCGGGCATTTCGTGGGAATCTTGACTTCCATCTTCGTGGACTTGAACACGAAATTGCATTTTCTGCATGTCGCGGGCAAGATCTTGAACGTCACGCCCTTCATCTTCAAAGTTTTCAAGACATGGTTGATATCATCGATGAGATTCTCGGGATGCGATCCGCCTATGCTTCGATCGATGTCGGCGATGCTTCTCGGTTCCTTCATATTTTCAAGATAATTCTGGATTTGTTGCCGCGTCGTAGTTACGGTATTGTCTGGTCCTGCCATTTGAATCCATCACTGTGTTGTGCTTGTTGTTACCTTAATTAAAAACGTTTTTTCCTAAAAACCCCGCGATTGTACAGAATCAGCGTTCTAGGATCAAGGCTTTTGATTTAATAGGAAAGGCTGCAATGAAAGTAGCCGGTCGGTCCCTGTGATTTCCGTCTCGAACAAGGGAAGCTCCGTGATGGATAGCGTATTAAATTGCGCTGTTGTCTGGGATATGATCTCGCTTTCGTGCTTGACACGCTCAGCACAAAAGGGACATGCTATGCGATCTCGAGTGCCATCCCCTTGTATCTTGTTTATGATGAGGTTGGTAACATTGATGCCCAAGCCTTGAAGCTGCTGATATGTTCGCTGCGTTTCCGATAGCGCCATTGCCTCGGGGATCATGACGAGGACCATCGTCGAGATTCCCGGGTTTCTCAAGATGGCAACGATTCGCTTGAAGGATTCCATCAAGTCCTCCTTCTTCCTCAAGAGATCGCGCTTTCTCGGGCTCAACTCGATGATCCGCTTGAACTTGCTATAAACACGGATTAGTCTTTCAAGATACTCGTTCATTTGAAATGGAAACGACAATGCACGTAACATGTGGCCTGAAGGAGAGCCATCGATATAAAGCTCGTCGATATCCAGCCGCGACTCACCGGATACGCCGGAATTATTCCTGCCGAATAACAAACGAGAAACGTAAACGAGACTTTCCAGGATGCTCATCTCTTCCGACACCGGAAAGAAAATGCCACCGAGAAGCTGTTCAAGGGATCCGTCATCGGATTGACTGCCCAGGTCATTTCCGGCACCCTTGTTCTTGCTCCCGATGGCAATTTTTAGTTCCAGTGCATGAAGTGTCCCGAAACCTGGAACAGCATGCACCTTGTTATCACTCAGGTCCATTTTCAAGGAATCCCCGAGGGAATGCGCAGGATCGATAGAAATAATGAGAACTTTTTTGCCGGATCGGGCACGAGCGCAAGCCAAGGCTGCGGTGATAGTTGTTTTTCCAACACCGCCTTTGCCCGAGCACAATACGATTTTTGGTAGCAATCTTTGGCGCCAATCCAAAGTTTGATCGAGCTCTTCGCTAAATGGAAGGGAAAAAACCATGTCGTGGAATCGTTCCAAGGAATTTAAAGTGCGAGTTTTACCTTCAAGCTTGCACCGAAAAAAACGAGTTCTATTGGCTAGACCATGAGCTGCATTCGATCGTTCGGTGTTGCAACCAGGTAACGGTCGCCAAGCCTTGCGAGCGCCCCGCCGAGCTTCTTGCACGTGCCCCGGAGTTGCTCGATGGCACGTTTTAACTCGAGCACCGTGAATTCGCCGGACGTGATGAACCCGGCCACGTCGATGATGGCCATGTTTCCTTCGGAAATTTCGTTTTGAATGGCCTGGATATCGTTGATCGTGTTCAATTGCAGTTTTTTCACGAACAATGAATGTTGTTGCTTCAGCTGGCTTGCCAAGTTCAGCGATGTATCTATCATGCAAGTCTCGGCATCGCCATCATCCGAATCATCGACTTTATTCTTCCTTGACCAGTTAACCATGTCACGCATCCACCGTTGTAGTATAAAGTTGTGTCTTGGATGATGAGAGCCCTGGTCGGTTCATTAATTCCGGTATTACCGGGAAAACACGGGCGTCGAATGGATGGGAGTATGAGCAAGATTTTTCAAAAGGGAGCATGTTCATTTCTCAAGTAATTTCGAGAGCGCGTTGAATTTGTTTTCGTAATAAATGGCCATCAAGTAATTCTTTATTTTCAAGGACATCATCCATATATCCTTTGTTTTTTTAACAGCAACCTTGATCTTGTTTTGTGCCATGGCCGTGTTGATCTCGTCTTGTGCCTTGAAGAACTTGTTCTTGACCTTGTTGAATTGCAGCTCCGCTTCATCGAGTTCATCGTCGATTTCTTCGGCTTTTTTCTTTTCTCTCGTGTTCTTTTGCTCAGCGACTGGCATGTCGGAGTCAAGATCCTCGACCATTTCATCGAGGTCCAATATCTTCGTCGAGGATTCTATGCTCGGCGGGATTCCTCGTAGCATTTGCACGACAGGTGCGAACCGAGGCAGATCTCCAATGAACTTCTCGTCCAGAACATCCAAGCCAGCGAACATATTCGCCGTTGCCTCCGTGAAAAACCTGAGTTTCGTCGGGTTTCCTTTCGAGATGAGAACGAGAGTATAATTGTTTTTTATGGGAAAAAACGTAATGTCGATAGTGTCATCCCGGACGGGGCCATTTATCTTCAACTCCACTTGGCGTATCAACGTTCGTGCGACAGACAATGCCGTCGTGACGATCGTCGAAAGCTGGGCTGAAATCAAGTTTTCGATGATGGAGCTTGCATCGGAATCAGCGTCGATCTTGACCTTGAAGAAGCCTTCCATGTTCTCGAAAAACCGGCTAGCACACGGTACGCTACTATGCATCACGGAAGCAAACAAGAACGAACAAGTATTCGATGAGGATTGTGTGTTTTGCTCCACACGATCCAGCTGAGCATAATCATCCTTGAACACGACCTGGCTTGCTTGAATGACCTCATCATAAAGCGTGTACATTGTCTGGTGCAATTGCAAGTATTGTTCTTGCGTATATTTGGCCAGCGAGATCGAATCGAATTTAAGTTCTTCGGTGAGCCGTTTCGTGAAGGCTTCAAGGAAGGATCTTGCCTGAGCCGATAACTGTTCAGGCGTCAAGTTGGCGATGTCCAGACCCTTCAAGTCATCGTTCGAGGGGTATGTAGCGCAAATAGCAAGATTATCCCCTTGGGGATTCGTGAGAAACTTGAAAAGTATGTGTTCCCGCGTGATCAAGTGCAACTTGCTATCCACGTTGCCCCGCTTGACATCACCTTGCTGCAGCACCATGCTCGGCTCGTGAATAATTTCCACGAGTTGCGCGTCTCGAACAAGATTTTTAGCGAACGACATGGAAAACTTCGCGAGATCCAAGACTGGTCTTATATCTAGATCGGAGACATATATCACGTCCTCATTGGATAGAATGCCTACGTTCACGGGTTGTTTCCGCAGTGCCATGATTCATTACAAGCTTCGATTTGATGCGAATTCTTGAACCCGAAAAGTCTTCCCGATAGCTTGAAGCGAATTTAACCGCTTCAAATATTTCATGCCATCGGAACCTATTATTTTTATTGACGGGGCCAGTTTATTTGTAAAAGGTGAATTTCGCAGCGCGCGGCATCCCGATAAAAACCACGTTCGATGATTGCTCATCACGTGCTCGTGGCGAGACTTATAATCCACGGTAAAATTCCGGCCGAAGATATCTGGACGGGTTCGCGAGGGCCGAATCTATCTGGTCAAGCAATGCTTGTTTTTCATTCGCGAGGATGCCTTTCAAGACGAGGTAATTCGATGCGTGGTTAGATCGGAAGATACAATCGTGCACGGAGTCATCGATGTTCTCGATCAACGTCTTGAGCTCTCCAACGATCTGCACTTCGTCCATGGGCTGGAACCTGCCCGCTTTCACGTTCGTCGAGATGGCCGTGTGGGGAGGGATCATTAACGTGAGAGCACCGATATACCATGTCTGGTTGTCATCCGGGTTCATCTGGCTGATCATGCGCGCCGTGTTGATCGCGTGGTCATGGGACTTCTTCAAATCCGTGCCCGCAATTCCCAAGATGATAGTGCCAGAGAATGTTATCCCGGATCTCATCAATTTCCGTGCAGCATGGACCAATTGCTCCGGCGTGGTCCTCTTGTTGACTTCCTTCAAGATCTCGGCATCACCAGACTCGAGCCCGACATATGCTATGCCCAAGCCAGCGTCCGCGAGGGCAAGTAACTGCTGGTCAGTTTTATTCAGCACATCTTCACCGCAGGCATATACCCCAACACGTTCGAGGCGCGGGAAAGTTTCCCGGGCGTGTTTCGTGATCTCGAGCAGTGCGTCGAAAGGCATGCTCATCGCGTTACCATCGAGGAAAAACACGCGATGCACATTAGGGCCATGGATCCTCTTCGCGGCATCGATATCGAGCTTGATCTCTTCAACCGGGCGCACGATGTATTTTTTACCGAAATTCGAGATGCAGAAGGTGCATTTATGCGTGCAGCCTTCGGTTGCTTGGATGAGCAACGAGTCCGCTTCGGACGGGGGGCGGAACACTGGTTCCTTGTAGTACGGGCGATCCATGGACATCATTATGGCAGTGTATAGCGCGTGGATATAAAGCGCCATCGTCTCAAGTCAATAAATATCACTTGGTATAAAATACGTGATGCACGATGCCGTTCAAGACCGTCCACGCGTGGAACCTCATCTGGTCAACCATCAAGCAAGCAGACTTGATACTCGAGATTCTCGACGCCCGGAATCCGAATGGCACGCGATCAGCCCAGATCGAAGATTTCGTGAAGAAAGAGCCAAATCACTACCTGATCCTCGTGCTGAACAAGATAGACCTTGTCCCGCGTGATGTCGGGAGAGCATGGCAAGAGATCCTGAAAAAAGAGTTCCCCACGATCGCCATCAACGCGCGCCATCCAGGAGATGTGACGACGTTCATCGTGTTTATGAAGAATATCTTGAAGCAACATCCGTTCTGGAAAGATCAAGACAAGACATTTACCGTCCTGGTCGTTGGATACCCGAATTCCGGGAAATCGACCTTGATTCAATCCCTTACCCGCAACAAGAAGAAAGTTGGCATTTCGCCGCTTGCAGGTTTTACGAAAGTGATCCAGAAGATCAAGCTCGAGGAAAAACTCTACGTGCTAGATTCACCGGGCATCATCCCCGTCGAAAAATATGACGAGGAAGTCTACCAGGCACTCGATACTGGCTCGATCCGGCCACAATTGGTGGCGGATAAGGAATCCGTGATCGACGAGATCTTCAGACGAGTTGGCGTGGAAGGATTGAACAAGATTTACGGAATCGAGGCGAGCGATGAGGCAGATTTCATTGAGCAGCTCGGCAAGACCCGTGGCTTGCTTGCCAAGGGGGGAATTGTCAAAGAAAACGAGGTCTTCGAGATTCTCATCCGCGACTGGCAGCGAAGCTTCATCGCGTTCTATTACGCGCCCAATCCCGCGAACATCACATCGAAAGGAATTCCCCACGCTGGCCGTCCTATGCACGCAACGCTACGAGAGCCGGAATCGACCGATAAAAATTAAAAAACCGCTTCGTTAGAATTGTTGTTCTGCACGTGCGTTGCGATTTGCAAGACTATCGAGAACGGGAAACGCGATCACGCATAGCCCGGTGGTGTAGTGGCCCAGCATCTCGGACTCTGAATCCGGGGACCCAGGTTCGAATCCTGGCCGGGCTATGACTTTCTTTTTCAAAAAAGTCGCGTGGATATCAGCAAAATAATACTAACATACCATTAAATACAGTTGATTGTAAAGAAGATGAACATGAGCATCGACAAAAGCAAGATCCTCGATGGAAAGGCTTGCAGCCAGTTCGTGAAAGATTCGCTCAAGCCCCGAATCGAGGCGCTGGGAAAAAAAGGCATCGTTCCGGGTCTCGCTACCGTCCTTGTTGGCGATGATCCGGCGAGCAAGATCTATGTTTCCAACAAGCACAAGGCGTGTGGTGATATTGGCATCAAGTCATACGAAACTTGCCTGCTGGAATCGACTTCAGAGGCCGAGGTCGTGAAAGTCGTGAAAATACTAAATGCCGACCCGAAAATTCATGGCATCCTCGTGCAATCCCCCCTTCCCAAGCGGATCGATGCGGAGAAGGTTCTCCAGGTCATCGATCCATCGAAAGACGTCGATGGTTTCCATCCGGTAAACCTCGGGAACTTGTTACGCGGCAATCTCGCCGACATTTTCGTTTCGTGCACCCCGGCGGGCATCATCTACCTGCTCAAGTGGGAAAAAGTGAACTTGAAAGGGCTCGACGTGGTCATCGTGAACCGGTCAAACATCGTGGGCAAGCCACTCATCCCGTTATTCTTGAAGGAAAACTCGACGGTCACGGTCTGCCATACCTCGACCAAGGATCTCGCGGCACACACGCGGCGAGCAGACTTGGTCGTTACCGGTATAAGCAAGGCAAAGATGTTTACGGCGGATTATTTCAAGGACGGCGTGATTATCATCGATGTGAGTATGAATCGAACTGAAAACGGCCTTTGCGGCGATGTCGATTTCGATAACGTCATCAAGAAAGCAAGCAAGATCACGCCCGTTCCCGGAGGCATTGGACCGATGACTATCGCTATGCTTTTAGTCAACACGGTCACCGCGGCGGAAAGGCAATCAGCACGCGGATTATAACTGCATCTTTTCCGCTATCTCAATAACATACGCCATTGCTCAGGATTCAATATGGAATTCGTCGACGCGGTTCAGTTTCATCTTGGAAACTGGCTTCGTTTTGAGCCACACGCGTGTCGGCATTGCTGTTGAAAATCCTCATCGAACAAGTCACCATCGCGGTCACGTGAGCCGCGGCGGCATCGCGATCATCAGCGGGTTTCCTCTAACGACCCGCCGGGCAATTCCTTGGCTCCTTGTCCAAGGTTGTCCACCTTTATAGTTAGAGTTCGGAATTATCCCGGGCAGTTTCTTATGGCGCTGCTTATGTTGGCGGGTGGGCTAGCGTGGTGGTATTAAGTGCCGATTATAAGTTCACAGCATCATTTTTTTCAAGGCCCTATTTTATATCGATTTCTGCTTGAGGACCTTGAGGATTATTCTGCATCTCTTCAACACCATCAATCCATTTGGCGCAATCTGAGCAAAGGTACAACCCGTGACGTAACATAAGATCCGTTGTGAATAGGTCACTGTTGCCAGTTTTATTCAACATGAGGCGGATCTCCTCTTGTTCGGCATGGGAGAAAGCTTGCCAAATGGTCTTCTCTCGCTCATCAATATAGGTAATTGCCGTCTCGAAATCTCCCGGTTTTACATGCTTTTCGAAATAAAGGGTGGTTAAACGCACGATCTCGGAGATTTCCTTGGGATCTTTGCCAAGACGTTCGCGGATAGTCTTGAGCGACGTGTCAAGGTCATCGTCAATCTCAGTGTTGTCCTTGAGCGATACTTTGTCCATATAATCTTTCCACAGATTTTCGACACTTTTCGCGATGGCGTCTACCTTTTTTTCGACTGATTCCTTAATGAAATCCCCTACTTTATCACCAATTTTTCTTAACGAACCTTCTATCACGCCAGTGACTTGATCGCTGGTGGCCTTTCCGGCGCTACCTAATACGGACGAGATTACGCCATCAATTTGTCCATCGGCAAATGTTCCGAGAGCACTCCCCAGGTTTTTTCCTATAGCAGAGGTCACACTTCCGAGACCTTTGGAAATAGCTAAGCCTACAAGTACCTTAACACCAAGAAGTGACCATCGTACCCATTTTCGACGCTCCTTGATGGTCATTTCACCCACGGGGGCGTAACAACACTCGCATAGGAACATAACCTTGTTGACACGGGAAAACACGGATATGGTCGGATCAGCGGACACAGTCAACACCGGTGCAGCTCTTTGGGTCGTCAACGAATCCCGAAGCTTTTTGATCTGGGTATTCACCATGTTCAAGCTACCCATGAGTAGGTTCTTTGCCTTAATATCATGCTTGTGCTGTTCGATAGCTGCTAAAGCTTCTTTTGCATCTTTGACAAGTGCATCCAGCGAAGCTTGATCGATGCCAGGGTCCATGCCCTTCTGCCAATTTTCAACGATTTCAATGATCTCATGGAGATTTTTTTGAGCCTCCTCAATATCTTTGAATTGGGTGAAATTGCGTTGAAAACAAAAGGATTGACGTTTAACCTCGAGTTGGCGTTTTTCCTCCAGCACTTCCCGGCGGTGTTCTTCTTCCTGCAATCGTGATTCCAGTTTCCCAATCTCTTGTTGTTTTTCAGCCTCAAGTTGCTGGCGACGTTCATCCCATTTGGTCTCAAAAACTTTAACCTCTTGATCCAGGCGGTTCTTGACATTGGCGGCTTCCTTCTGCAAGACCAATTCCCACATTTGAATTTCTTGAGCCAACTTGTTTCGCAGATTTTCTTCCTTTTGAGTAAGTTGCTGTATCAGAACTTGTTGACTTTTAATTTGATCTAAGGAACGCCTGGCATCTTCCTCGGGTGCCTTGAGCAATGCCATCTGCCGAGCTTTGAGAATTCCCTTTTGCTCAACAATCGCAACGTGATATTTCTTTTCTTCTTCCCGTAATTGCGCCTTCAACTCTTGAATTTTCGCTTGAATTTCCCGGGATTCTGCATCAATAATTTTTTTCTTGGCTTCTGCAAGATCCACTTGAAACTGGATTTCAGGGGGATATCCTGATGTCGATTTCTTCAAGGATGACGCAACGAATGCAATAACAACACCCAACAATAATACCCCTAGGCCAACGAGAAAATTGGTTATCCCTTGTGCCAAGCCCGTTAAGTAAAGCCACACGTATACCGCGACCAAAAGCCCTAGCACGAAAAATCTAAACTTAATGTGGGTTTTGGGCTTAATCACAACCGGGGGGCTATCTCCCATCGTTTGATTACTCATTTGCTCTCACACTCCTGTTCGACTTCCTTCGCTTCGATGTCATCCAGCCATTTCCGGCATTCCTCACAAGTGTACAGCCCGTGACGCAACTGGAGGATGTTCGTGTACAATCCTGAATGTCCAGTGGTCTTTAAGAATTGCCGGATGTCCTCTTGTTCATTCTGCGAAAAGAGTTGCCAAAGTGACTTTTCTTTCTTTTCTAGTAAGGAGAGTACATCACTGACATTCCACTTTTTTACGATTTCTTGGAAGAAAAGTCTGTAGTCCAAGATATTATGAGCAATAACGTCCGCGTGAGGTTGATCTCTTGCCGAACCAGCAAGAATCTCTTGGGCAAATGCTTTCATCGTGGAATCGATATCATCGCCTGAACTTGGGAGTAATTCACGTAACTGGTTCACTCGTTCAGTGATATCATCCGGATTGTCAGATCCACCATCTTGTTCTGTGTATTTTCTGAGTGTGGCTAAGCGCTTGCTCTTTTCTCCCAATGTATCCGTGCCTCCTGCATTGACAATGCATTTAAGACCAGCTAACGTCCATTTTATCCATCGTTTTCTTTCCGGCACTTCAACGGTTAGGACCGACTTGTGGCAAGTTTCGCACAAGAAATCGATTTCTTGAATCGTCGTGAAAATATTCTTAGAACGCCGACTACCGGGAAGGTTAAGCACGGGTGATGCACGCTGCATTTCCATCTTGGTGGCCAATGACTGAATTTGTCTGTCAATATGCATAACCTTGGCGGAGATTTCATCCAATTCCTTTTCTGCCATCTCTTGATTTGCAATGTGGGTGCAGATATCAGATATTTTTGTCTCCATTGCCAGTATGTCTTGATTTCCAGCTTGATCGGTGTTGAATTGATTATAAAATGCTTTCAAATGATCACCCATCCGGAGTACTTGTGCTTCAGCCGCTTCTATGGTGGATGCACCAATTGTCTTGATCTGATCTATGAGCATACGTCGTTGATCGGCGAGCTGATCCCGCCTTTGTAATTGGAGATTTCGGCTTTCTTCTTGAGCTATTTGACTTTCCAAGCGCTGACGTTCTCGTACGCGTTCTTCTTCCATCTCGTTGATTTTTCTTTGCCATGTTTCTTCCAATTCGCGTTTCTTTTCTGCTCGCTTTTGTGCCCAAGTGGACTCCTCTTTCCGGATTTGCTGGGAAATCTCTTGAATGCGTATCGCGTGATCAGCTCGGAGTTGAGCGATATTCGCCTCGATCTGTGACTTGCGCTGCGACAATGCCGTGAAGTCTTGATGCAATTGCGTTTTTTGTTGAATTTCTGCGTCAATGATTGCCTTTACATCTTGCAGGGGTTGAATTTCAGCATCTTGAAGGGTTTGGAATTCCAGACGCCGGCGGATGCGATCCTCCTCGAGCTTCTTTTCTTGTTCTTGAAATTGATGCTGCATAGCTTCCAATTCTTGCTGCCGCCTTGTTTTAATCTCGGATAATCGATGTTCTATCTGGGAAAGTTGCACCTTCCCTTGTTCGACATATGATGACAAACCGGGCGAAACTTTCTTCCCGGTGGGCAACGTTGACGCTATTATTTTCAACCGACGTCGCTCGCCAACCGATTGCCCCATCATGATGCCAGCGATGCCAAGGAACGGCACGAGTGCCATCGCCACAATACCGAGTGATAGTGTGGGGCCGATAATTATGGCATCTGTAACAATAACGACCACGCTATCCTCGACAAAGTTACCAG
Organism: Candidatus Sigynarchaeota archaeon; assembly: GCA_030587525.1. Classification (GTDB taxonomy): domain Archaea; phylum Asgardarchaeota; class Lokiarchaeia; order Sigyniarchaeales; family Sigyniarchaeaceae; genus Sigyniarchaeum; species Sigyniarchaeum tengchongense. Next base: position 4,526 of record JAUQYW010000643.1, on the reverse strand, counting down.
GGCTGCTAAAAACTATTATACGGTAGAGATACGTTCCGGGGTAAAGACCATCCAAGGAAATCATAATGGGTACGTTTGAACCCCACGCGCCTGATGCGACGAGGACTGTATCTCTGTAAATCGTATAATTTGCATAAGATGTAACCCTTCCCGTAAATGTCCATGACAATGATTGCCCCATTGTTCCCGCGGCGAAGGTGATATTGGATGATGGCTGATAAACTATGACTGGGAGCGGGATAGGTAGTATCGTTACGAATGCACTGCTCTGAGCGATGCCCCCGATACCATCCGTGACAGCGATCGTGAAGTTATAAATACCCTCGGCAAAATTATCAACGTTTATAGTGATATTGTAACCCGGACTCCACATTCCTGTAAGTATGCTTCTGCCATTCCTATAAATGGTATAGAATGGCAAGGGGGTAATGCCCTCATTAACCACCCACGTGAGGTAATGGCCTGTAAGGGTCAGCTCATAACTGATGTTGCTCGCGGCTTGAATGTGTGGTATTGGCTTGATGCCCACGTTTAATGAGGGGGGTACCGTGTTTGCCGAGCTACCGGTTAAGATACGTCCCGAGATTGCCTCGATACCTGTCCAGGTCGAGCGGATCAGGACCGATGAATTAAAGGTTGGATAGCTATTTACCGTGATTAAGAAATCGACGAAGCTCATGCTGCCATTGGCTATCGTGATCGGATTAGTACCGTTCACCGAAAGATATGAATAGGTTGCAAAGTTAATGGTCACCATAACACTCGTAGCAGCCGTGCCCCCCGTATTCGAGAAGATAACACGGATCGGAAAGGTCATCCCCTCGTTGTAGGTGCCATTACCAGTTCGGTACATTATGCTCGTGATCGTCAAGTTTGCTTGTGATTGGATTCTCACTTCAAGAATGACGCTGGATACAGCATTCAGAGTGCGACCCGTGAATTCCTCGTTACCAGCAATACTTGCATTGATCGATACTAGTTGGCTAGGCATACTCGTACTTATCGTGACGAGGAAATCAATGAAACCGGCACCGCTAATGTTTTTCATCTCTGACGCGTTTGCAACCAAACCGATGGCACCATTGAAGTTCAACGCTGCGATTATGTTTATTGCTATCGCAAGGGAAGCAGGATTCGACATCGAGACGCGTACAACGAAGCTCATACCGCATACAAAGGGGCCGGGGCCGCTTGGGGACATTAGGCCCGTGATCGTGAGGTTTGCTTGTGCTTTAATCGAAATAGACAGATAAATAGCTCCCGAAGTACCGCTTACACTAGAACCTGAACCTTGCTCCGTGCCATTCCATGCTGCGTGAATTTGCACCGTATTGTTTGTAACCGCATTCATTGCAATGGAGATTAAAAAATTGATGCAGCCTGTACCTCCATTTCCCGCAACCACGATTGAAGCTGATACGTTCGATGTCAAGCCCAAATATCCACCAAAGTTCACCATTGCTGTCACATTAGTTGCATTAACAAATCCCAAATTGGAAAAATTGACCCGTGCAATGAACGCCATACCAGCTACGTAATTGCCATTGCCTGTTGCGTGCATAATATCGGTAATTACCACGTTCGAATGGGCTTGTATCTCCACGAGTATCTGGTCAATAGGTATGTCACCGATCATCGAACGCCCCGATATTGCCTCGATGCCCGTCCAAGTCACGTGAATGTCCACCGACGCGTTCGGCATCGCACCAGCAGTTACGATTACTGTGAATGACTGCGTGTTCGTGCCACCAGCAGACACCACGACCGCCGCCGGGTCGCTAAACATCAAGAACGTGTAGCTCTGCGCGTTGCATTCACCATCGACCAACACTGCCGTGCCGCCCGTGTTACTGCACGTCATCGTTAATGTAAAGCTCTCACCAGCGATGAATGGCGAAGGCGGTGTTATTGCCAGGTTCGTGATCGCCACGTTCCCTTGCGATTGAATGCTCACGAGAACTTGATCGACTGGCGTGTCGCCGTTGATCGCCCGATTCGTGATGGCTTCTTGGCCAGACCAGATCACGTGAATATCCACTGATGCGTTCGTTTCCGTACCTACCGCAATGGTCACAGTGAACGTTTGCGTGATTATATCTCCTTGATTCACCACCACCGCTGCGGGATCGTTCCAACTCAAGCCCGTGTATGTGCCATCATCCATCGTCGCATCGACCGTCGCCGCCGTGCCGCCCGTGTTGCTATACGTTACTATAAGCGTGAAACTCATACCACCCACGTACGGTCCAGCCGGCGTTGGCGTCAAGTTCGTGATCGACACCACTGCTTGCGACTGGATCGCAACGAAAACTTGATCGATAGGTATATCACCACTGATGGAACGGAGCGTGATTTCCTCAATGCCTGACCACGTGACACGGATTGCTACAGAAGGATTTGATGCAGCTCCCACGGCGACGTTCACCGTGAATGTTTGCGTGTTTGTACCACCGCTAGAAGTTACGATGACGGCTGCTGGATCATTCCATGCTAAGCCCGTGTACGTGCCATCGTCCATCGTTGCATCGACCGTAGCACCAAAGTCACCCATATTGGTGAATGTTACTGTTAAGGCGAAGGTCATTCCTGCGACGAACGGACTTGCAGGCGCAACTGCCAGGTTCGTGATTGTCACGTTGCTAAGTAACTGAATCGCCACAAGCAACTGATCTACCGGTATATCGCCGCTGATGGCACGTGCCGAGATCGATTCAGTACCCATCCATATCACGTGGATATCCACCGACGCATTCGCCGCCGCGCTGGCGCCGACGTTCACGGTAAACACTTGCATGTTGGTTCCACCCGCGAGCACGGTCACTGCCACGGGATTATCCCACGTGAGATCCGTGTACGTGCCATCATCCAGAATCGCATCGACCGTCCCCGACGTGCCGCCCGCGTTGCCGTAGGTGACCGTGAGCGTAAAGCTCGACCCTTGGCCATATGGACCAGGAGGGGCGACAGCGAGGTTCGTGATCGTCACCAATGCTTGTGCTTGCATATTCACGTTGATCGTGTCTTGCGGCATATCTCCACTGATCGCGCGGTTCGAGATCACCTCGCTGCCAGTCCACATTACCGTGATGGTCACAAAGGCCGCCATCGCACCGGCCGCTGCCGTCACCGTGAATGCTTGCGTGTTCGTGCCTCCAGCATTCACCACAACCGCCGCCGGGTCAGTCCAACTCAAGCTCGTGTATATACCATCATCCATCGTCGCATCGACCGTCGCCGCCGTGTCGCCCGTGTTGCTGAACGTCACTGTCAACGTGAAACTCATCCCACCAACGTATGGCCCAGGTGCCGCGATCGGCGATAGTGCCAAGCCCGTGATCGTAACACTCGCTTGTAACTGGATGCTCACGAGGATCTGGTCGACCGGCGTGTCACCGCTGATCGCGCGGTTCGTGATCGCCTCGTTCCCAGTCCACGTCACGTGGATATCCACCGACACGTTCGTTGTAGCACCAGCCGCGATGGTCACCGTGAACGCTTGCGTGTTCGTGCCTCCAGCATTCACCACCACCGCCACCGGATCACTAAACGTCAAGAACGTGTACGTTTGTCCCGTGCATGCGCCGTCGACCGTCGCTGCCGTGCCTCCCGTGTTGCTGTACGTCGCCGTCAACGTTAAACCCATACCACCCACGTATGGCCCCACCGGCGCACACGACAAATTCGTGATTGCCACATTCGCTATCGTTTGAATCGCAATGAGAATTTGATCAACCGGCGTGTCACCACTGATAGCACGGAGCGTGATCTCCTCAGTACCTGACCACGTGACGTGGATATCCACAGAACCATTTGCCACAGCCCCTGCGGCGATGTTCACCGTGAATGTTTGCGTGTTGGTGCTGCCACCAGAATTCACAATGACAGCTGCTGGATCGTTCCATACCAAGCCCGTGTAACTGCCATCGTCCATCGTCGCATCGACTGTCGCACCAAGACCACCCACGTTGATAAAAGTTACTGTTAGCGTGAATGCCGTCCCTGCCACGAATGGACTTGCAGGCGCAACTGCCAGGTTCGTGATCGCCACGTTCGCTTGAGATTGAATGCCCACGAGAATCTGGTCGACCGGCGTGTCGCCACTAATGGCGCGGTTCGAGATCGCCTCGTTACCACTCCATGTAACATGGATGTCAACAGATGCATTCGCCGCCGCGCTCGCACCAACGTTCACGGTAAACAATTGCATGTTGGTTCCACCCGCGACTACGACCACTGCCGTCGGATTACTCCAGGTTAGATCCGTGTACGTGCCATCGTCCAAAATCGCATCGACCGTCGCCGACGTACCTCCCGCGTTGCTGAATGTGACCGTGAGCGAGAAGCTCGAACCTTGACCATATGGACCAGGAGGGGCGACCATAAGATTTGTGATCGTAACCAATGCTTGTGCTTGCATGTTCACGCCGATCGTGTCTTGTGGCATATCGCCACTGATAGCACGGAGCGTGATCGCCTCGGTACCAATCCACACGACCGTGATGGTCACAAAAGCAGTCGCTGCACCC
>JAUQYW010000641.1 GCA_030587525.1 Candidatus Sigynarchaeota archaeon | reverse complement strand
CATCGTTTAACCTACCAAGTTGCTTTAGCGTTCATTTCTATTACAAGTTCGTTCATTCCGGTTGTGTTTTTGTTCAACACCTTTATATAGTGGAGTGTGAATAGTTACTCGATCAGTGATGGATATAAAACCAACTCGCGATCTCCTCGTTTTTTCATTCGTTCGCCAGTCCACGTCATCGCACGTGCTGTTGCGGCATGCCTCGGTCGAGGCGCTCATTCAACGAGTGATAGCGAGTTACTGATTGAATGGAGGTCATGTCATGTCGGAACAAAATGGTCTAAAAATCCTTCTTGCGGGCATCGCTGCCCTGGCAGTCGGCTGGTTCTTGGAGTGGATTATTGCGAGTGGTTTGGCTGTTTCCATGCCCGAGTTACTCGCTGACCCAATTGCCACGACATATTTCGGCGTCAGCACGCTCGGCTGGCTCGGCATTCTTGCACTCATCGCGATTGTCATTGCCGGCATTGCAGCGTTCAAGGTCAAGCCTAAAAAGAAGGGCAAGGGTGCCAGCGGTCTTATCATCGCTGTCATCGTCGGATTTTTAGCAGGCATGTTCATTTCGTATCTATTTGCTTGCTACATTCCAGCAACGTTGTACGTTGTATAAATATAAATCACGTTTCATCATTTCGGCTCGTTGCCGCCAGCCGATCAGGAACGGCGGCCACTTTTCTAATCACCAACATCACGCGCGTGGTATCTCATGGGTAAAAAACGAAAAAGTCATTCCAAGCGGTCGAAAAATAACAACATGAAAATATTAGGCTTGGTCATCGGGATAGTCGTCGCCGGCGTGTTCGTCAGTTCATTATCGAGCATCACGATCATCCAGGGCACTGCCAAGAGCATGATCGCGACGAGCATGGCTGATTCATCATTAGAATTGTATATTGATGGCCAACTCGTTGACACGGGATCGCCGGCCAATGGCAAAACGGGCATTCCTGCGGATCCGGCGATTTGGATCGACCCGGCGGGGCATCGCGTGTCGATCATGGCCTACACGTCGGATTCGTGGTTGAGCGATTGGGATGGGACGCCATTACCAAACGGTACTTATGCGGCATCGAATTTGAATTGGTCGCTAACGGTTTCAAACGCGTCGGGGTACATCCAAGAGGCCGTGTTTCAACACGTGATTTACAACACGGTCGAGGTGGTGATACGTACAGGGCCGGCGGCGGTGTTTAATTTCGTGCCAACCGTGCATTATCTGACCCCATTTGCGGGGACGCTATATAGCGGGGCGTGGTATCAATCGAAATGGGCGGGCGAACATGCGACAGAGGATGGTTTGGTTGACGACGGCGTGATGCAAAGCTGGCCGATTTATGGCGATTCGTGGTGGGCGCGATGGCCATCGCGGATTTATGGCGAGGATGTGAAGGGCGCCCTCACGTCAATCGAATGGATTGGAACAGGAACTTATAATGCATTATCACCGCCCGGCGTGATGTGGCAGACTAACGTGATGGACACGCCATTCAATTCCGGCCAATTCCAAACGGCAAACGGTCATTCTCCGCCTTCATGGAATGGCGGATATCCAGATAAAGGTGATTCTCGGCAAGCGAAAATCACGACGAGTCTCGTGCCCGTGAGTTTTCCAAACGTCGATGGCGCACGGTTTGATTTGAGCACCCAAGCAACCATTTTACCCGACGGCTCGAGCATGGCCAACCAATACGTGAAATATTACATGGCGGGCGACCCGGTGGATGCCACGGTGAAACTAAACGTGAAAGGCAATTCTCAAACCGCTAAAGCATATAACGTGGATTACCCATTCACGCTAAAGAACGGCACGGTCGTCAACGTTCACGTGAACACGACCAATGCGGTTGTTGGATTCTCCGGTTCAGACCCGCAAGGACATAACGGCACGGTCGGTAGCACGCCAGCCACGGGCCTCGTGCCGAACATCAACCCGGCGACGCGGATTCCCACGTTTGATTTAACCAAACGTTCCGATGTAAAAATGAATGATCCCAACGAATATAATGATTGGGTCATCACGCAAACACGGACTGACAACGGGGTCACGACGTTATCCGGCGGCATCGACGTGAAAAGTTATGCGTTTTTTGACACGCAATCAGCAAATGCCGTGTCGAGTGGATATTCTGCATCAAACACCGTGATAAAAAATATTGATTTGACTGATGTGGAAAATGGGTGTGGCATCCCGGATAATTTAAACATCTCCGACATGGTGAACATGCGACCAAAAATAACTGTTGCTGATGCGTATGCTTATGTTGCGTGGTCACGCTCTGCCCAAATCGCCCATGATGAATTTTGGAGCGTTAAGGGCGATTCCGATTGGCATTCGGAATGGTATAGTGCGAATATCGCGTGGCCCTATGGCGTGAATCAAACAAACGCGTATTACGTTCGTAATTTCACATACCCAGTAGATATTATAAGCGAGAGGGAGGCCCAAGCATTTGATTCAAAAGGACATCCGATTCCTCTCAGCAGCATATTCGACAACGTGAATAATTCGTTTTTCCATGACCCGAGGGCGGATAAACTAAACGTGACACAGATCAGCATCGATCTCACCGATCCGTGTAACAGGGCCACGAGCCTCTTTGATATCAGCTCGTGGGGCAATGGTATTTCATGCTGGTGGAATCATTGGTGGTGGGTCTTCGCCGCTATTGGCGCATTTGCCGTCGCGGCGATTGCCATCGATCTCTATGCAAAAATCAAACGAAGGCATTGAATCATGGGCAAACATAAAGGGCATAAAGGCCACAAAGGCCATAAAGGCGGTTTGAAGCCGTTCGGCATCATTCTCGTGGTGTTAGGTTGCGTGTTCGTGATCGGCGGTATATCTGTTTATATTAACAGGGGGTTGCTGCAATCAATCGTTGGCCTCGGCGGGGCAGCTCCACCGGTAATAACGACACCCGGCGCGTTGCAAAACATCACGGCGACGACAGGTGATGAGAACATCACGTTAACATGGGAAGCGCCGCTTGATGATGGCGGAGCTGACATCACCGGGGTTGACGTTTTCATCAATGATTCATTCGTGATGAGCGTTGGACCGGTTCTGACATGCACGATCACGGGATTGACGAATGGTGCTGAATACAACGCAACGGTTCGAGCAGTCAATGTCGTGGGTGCCGGCGACAACGCGACGATCACGGGCTTGATTCCAGCAACGACACCGTCTACACCCCAAAATCTCGTGGTCACGGCTGGCAGTGGATTCCTGTGCTTGAATTGGACGGCACCGGCGGACGACGGCGGCATGGCAATCCTTGGATACTACGTGTATCGCTCGGTTTCAGCGGGCGCGGAGCAATTCCTCGCAGCCATCAATGAAATCTCGTTCAATGACACGTCGTTTTCGCAGAACACGACCCGGTATTACATCGTGCAAGCCGCGAATGCCGTTGGCGGTGGCGTGAATTCGACGGAAAAATACAACACGACATGGGCAGTACCGACGGCACCACGAGCATTCACCGCGACGGGGACGAATCAAACCGCGACGTTGAATTGGACGGCACCGGCGGCAAATGGCGGACGGCCGATTACCGGCTACAAGATTTACATGGGCTTGACGACCGGTAGTGAAACGTTATTGATAACACTCGGCGTCGTGTTGGGTTACGTGAAAACTGGCTTGACGAATGCCCAGGCGTATTTCTTCAAGGTCCGGGCAATCAACAGCATTGGACTCGGGGCAAACGCCACGGAGGCAACGTGCACGCCGCACGTGTAACGGTGAAAAATCATGGGCAAATCAAATAACAAAGGAAAAGCCATCGCCGCCGGGGTCGTGGTCGTGCTCGGTGTTATTTTCATGGTCGTGATGGCGTTGCAACCCTACACGAAATCCACGGCTGTGCCATCGCCGGATCCAGCATCATTCCCGGCAGCGAATGCGACGGCGTATTCCACGAATCGCGTGGTCGAGGTCGAAGCGGCATTGGTCAACAACGCGACGCGAACGCCGGATGATCAATTCACTGATTTTCTCGATCCGTCGAACACGACGCGAATCGTGTTACCAGCATCGATGGGCTATGCAACGTCGTTCAAGATAGCATCGAGTAACGCCACGCTCGCCGCGGTTCTCGGTCAACCATTGACCTGTGCCAATGGTTCAAACGTCGTGTTCAAGCTCTTGCACGCGCCACAGAATATCGACACTGGGAAAAACCCTCACGGCATCGGGTTCGTGTTTCACGCGAACGCGACGTGGTGGGCGACGCAATGCTCGTATTTACCATCGGACATTGCCGAAACGAATTGGCCGGACATGCTGGCCACGTTGTTAGCACTCTCGAATTAAACCATTTTTTATTTTCCATTAAAATCGCGGTGAAAACCCACGCATAAAATCAAAATCATGCTTGCGATCGCCCTCGCGGCGTTCCTCACGTTCTCGTTCATCCAATTCAATGCAATTTCATCCAATTCAAATCATGTAAATAATTTCATCACGAATCAGCCACGGGCGAGCGTGGATGCAACACCGCCGACCACGAAGGCGTCATTCATGCCTACCTATGAAAACATGACGCTCCCCGCGCCG
>JAUQYW010000618.1 GCA_030587525.1 Candidatus Sigynarchaeota archaeon | reverse complement strand
CCCACGACGTACATGGATGGTCCAGCCGCGATCTTTGCCGCGGTCGAGAGCCGGTTGAGTACCTGGACCGTGGAAGGATGGTAATCAAGAAGTGACCGCGGTCACGCCGATGCCAAGGATTGCAAACAAAATCAAGATGAAAAATGCCGGGAAAAAAAGAAAGGAAGTAAATATCTAATAAAGTTATACTACACCAAGCCGTCTCTTTAACTCGTCGATGGCTTTATCCTTCTCGGCGAGATCCTTCGTTTGTTTCTCGATAATCGCTTGCTTTCTGTCTAATTCTGCATCCAAGTCAGTTCCGATATATTTTTTTCTCGTTATGCTCTCATCTAGACTTTTTTTCGCGGGATAAGGAGGCTTTTTAGTCGAGTCGAGTTGTTGTTTTTTTAACAATCGTCTATATTTTTGCATGATCCAGATGGTTATACCGGCCCCCACTACCGCAATGATTAGCCAGTCCCAATTCGTAACTAGATCGATTAGCCACGTCAACTGGCCATCGTGACTATACTCCAGCTGGACGAATTGCATCTCGATTTTTTCCTCGTTTCCCACGTTATCGATGGAATAATAATCGATTTGTACAATGCCACTCGGTAGCAAGCTCAGGTTGAAGGGTGCAGTATATTCTATCCACGGCCCCCCATTCACCCGGTAATGAACATGGGCAACACCAACCTCGCCAAATCCCTCAGTAGCCATTAATAGGAATGATGTCGATTCATTCACGAAATAGGTGCCATGTGACGGCGTGAATGAGATCAAGGTCGCAGGCGGGGTTCCATCGAGGAACACGGATGAATTCTTGATCATTTCCGTGTTGTTGAGCTGATCGATCCCATAATACTCAATGATGAGATTCCCACTTGCGTACAAGGTGATGTTGAAGGAACTCGTGAAACTTTGCCACGCTGATTGGTTGATTCTATACCGAACGTCTGCCACGCCAATACCATATAAATTGTCAATCGATGCCAAGGTAAAGGTCGTGTTCCGGGTTACCCAATTACCAGGATATGCGGACAGGAAAGTTATTGACGTGGTGGGAGGGGCATTATCGATGACAAACGTGAAGACCTTGCTTAGCTTGTTTCCTAGCGCATCCGTTGCGTTTACGTGGAGCAGATGCAATCCATTAAACGAGGAGCATGCTAGATTATCGATTGGATAGTACCAATCCGTTTCATTGCTTATAACCGCCGTGAATGGCTCGGTATCCCATCTTGCTTGGACATCAAGGCGAGACGCGTCATCGATGGAGAGATATATCGGCGAAATGGTGCGCATAAAAGACATGTTGCCCGGTAAAAGCAACGTGATGTCCGGGGCGATATCATCGATGACCATCCAGGTATAATTGGTCGTCTTGGCCACGTTTCCAGAGCCATCGGTGCAATAGAGAAACACCGAATAGGTGTGGTTGGGCTCTAAAGGAATGAATCCCGGCAAAAACTCGATAGATCCGTTTTCTATGGCAGAACGGTTCAAATTAAGGCTCCTGCTAAAGTTTATGGATGGATCATCAACACGCGAGATATTTATAAAAGCAGCATAGATACCACTCCCGCGTGGATCCTCGCCGAGTGAATAATTGATCGAAACGGGTCGGGCGTAAGAGAGCGTCGTGTTGGTCATATTCGTGCTAATGATAACTGGCTGGACACGATCGTGCACTTGTATTATCATCGGTGCTGTGTAACCGATATTTCCAGTGTTGTCATAACTTTTCACGTCGACATATAAAGGCCCGCTGCATAGTCTCGTGTTCGGAATCGTGTAATTATACAACTCGCCATCCAAGGTTACCATCGTCGTCGTTGCACTTGTCCCATTCGCAAGCAAATAAACCAGGGTGACGTTTTTCAAGCCCGATTCGTAGTCATTCTCTGAGGAGAATACGGAGACGGTAATGTCATTTGTATAGTTGAAATCAGTGCCCGAAATGTAAATCGCTGACAATTCTGGCACCAGATCATCTATAACCGTGAAGTTATGCCATTCCGTTGCGAAAATATTGCTGGCCTTATCAGCGATGTAGAGCCGCCATTCGACCATCTCCGAGCAATTGTACAAAGCAAGGTCGATCGTATACCGGAAATCCAGCGTTCCTTGCTCGAAGATCGGCCGGTTCACAATCGATCCGTTGTTAATCCTTTCTTGAAAGCATGCCACGAGCACGGGCGATTTTAACACTCCTGAATCAAGCAATGTCAAGCGGCAATCTATCGCTGATGAGTAATTGCTCGTGTAAATCCGCTCAGGAGGATAGGCAAAATACGATATGCTGAAATTGGTCCGGTCGACGTAAAAACGCCCGTACTCGGAAATGTTCCTGCTGCAACGGTCGAACGCGGTAATGAGGGCAGTATGGACTCCTTCGGTGACATCAAGCCAGAGATATTGTGTGCTTGGAACGCTGGCGATCGTCGTGTTATCCAATGTCAGATTGTAATAGATGATTTCTAGGTCATCAGGCGCGGCCATCCATGTCAACAGCATATCTTTTGCGTTCACGTAGGTGTTGTTGAAGTCCAGCGTGAATGGCGAAGGACCGTGCAAGTCAACGTATAAAATAATGCTCGATCCACGCGCGTTCCCCACCGCATCTGTCGCGAGAACTGAAATGTTGTACGAACCTGGCATAAATTGCATTGTCGTCGACAGAGATGTCGTATTCACGTACCATGACCCGTTTATAAAGACCGAGTAATTCGAGACAAACGAGATACTATCTGTACTGGCTAACCATTGTATCACTACCAGAGGACTGGTACTATTGAAATTATTGACCGGCGCAATTATCGTGGGCACTGTTGGTGGATCATGGTCTATGATGACCTTGCCGTTAATCGTGCCAACTAAAACATTTGATACATCAAAGAGATCTACTTCAAACACGTGAACACCCCCAGAAATCGTGAACGTGCCGGAGGTTGCATTTACACGAGCAAACGGACCGCCATCGAACGAGATATTCGAGTAATCACCTATCAAGGGATTGATGGACGAGTAGCACGTCCAATTGAGAAACACGCTTGTTGTACCCGTGATGGTCCCGTTCAAGATAACCACCAACACTTGCGAGGCTGAATAGGTGAATGAAACTTGATTTGAAACCAGGTCGAGGTAAGTTGCGTTCACGATGAAGTTGGTGTAGTTGGAGAGCGCGAGCTCGGTTTTAATCTGAGTAATCACTTTCAATGGCAAGAATCCCGACGTTTGCGAAGCTTGCTTATTCAGCAGCTGATGGGTCGACGTGTGCAACGAGACGTTAGCGCTGCCAATTGGATCCCCATTCAAGTTTAATGTCCAGAGAGACATAAAGAAGGACTTTTTCAGCGTGTAGGTACCTGACGTTGGAAAGACCGGGTCGAGCGTGCAATTCGTGGCGATGCCTGTCCCATCAAGTCGCCAATTCTTGAGACCAAATACTCCATTGGTACCACTAGGTGAACCGCCTGTTCCGGGGATGCCGAGGGTGGATATAATATCTGTGAATTCGAAGACAAAGGAAACAAGGTGCGTGTGTATAATAATGGAGCCCGAATTTTCCCCGGCGCCACCAACCCCGTTCGCACTACTCCCCGTTGATCCATTCCCACCGTTCCCGCCGTTGCCAGATGTTAGGATGATATCCAAGGCGATAAAAAAGGCAAATGTTAAGGAGATGTCAACGTTCACGAAACCGCCTCTTCCTCCTCGACCGCCATTGCCACCAAAATGCGAGGTTCCGCCTGCATTTCCACCCTTATTACCATCACCAGCCTCTACATGTTGTTGCACCGTGCCAGCATTCATCTCATCGCTATAATAATTTACAGTGCCATTACCGCCTATCCCACCGTTACCGCCGTTGCCGGCATTGTTGTGCCCATTTCCACCTGACCCGCCAAGTCCACCGTTTCCACCGTATACCGAAACGTTCGAATGCATCAAGGAAATCGTGGTCGAAGCATCTAAAACGAGCAATCCCTCACTGCCGCTGCCGCCGATACCACCCGTCGCACCAGCAGTGCCTGATCCCATCGATGAACTCCCCCCGTTTCCTCCAGCGCCGCCGGAACCCCCGGTGACATTTATCCTGGTATTTATAATATCGATCGCAGCCGTTGTATTTATTAAGCAGACGCCTTTGTAACCTGCACCCCCTGCACCACCAGGGCCACCGTTTTGAGCACTTCCAAGGCCCCCTCTACCACCTGTTCCACCGGAACCTCCGATAGCCAGGATATCATCATTTTCAAAGGATGCACGTGAAGAAAGGAATATTAATTCCCCGATCACGCCATTTCCTCCAGCACCGCCTGTACCACCACCGACTGTACCACTATTTTGGGCACCTATTCCCGATTGCCCGCCCGTACCACCGGAGCCTCCTATGACAAGATAGCTGCTCGATGTCGAGGTGATCTCGTTAGTAACATTCACCAGCACGGAACAAATACCACCGTTCCCACCGTTTCCTCCGTTACCACTTTGTGATTCCGAGTCTGAACCAGCGCCCCCAGCACCACCCGTTCCTCCCAATGCACCAATCCTTGATGATAAAAAGGAGAGCGTGCCCGGGCTATTGATGGTGACATTTCCAATACCCCCGGTTCCACCTGGTCGTCCATGGTATTGGTGATATGGCAGACTATTGCCCGCCCTTCCCGCATTTCCACCAACCGAAGAGATATTACAATTGACAAATTCACCCGATGTGAAATTGAATAACACGTCGCTATCGGCACCATTTGCACCATAACCACCTTGATCACCATAGCCATTCGTGTTATAAGAGTCGCCAGCATCACCACCATTCCCAGAATTCCCTGCATAGGAGGAAACATTGGAATTGGAAAGGTTTAAGGAGCTCGCGAATATGCTTACTCCGCTTTTGCCACCCAACCGGCCGTTTGCCCCCTTTCCAGCATCATAGGTCGCTTGAACACAAGGTGAACCCGTGGCTCCAGTACCACCTTTTCCAGATATGCTGCTAAGATTCAAGGCGATTGATGTGGCGATCAACTGTGTGATGCAATAACCACCTTCTCCGCCAGGAACGGAATCATCCGTATAATACCCGGAACCAGGTCCATTATTGCTTCCTCCCGCTCCAGCTTCCAAGGTGATATTTACCTTATTTCCGAGAATGCTTTCGGAACTGTTGATAGTCGAGATAATATTACCGCCGTTTGCACCGTATCCAGGACGTCGACCATGCGATTGTGCCGACCCACCTCCTCCATTCCCACCATCGCCACCAAAACCTCCCAGTCCCCCCTTAAACAGCATAGACGTGTTCTGGAACGAGATGATCCTGCCGGCCATCGAATTTACTGCATTCGCTCCGATTTTTCCATCACCACCAATACCGCCGCGGTATGGATCAGCAGAACTCGAGTATCCTGCACCACCATTTCCCCCGTGACCACCAGTTACCTGGATAATAGAATCATTAGCGATTAAAATGTTCGAACACTCGATGTTCAAGAAACCGACCCCGCCTTCACCACCGCTGCCCCCGGCTGCGCCCTCGGGTGGAGATCCTACCGTGTCCTGATTTCCACGCGCACCTGAACCGCCCCTGTTGCCTGAAATACCAATAACAGAATTCTCTATTTCGATATCCGACGCAAGACATAATGTTAAATTACCAATGCCTCCATTTCCGCCAATGCCAGACGTGCCAGGTTCCTGCCCAATACCACCACGGCCGCCGTCACTCCCTGCCCCGGAGATGCCTTCGATTCGGCAATCATCACAAAGGAATTTGCGAATGTTAGAAAATAGCACCTTGATTTGACCACCCGTGCCTCCATTACCGCCCACGCCACCAGACATAGTATTCGCAGAATTTCCACCGCCGTTTCCCCCGTTCCCGCCTATGCCTGCGGTTGCGCGGATTTCTGAATGCAGCAGCGACACGTTGTTGTTAGCTGCTAAGATGGTACAGAAAACATTTCCGCCGTTACCACCCAATCCGCCTAAATCACCCGGAAAATTGGTGCTTTGGTAACCTCCATCTCCACCTCCTGAACCGTTCCCAGCAACAAGGATTACCGTTGCATTGTCCCAGATCATGGTTCCCGTCAAAGCAAGGTTCAAGATGTTGTCATTGCCCTTCCCTCCACTCCCGCCTTGCGATGACGAAAAATCGAACCTGCTACCTGCAGTTCCCGCGTTCCCGCAACTCAAGTTTAATACCGCGTTCTTGAAATCAACGTGTACACCTTGGAAGGAAGCGTTGGAAAGGCCACCAAGGCCTCCCTTACCGCCGATTCCGCCATTCCCGTTCCCACCAGCCGTGCCCGGTACACCGCCCGCTCCTCCAGTGCCGGTTATCGCTGAAATATTGGAACCATGGATTTCAAGGGTCGTGAAATCCAGAAATTGAAGGGTGATATTGCCACCAGCACCGCCGGTGCCACCTGTCGCGCCGAAGTCAAATGTGCCAGCTCTGTATCCCCCTCCGAATCCCCCCGCTCCACCATTCCCTGCTGAAATGTCGAAAATAGAACTATCCACTGCAATTTCTTTAGCAGAAAGGGTGACTACCATGTTTTGCCCATCTTGCCCCGGGGTTCCATCGCATGATGGAACGAAGGCTGTCGATACATAAGAACCGTTATAGCCTATACGTCCGTTATACCCGTATTGCGTGATTTGAGCATTCACCAAACGGATCCCATAGTTCACGGCGATGATGATCTCGGGCGCGGTGACGTGGCTATTCAACAATGAAAACGATGCACCCATGAAGAAGATTTCCGTGGCAGAAAGTATCGACTGATCAATCTCTACAGCGGAGGAGTCCCAGCTCTTGAGGTAGGTCCCCGAGATGTTGACATTCTGGAGCGTCAATGTAGTGCTGCCGAAAAGCTCGAGTCCTAGCAACCGCTTGAATATCAACGTGCTGTTAGTGATGACGAGCTTTCCAGTTCCATGCATGGAGATCGAGTATTGATAAGGCAAGTAATTCCAGATCGTGAATTGCGAATCGCGGATCTCGAGGGTACCGTTCACGACCACATCACCGGTTTGGTTATAATTGCCCTGGATGACGCGATATGCTCCATCAGCAACAATCAAGTCCGATCTATTCCCGTACAACCCCGAAAGGCTGTTGTCGATGTAGAACCGCCGGATCGTGGAATCCTGGTTTCCGTTGACATCAAAACCCTTTATATAAACCAATAACTCCCCATTTGGCCACGTTGAAACGTTGATCAGCATCGTGTAAATGTCATCTCGGGAGTGCGTCATAGAGCCAAGGACGTGATAACCGGCCCCGCTATCTTGTGCTTCCACGTTCACCATTGCGATCTTGCTTTCGCGGTCAATCGCTACAATCGCGATTCCAAGAATCCCGCCCACCACGGTATCTGGTGCAGGATCGAGATACCGTACGTATGGTGGCAGGAAATCATCCGAATCAACGTTATCGACGACGACCATCAAATAATCGTCCTCCCAGTTGCCATTCATATCCCACGCGACAACCATTATCATCGCGACGCCATCGAGCTTCGTGGTGGTGTCCCATGCCACGTGGAATGTAGGACCGCCGGTGAAGTTCCCGATCAATGTATACAAGCTTTCGCCCTTTCCTAAAGCAAAGACGGAAATCTTGTTCAATCCCGAGCATCCAACAAGGGGCCAATCCCGCGCGTAGATGAAAATATCGACGGTATCTGTTACGACTTGATAATCCGCCGGCGAGAGGATTTCCAGCTGCGGTTTCTCACTATCCTCGAAATTCGTTATCCCAACCCATATCGATTGCGTCGCTGTGTTGCCAGCGTAATCCTGGGCGACCACCTTGATCGTGAAGATGCCATCGGGATAGCATGTGGTATCGAACACGTGGGTGAACGAGGGAGATGTGAACGAACAGGCATAAATCCAGGTCACCACGCCGAAAGGCTGGAAATAAATGGAACCATTCCGAAAACTGCTCTCGTTGTCACTAACCAGAACATCGATGCTGGCATTTCCGAAAATGCTCGATACCGATGCAGGATGGAGAATGGTAATCAAAGGGGGAACATCGTCGGAGATATCGGGAATGTTATTCACGATCATCCGGCAAGTATATTGAGTGGTCCAATTATCCGTGTCATAAGCCCGGATGCGAATCTGCCATTCCCCGTCCAAGAACAAGGTCGTGTCCCATGAAAAAATCCAGGGGGAATCCATTCTTGCTCCCAAGCGAGTCCACGAGGAATCAAGCACGTGCTTGACATCTACCTCGACAAGGACAACCCGGGTGTCGTAATCATTCGCTTGGATGTGGAAAGATACCAACCCATACAGCTCCGAATTGGGACTTGGGGATTCTAAGGATATAACAGGGCCAGAATTAAGAACTGGTAAAACATTTACCAGCTTATCACTATGCCCGCCTTCATGAAGGCCGGTGGCATTGCAATACACCATTATCAAATAGGTTCCTGGAAATGGCAAGTAGAAACCATTGCTCGTACAATTTCCATACTCATCCGTGTAAAGCGAGAAGGAGCCAGCCCCAATATCCACGGGTGAACCGTAGCCTATGGAATTCAGTCCATCCGGCAATGTGTCATCATCAGAAGGATTGTCATCGACCGGAAAGACGAAAAAATCCATTAACTTTCCTTGGATGGGCAATCCGGTTGATTCGTCCTCAACATGAACGTTCACGTTCACGAAATCAGCAATGCTGATATTGTTTCCCGGATTCGTGATGTTGAGGCGAGGTATGACTTTCCTTACATAAAGCTGGCGCGAAGATTTAGCGGGATTGGTTGTCTGATTGCCTGCATAGGTGGCCGTGAGATTATAACTTCCCTGGACGGGTCCGGTTAAGCCGGCAAATAATGCGATGCCTTGGTTATTCGTGGGCACGATGCCGTAATCGTAAGAAGCACTCTCCCCTTCGAGTTTCAGTCGAATCGGTGAATCCATCAATGGCTTGCTATCCGTGTATGAAGCGTTCACCGAGCAATTAAACAGTCCTCCTGTTTCTAGCACGGAAGTTGTTGTGCTTAATGCTAAATTCACATCCCGAATATTATATGAAATTAAAAAAGACTTATCCATAAATGGATATGTAAGTACTATTTCACCAATGTCCAAGGTACCTTTTAGACATAAAACGTCAATACTTAACCTGCACCAAACTTTGATTTCACCGATTAATCTGAGCGTCCTATATCGTCCCGTCACGTTCTCTTTTATTTTAGATTCAAGCGTAAGATTGAGGAGTACCCCAAATCCGTATTTCGCCATGTTACCTTCAAGGTATTTACAGGCTAGATGTCTATATTCCAGGAAGCATTCAATATCCGGGATTAAAAATCCAGAAAACCCTTTAGTGAGATTCCAGGACATTTTAAACGTAAACGCGAGTGATGATTCCATTTTAAACAAGCTCTTTGCAAGCTCGTAAGCATTTGCTAGAAACACCCCGACAACAGGGCATGCACTGCTTATTATTTGAATGATATCGATACCTTTCTTAATCAACTTGAGATATACGCCCAGATAAAGGGATTTCCAATTCACCACAAGCTTTCCAGTAGTCAAATCACCTGTAAGATCGAATTTACCATTTACACCCACTTCTATCCCGGATAGTCCAGTAACCTCAAATATTTTCTTGAATAACTCAACATCAGAATGAAGCCCCACACCCGCGGATACTTTCATTTTAAGAACGCATGTGTTTTCAGTAGGAGTGAGGAAGGTGACGTTTATACAAACAGTCAATGTGAAAATTTCTAATGGAATTTTCCAAGCATAATACAAGTCTTTCGTCGCGTTAAACCCGATATACTTCAATGCATCTATGAATGCTCTAGCAATATCTGGTAGTATATACTTGCAGAATTCTTGAAAGAGCAACTCTGCAAATATCGTTTTCTTAGCTAACGAGAACTTACTCGGATACAAGATACCAGGCAGCATGTCTTTCTCTTGGGCAGGCACATTAGAATATGGAAAGCGGGAATCGTCGCCTGAGCTCGAGTTATATCTCTGTCGCGGGTCAGACAAGGATCCTCCATTAGAACCGTTCGTGATGTTGCTGTATGGAGTTGAGATTTTCGTGTCAATATGACCATCGGCTTTGTTGATGACTGGATCGAAACAAATCAAGCTCGTGGTCATCTGCGTGAAGAATCCAATTAATAAAAGTAAAGCCTCGCCTTTTCTCTTTTTATCTACATGAATCAGCATAATGAAATCGTCCCTTTTTCAACTTTTAGGCTCAAGAACACGGAAAGTGCTTCTTGAAACAAGCTTGTTATCATCGATTTATATTTATTAAAAGGTTTCGACAAAGCAACGCTGGTCACGACGGCCCGGACAAGAACCTACCTATGTAGGCACGTTGATGGACAGTGCCCGCACGTGTTGCGATGGCATGACCCTGTACGGTGGGCCGAAAATGGGGCCAAATGGCACCGTTTTACCCTCGACGTACATGGATGGTCCAGCCGCGATCTTTGCCGCGGTCGAGAGCCGGTTGAGTACCTGGACCGTGGAAGGATGGTAATGAAGAAAATCATTACCGGCACGTGGAAATAAATAAAGAGAATATAAGAAAGGCGATTAGTACCGTGTTTTCCGCCGCTTGATGGCAGCCGCCGTGACCGCGGTCACGACGATCCCAAGGATTGCGACGAAAACAAGGATGGCAATAGTGCCGGGGTCCATTAATGCCGAGCTCGCCAGATTGCACGTATTGTCGTGCATGGAGATGCCGGTTGATCCCGTGTCTTGCACGATGCACGCGGTATCTACCGTGCGAATGAACGCGTTGTTGTCGATCTCGCACGAGTAGCTTAACTCTACGGAAATACCACCAAGCGCATTAAGCGAAATCGTGGATTCACGCACCCGTGTCGCCGTTGCATTGTGCAGCTGCACCCCAAAACCGCCGTTGCGTTCCACCGTGTTCCATCCAAATTCGATGTCAATACAATCCGCGATCTGGATGCCGTGCATCCCATTTCCCACCAGGTGATTCTGGCCGAGCGTGCAATAAGTCGCAAATGCATAGATCATTCCCGATTCGCTGTTGTTTGCTATCAAGCTAGTACCGGCATCGACAGCATACCCGTATATCACCAGCAGGCCAACCGTGTTGTTGAAAATGGAGCAATTGATAACATGTACCATCCGGGAATCCTCAATTTTAATTCCAGTTTCCAGCATAGATGTCGAGGATTCGTTGATCTTGACATTCCCGCAATTTTCAAGCCAGATGCCAACCGATCCGGCCGCCCCGGTGCCGGAGAAATGGCACTTCCCAATCATCAAATCGGTGGTCGTGTCTTCAACGTGCATGCACGTATTTGCCCCGAATATCGTGATGTCCAGGGTAAGCAAGTAAGGATCCATTACTGCACCGCTCCCGGTCTTGTTCGGGAATATGGCGAGCATGGAATTCCCGATGATATGCACGGGATCTGTTGACCCCGGGTACGCGGTCAGGTTCACCACGCTCGTGGTTGAAAGACCTCCGCGGTCGCGGATTGTTATCGTGACCGGGTGGATGCCGTAGTAGAGCGAGTTGAGCGCAGCCACGTCGATGGTCATACTGGTCGTGGCATTCCAGGAACCGGAAAGTAGCACGGTGCCGTTCTGGTGCGCGATGGTATAGGTGTTCCAGTTGGTCTCGGCATCTGATGCCGTCCAGGAGATTGAAGCGACCGCATGATGGATCCGGAAGGCCACGGGTGATGGTGTTGACGTGAAGAAAGGCGCGCTGTTCGTCGCATTGACGCCCACGATGCTCGTTGCTTGGGCGTTCCTCCCGTCCTTCACGGTCATGTTGATGGTCCACGTGCCGGGCAAGAGTCTGTTCAATGCGTTCTCGGGAAGGACGATGACCGTACTATTATTCCACGAACCAGATTGTAGCAGCGTGCCGTTGGATAGCCGCATAGTATACGTCCCCCAATTCCCCTCGTCGTCCGCTGCTTGCCATAACAATGGCCCGGTGGCTTGTCCGACAGGGAACTGCACCCCGGTAGGCTCCGACGTGAACCGCGGGGCGGTGTTCGGGATGATCGTGAAATTAAAGCGGGTCTCCCCCAAGTAGCCATATCCGGGACTCGCCCGAATCGTGATGGTGTGGTTGCCGATCGACCAGGAAACAGGGATAATCCAGTTGATCGTGCCAACGCCGAGGACAGTCTCCTCATACGTGATACTCACGTTATCATATAACATCTCGTGGGATAACGTTACTGTCGTCATGTTTACGGTGAAGTTAACACGTAGATTCTGGCCAGTGGTCAGTGTCGTATCCGTGATGTTGATGATCGTGAAGACAAACTGCCCCCATTCCACAGTAAACCATCCCTCCGCATAGCTGTAATCGAAATAGGTGCTAACGGCTTCCACCCGCACCCGGTACCTGTCAGGAAACCAATAATGCTGGTCCGAAAAGCTGCCATTCGATAAGGTATTTCTCTGCCTGAAAAACGAAAAGGTCGTTCCGTTGTTATAATAATAAGTAAGATTGATGGGTAAGCTAGCCACTGGTTCCCCGGCTCCGTGAACAGTCACGATGCCGTCAACGAAGGCAAGCTGGCCGTTATGAACGCTTTCCGGTGTTATAACAAGGATATCGTACGCTCCCTTCGTGATGTTGATGCAATTGCTCACGAACAGCTCGGTGAGTTCCAAGTAATAATACGCGGGCGAGGGGTTGTACCAGAACCTCAGCACTTGCATGCCGGGGAAGACCTCGAGGTAATAGAGGGGATACGTGAAATCATAATGGACGCGACCAGCAGCATCCGTTGTGTTTGTGATATCAATGCTCGTCCAATTGAACTGGCAATACACGTCATCACCGGCGACGATTCCCCCGTGCTCGTCCGTCACGTTCACGTCGAATGCGATCGTTTGCCCGTACGCGAACACATAATCGTTGCGGATTGAAAACGAGACCGACAAAGGTAAGATGTGCAACCCGCCAGGTCCAGAGCTGCTTGGATTGTACGCGACCGTCCCGTTGAAAGTAGCGTAGAATTCCCAATCATTGCCGGGTGTATATTCGAGGAGGCGCGTCACCAATGCGTAGCCGGCGGAATCGGTCGTGTCGCTCCCGATGTTGGTCCAGTTACCGGAACCTTTCCTGAGATAGAAATTTAATGTTTCTCCTTGAATTGGCGAGGAGGTGGCTGTCTTTAGGGTTGCTTTAAAGGTGAAACTCTCGTTGTACTTTCCTTCGAGATACGGGTAGCCTATAAAGCCTTTCAATTCGGTGATCGTGTTCGTTGCTGATAAATCGATTCCACTGTGCTCGAAGGCCGCGTTTTTCACTTCGTGAATGGCGGGAAAAGCAATCAATGCCACGGCGATCGCGACAAACGCCGCGCACAAGCCGATCCACAACCGATGATCATTCATTTTTTTCTCCATCACTTTATCACTGCAGTTCTCTTACTTGTATATTTACTAGACTCAATATCACCAATCCCTAATGAATCCGGTACGTCCGAATATGGATATGCCGGCGGAATCCGCTGCTATCATCTACCAGTGAAAAAAGATAATTGATGAAAAAATCCAACGTCATTGCTCGGAAATAGCGTTGGTGCGCTATTCGGGTTTAAACCACTTGGGGTGCGATGCATCAGGCGGGATTTCCTTCTTGCACTTGGGGCATTGGTCCACTATCTCGCCTGCCCAAGCCGCCCGAATTGAGACTTCATAACCGCAGAACGGGCAGAACCAGTGCTGCTGGTCATAATATTGCGCACGCTCTTCCGGGCTCATCTCGTCGGGGGGCGTCTGCCATTCGCGAATCTGCTTCTTGAAGGGGTGCACGAGGGGATTTCCATTCAAATTAAAAACGGAGGAGGATTTGGAATTTGGGAAGTTGTGGAAAAACGCGAGCTCCTCTTCGGACAATTTTTTTATTTTGTTATTCACGAGGGACAATTTTATCAAGTTCGGCAATTTCATGATGCTGCGGAAGGATTCAATGCAATTTTGGCCGAGGGCTAACGATTCGAGCTTGGTTAATCCAGATAATGGCGTGATATCAGAGATCTGGTTATTATATATAGAAAATTCCACGAGATCGTGCAAATATTCTATGCCTTTTATAGATACGATTTGATTATACCCGATGTCCAGTTTTTCGAGGTGCACCAGCCTCTCAATACCTTGGATTGATACGATCTGATTCTGTGCAATGTCTAACTCCTTCAATGCAGTGAGACCGAGCAACTGTGAAATCGAGGATATTCTATTATATGAGCATTTGAATCGGATTAATTTGTCAAGACCGTACAATTCATCAATTTCTCTAATATGATTATTACTGATGTCTATGAAACCTAATTGCGGGAAGCGAAACACGTCTGGGACGCGGTCCAACTCGTTCTGGTCAAGTCTGATGCCCGTTAGCTGTGGCAAGTTCCAGGTGAGTAGGTGGTCCAAGTGCTTGATGTGATTCCCCGCCAAGTTGATGCTCAAGAGATCGGGAAACTTTTCGATATAATCATCAAGCTCGGATAAATCGTTGATGTCCTTGTTATAAGCTTCTAACCAGCGTTTTTCTTCATTCCCAACTAGCTCTTTCTTGATGATCGAATCGCTGTCCTTGAGCTTCATGGATGCCACGTTCCGACTTTTATTGACCTAATAATGAAAACCGGGTTTTAAAAGGTCATGGCTATTCGTGCCCGGGAGGCGAGGCTTGGAGATGTGCCAGGTAATCTGCGAACGTGGAAAATTCAACCGTACCACTGTGAATGATTTTTCTGCTCGCTGCCAAGTTTCCCATGATGAATGTCCCAGAAGTTGTCTTAAAATTATTTGGATTCTTCGGATTAATCCATTGCATTGGGTGGGAATTCACCCATTCTAGCATCACCTTGAGGTATTTTACATTCTTTTTCTCCTCATCCAGAATATCGCCATAATAAACATATAATTTGCCATTTTTGCCTAAACTATGGTATTTTTCATCAAGCTTCTCTGTTAACTCCGTTGTATCGAAATAGCGGATTCCGTAGATTGGATGACCGAATTTCGGTAATTCGCCATCGGGCGAATGACCCATCGGTTCTGCTATCACCTTTAAAATCTCACGAAGAAATATAACACCATAAGGATGCTCTCCGACAAATTCCGAGCATACTCAATGGTGAAAAATCGCCCATGAAACTCTTGATATTGGGACCCGCGAATGCAGGGAAGACCAGCTTGCTGAAAACTGCCATGGAAAACTCGTCGTTCATCGCCGTGGAAAATCTCCCGCCGACCAGGGGGATCGCGAGGGAAACTTACCTCTTCCGGGGCTTGCTGGAGATTTCGGCGTGGGACGCAGGCGGGCAGCAGAAATACCAGGACCGGTACTACGGATCGCAGGAAGAAAACGTGTTCTCGTCGGTTGACCTGCCCATTTACATGGTCGATGCCCTCACGGTCGACGACACGGTCCGGCCCGCCTTTGACAAGTTCGTGGGCAAGATCATCGAGAAAAACCCGAATATCAGCATGATCTACGTCTTCATCAACAAGATTGACCTGCCTGACGCCAAGGAGGAGAAGGTGTTCGAGCTCTTGACGAAGGACCTCCCCTCGGAGATACACAAGCGGCTGTCGTTCACGCCTGTCTCGGTCAAGCAAGGCAGCGCCCAGCAAAAGCTCATCGAGATTTGCGACAAGATCATCGAGCAACGGATCGAGAACATGGGCAAGCTGAACAAGCTGCGGAGCATCGTCGAGGAGTTCAAGGCCAACACGGGCGGCGCGGATTTCATCCTGTTCAACAAGAAAGACGGGCTCATCATCACGAGCACGCTCGGGAAGTTCACCACGCAAACCCTGCAATTCATCACGTTCCAGATATCGGCATTGGAATCGAACGTGCATGAGATTTACATGAAAGTCATGGAGTTACGGAACCAGAAGGTGACGCCGCTGTCCTTGAACACGGTCGTGATGGAATCGGCATCCAATTTCGTGTTCGCGAAGGAAGTGGAAGGCAAGGCCACGCTCATGATCGTGACGAAGGACAAGAAGCTGGAGTCCGTCATGAAGGTCGTGGAAATCATCAGCGACACGAACCCGATCTACGAGAAGCTGATCAACATCCTCGAATTCTCGAACATCTAACGCATCAAATCTCTTGACCGTCAATCCTCTTTTTTTACATGTAATACATAGTTTTTAACCACATCTCCTTTGATCACGTACATTTACGGGGAGATCTTGTCTCTTTGCGATCATGACGCCGTCATGTTGAAAAGATGGGCAATCGCCTCCTTTGATTTGAAAATGAAGAATTATAAAGTTACGTGGTATTTTCAAGATCATCGAATATATATTGAAAAATTCTGATAATCATGAGCTTTGACGATATTCCGACTGGCGTGGGCCCGGTTTATGAAGGCGAGCGCATTCGCGGTGATCAGACCCACGTGGAAATGGGTGGCCCGAAACAAGAGATGAAATTCGAGCTTGTCAAGGTCATGCCCGCAGAAAAAATCAAGGATAATGATGTAAAGATCGTCGGTCCCGATATTCCAGACTTGAAAGAAGGATCGAACATCCCGTTCGGCATCGTGATCGAAGTCTCTGGCAGCAAACTCGATCCCGAGCTGGAGGGTGTCTTGGAGCGCCGTATCCATGAATTCACGAATTATATCGAGGGTGTTATGCACCTGAACCAGCGCTATGACATTTGGGAGAGAGTTTCCAAAGCTGCGGTCAAGAAAGGCTTTAACACCTTCAAGTTCATCGGCACCGTGCTCATACGACTCTACAAGGCAGAACTGCCCATCGTGGAGAAAGCCCAGGTCACGATCTACACGGACAAGGAGAAGATGAAGCCCGTGTTCGATGATGCTATGAAGATCTACAAGGCCCGTGATGAAAAGGTGCGCGGGATGAACGACGAGTCGGTCGAGAACTTTTTCGGCTGCGTGCTCTGCCAGTCATTTGCCCCGACGCATTGTTGCATCGTCACGCCTGAGCGTACTGGCCTTTGCGGCGCGATCAACTACTTCGACGCCCGTGCGAGTGCCCGTGTCGATCCGAAAGGCCCCAACTTCCCGATCATTAAAGGCAAGATCATCAACGAGAAGCTCGGCGAGTTTTCGGGCGTCAACGAGACCCTCGACAAGCGTTCCCTCGGCGAGGTCAAGCGCGTGGCGCTCTACTCGGCCATGGAAGTCCCGCACACGAGTTGCGGCTGCTTCGAGGCTATCGTCTTCGCCATTCCCGAGGTCGGCGGCATGGGCATCGTGGACCGCAATTTCAAGGGCTCGGCGATCAACGGGTTGCCGTTCAGCAGCATGGCCAACCAGACGGGTGGTGGCAAGCAAGTCGCTGGCTTCCACGGCGTCGCCGTCAACTATCTCATGTCCAAGAAATTCATACGGGCCGATGGTGGCTGGAACGTGATCGTCTGGCTGCCATCGAAGGTCAAGGAACGCGTCAAGGAAGCTATCCCCGCCGATCTGATCGGCAAGATCGCAACCGAGACCGATGCCACGGACCTCGATGGCCTCACGAAGTTCATGAAGGAGAAAGGCCACCCG
The DNA here is from genome assembly GCA_030587525.1 of Candidatus Sigynarchaeota archaeon. Taxonomy (GTDB): domain Archaea; phylum Asgardarchaeota; class Lokiarchaeia; order Sigyniarchaeales; family Sigyniarchaeaceae; genus Sigyniarchaeum; species Sigyniarchaeum tengchongense. The sequence goes on along the minus strand of JAUQYW010000618.1, from coordinate 34,385 downwards.
CTCGCGGCGAAGCTCGCGGCGGCCGAGGAGATAGCACCAGCCGCGGCGGAAGTGGAAGCCGCAGGTGGCGAGCAGGCCATGGTCCCCGCGGGCGGCATCCCCGTTGGCACGATCCAGATGTCGATGCCCGGCGTCGGCGGTGGCATGGGTTTCAAGCTCATCATGAAGAACTGCAAGATCCACGCCGAGAAGATCATCATCAAGAAGATGGAGAGCGCCCCGGCAGCGGCCCCGAAGAAGAAGTGATCGCCGAGATCGAAGGTATGATTTAATATGTCCCCACAAGCAAAGCCCTGGCAGAAAACGGCCCAAGCCGGCCCCGAGATCGGCGTCGCGGTCTTCGACCCGAACGTCGCCGCCACGATCATCAAGGAGGCAAAGAAACCCGTCCTGGTCGTCGGCGCAACGAGCCTTAAGCTCAAGATCGGTGACGAACCGTACATCGCGGTGTTACTCAAGCTCGCGAAGGCGGCAAAGTTGCCAATTGTGGCAACTGCCCAAGCCAACAAGTACATCGTCGAAAATAACATCACCGGTCTCGACGTCTATGTCACGTCGCTGACGAACATCACGAACCGGCTGGAGGACGACAGCGCATGGAACGGCCTCGATGGCAAAGGAAAGCCCGATCTCATCATCTATGGCGGCGTCACGACCTATTACTTGTCCCAGATGCTGTCCGTGCTCAAGAATTTCACGGCCAGGCTGCAAACACTCACGCTCGACAACGAGTACCAGCCGAATGCCCGGTTCAGCCTCGGCAACATCAACAAGGACGAGTGGAAGAAGTTTTTCGACACGCTGATATCGAAATTCAGCAAACCTACCTAGCACTACAATTTCCTTTTTTTCACCAGTTTCACGTTACAGGTCTTGCATTCACGACCGTGCCAAGTACCGATCGACCAGCTCCTTGTAATTTTCGAGCATCGTCACGTTCTTGGAAACGTGCATGGAAATGACCGTGTTATCGTGCATGAAGAAATCGAGGCTCGCGACGTCGAACATGGTAATCATGGTTTTCAGCGATACGTATGTTTTTCGGACCCTGGACACCGGGAATGTTTTTTCACGTGTTAATTTCTTCCACAACTGCTGGTTCGTGATGGCGACCGTGTGCTCATTCTTGTCGATCGTGAGCACGTGATCGGTCAAGGTGAAAACGGGGAGCAACATCAGAATCCCCGGCAATAAAATCGACATGATGACAAAGGAAATGACCGCGTAAGGTGTAAAGCTCGGTATAAAAGAGATGTTAGCAATCACGCCTAATAATGCAATAGAAATGCCTATGAGGAGGCAGATGTGATTTTTATACACGTGAGGCTTGTTTTTAACGAATAGCCCGTTAACGGGAAATCGGATGGCCAGCATAGTATCATCCTGGCGCAAGATCTCCGGGTCATCATATCGAGATATACAATCTTCCCGAGTGTATTTTATATAATCGACCGAAATATTTAGTGCATTATTTATTTCGAATATCTTTTAATGACTTCAACATAGGTGCTCGTGGGTATAATCTTCGGCTTTTTTCGAAAATCTTTCGGGATTTGTGTGTCGCAACGCGAGCACAAGGGTGAATTCTTCGTCCAGCTGATGAATTCATCCGCATGCGCTGGATGCCTGCATGAAGGACAGATCACGATGCCCCGCTTCTCGTCCTCGGGAAGTTTCGGCAGCTTGAAGCAGAAGATGCACTTGAAATCCTCCGCCGACAAGACGCTCGCTTTTGGCCTGAGCAAGTCCAGGTTGGCCATATCCTCGCTGGCTTTCGTGGTGTGGACGACGACCCGGTGGAACATGCCCCGTGGTTGAGAAGGCTGCGCGCGCGGTTGTGTAGGGCGAGGCACGGGAGCAGGACGGGGCCGTGGTGCAGGCCGTTGGGATGTTTGAGGCGATCGGGTCATAACTCGTCCCGTTGATCGCGTTGCCCGGGTAGCGGCACGCTGGGCTACCGATGGGATTCGCTGGGTTCGTCCAAACCGTATAGCAATGGCGATGGTAGAGATGGAGATGACGAGCCGGCAGAAATCAATGTATGGATTAATAGCCTCGACTGGAAAAATGGTTATTCCGAGGGTGTTGAAGAGAATCACGTTGTAGGTGATCTCGAACAAGAGGATGATGACTGCGGTGAAGGTGCCGATTTTTTTCGAATTCACCGACGCGCGGCCGATGTAAACGAGCAGATACTTCCGGAAGCAAGCATACTGCAAATACAAGGCGCAGATCATGTATGGCCATGATAAAAGCATCGTCCAAGGGGAAATATAAAGCCCTGAAGAGGGGGGTTGTATTAGGTTCGCACCGAGTATTGTCGTGAAATTGCCCCAGGCGCTGAAAAAATACCCGGCCATGTACGAGCCGCCGATGAAAAAAAACGTGTTGTGAGGCGAGTTGAATTCTTTCGCCGCCTTTACTTTCTCCAGGATTGCAATGGAAAAACAGACCCATACTCCCACGAAAATCCAGGAATAAAAGGTGTTATTGTCTCCAACGAGCGGATTGTCAAAAAAAGCAGCCACGATGACGCTGAGAAGTAAAAGAACGACGTATAAAATCCAACGATACCTTGCCACGTTTCATGTACCTGTCTGCCTGTTGAACGCGCTTCCTCGCTGTTATTCGTCGTACTCCAAGTACAATGCCTTTCCCTCGATGATGGGGTTGATGAATTCCAAGAGACCGGGAAGAGCACGCGGGTCAACGTTCTCCTTGAAGGCAAAGTTCACCGGAAACCATTTTCCCTTTTTTATGTCGGACCGGAAAATCTTGAAGCCATAGGAAGTGCCGTCGACCAAGGTCGGATCGATGACGAACGCCACGGACTTGTCCCAGAGCTTCTGGTATCGGGCTTGGGTGCCAAGATCTTCCTCGCTCAAGAACAAGCCAAACGTGGGATGGGAATGATACCAGCCGCACACGAACAAGTTATCCTTTTTTAATTCGTGGAATGCACGCACGAAATTCTTGTAATCCTTGATTTCGGCATAGACGGAATTTCCATGGCCCATAGGATATGCATCTTCGATGTACAACACGGTTCCATCCGGTCCAAGTTTTCCGGCGAGGAGCCCGATGACCTCGACCCAATTCTCCTTCGGGATCCTGTCATTCGCATACTTCAACGCGTGGCTCGCGATTTTGAGAAATACCTTGAGTGAAAGCACGATTTTCTCGTCACCAGATGCAGGAACGGGATGATCCACCTTCTTTTCCACCGGTCTTACGCTATCCTTTGGGGTTTCCTTTGCCGATTCTTTCACGCGTTCCTTGGTACTCGTTTCTCCCGCAGCCGGTACGGTATCATCCGTTCCAGAACGCACGATGATGACATCTTTTGGCAACAGCTTGCCTTCCGACTTGAGTTCCTTGTAAATTTCTTCCAGTAGCTGTTTTTTCATCTCTGTCTTGAGTTTCTTCTTGTAATCCTCGATGTCCTCGTCTTTCTGGGATTCGCGCTTATTGCTCATGTGCTTTCCACTTTATTTACCATTTCTTGTTTGCGTATTTTTGAACGAGATGCTTCACTTTCTTGTCAAAGTTTTTCGGATCTTTCATAACTTCCAGGGCGGCTTTCTTGTTGAAAACATCCGTCGGATTAAAATAGGCGCCGTGCGTGTTTAACATAGCAGTGATTGCTTGCACAATCGTGACAGCAGTCTTCGATGGACTCCACCCCCCTTTTTGTCCGACGAGGGAAGGATCGACCAGCGCCAGGCAGATGTTTCTCTGCCCCTTGTATTCCGCGGGCTTCGGCCAGAAGTTTGGATGCCAGATCGGCGTGTGCAATCGCACGTACGGGGGAAGTTGGGGATACTCGTCGGGAAACTTCATCTCCATCCTGAACAAACCCCCTTGATAGGGCGTTCCCTTGGGCCCGACGAGGGTGATGGCCAGGTGGTCGATGCTCTTCGAGCCCGGTTTAAAGGATTGCAACTGCACGATCGTGCCATCGGACAGCAATTTTTTCAATCCCGCGTAATCCTGGGTAATTCGTGTGGATCGTAAGCTCATTTTTTTTCATCTTTGATGAGTATGGTGCTCTGGAATACACGGTTCTAGTTCAATTTAAGAGTAATAAAAATTTCTCCCTCCTTGAAACCCCCGGCGGTGAGGAGCTCGAGGTTTCGCAGCTCGTTTTCTGCAGCGGTTAAATCCGTATCGACGATCTTGACGGAATTAAAATCGTTGATCGTCAGCGTCGGTTCCATCTCCGGATCCTTGGTGAATCCCATCCGTAGAAGCGCGTTGATGATCTCGGCGCATTTTGCATGTCCCTTGATGTCGATGTCGATGCGTTTTACTTGATCCCCGCATTGCCGGCATTTCGGGTTCCGCATTTTTTCCACGTGATAGACTTTCATTGTCATGGCATTGATGATCTGGTAGGTGGTGACAGGCTTGCCCAGCTTGTCATTGCCCGCGCGCCAGTTGAGAAGCTTGATCGTCTCGTGCGATTGAAGCGACGCGATTATTGCATTGACCGTGATGATGCCGGGCTCGTGCCGGTCTATGATTTTTACGATCTCGCCTTTCGTGAACTCGGGCGGAAAATTGTGCGCTCGAACTAGCTTGTTAGCTTCGTCTTGCAAGAACGTGACGTGCTTGATGTCCTTGGAATTAGGATCCGCATGGAATTTATCCTTGAATAGCATGGTTGCCTTGAACACGCAATGGACCCTTTTACGGGGATTGCCGACCACCGTGCACGCAGCCATCTCGTCGGATCGTACCGCCGACGGAGGATAGCACTCGTAGCACGCGTTTTCGCCGGGCATAATCGTATACACGTGGCCGTTATATCCCGCTACACCGCCGTCCACGAGCGGTATCTTGAACCGGACGGCTTGAGCGTTCAAGTTCAACCGTGCAATTGCTGAATCCAAGCCGCCGACGATGACGTGCGCTTTCCGGTAGATCGCTGGATCCAGCCGTTCCAAGGACGTGTAATGACCCGTGATAGTGATGAAAGGATTGATGCGTTTCAACGCTTGTGCCGCTACCGTGGCTTTTGGTTCCCCGACATTTCCTTCGACGAACAAGATCTGCCGGTTCAAGTTGGTGTGCTCGATCACGTCCATATCGAGCAAATCAAGGGTGCCTACGCCAACCATTGCTAAGTTCTTGGCGACCTCGCAACCAAGGCCCCCGACTCCCGCGATGAGCACCCGGGAGTTTTTCAAGATGCCCTGGTTCCAGCCATTGAGTCTGAATTGACGATCGTACAAATCTCGCTCCTTCGGGGATAATTTGTCGTTAAAGAAGTCGGTATCTTCCATTTTGGCCGCACCTTTTTGCTGAGACGCATATTTCCGTTGGTAAAAATAAAAAATAAAGCAAATGCGTTTATGGTTTTTACGTTCTGAGCATAGCTATAAAAATCTATGCCGTTCCAGCGGTGCTTTCTGGGATGAGCAGCAAGGTATCTCCATCCTTGACGTTATAATCGCTCATCGGGGAGCTCTCATCGAGCGTGACGCCGCCATGCGACAAATTGAAGTCCGCTGGGTCCAAACCGAACATTTTTCCAACCGTACGCTTTATAGCACTTACATTGTTCCCCGTATTGATCAAGAGCTTTTGCTTCTTTTCTCCGGGGCCAATCGTCGACTGGAAGTATACGGAGATGTCCTTGCCCCCGCCAACTTTCTTCACCGGCGTCTTGGATGCTATTTTCGGTGAAGCAGCAGGTTTTTTCGACACGATTGGTGGTGCAGGCTCTTCGGGCTCTTCAGGTTCTTCGTCTTTAGGCTCATCTTCTTGAGGTCCCAAGTCCTCATCAAGTTCGTCCGGATCTTTGCTCATTGTTGTCATCCGTGAATAGTGTGTTGTTCTCTGGTTTATCCCAATTCTTGAAAAAAATCAAGATTGAACTGCGATTTTTCGAGGAAGGTGTACAAATGCCCTAACAACTGCTAATTCTAAACTGCACTCCTCGCTTGAACCAAAGGCATTTTTTATAATCCTTTTTTTACCTTAAATACTTACCTTAGTTCCCGCAAAAAACTATTTCGCATCTTAATCAAATACGCGATTCTAACGTGCACAGTTTCGTGCTTCCAAGTCCATTAGAATACGTTAAGTTGGACAAGTATTCCCCTTCATGAATGTTTTTTAACGATGCTGCCGATCTTCTTAACCTAGAACTTTCATTATAACACAGCGATCGTCCTCTAAGGAATGAATAGAATGAACGAAAAAACACCGCCAAAGCACCAGATCGTTTCAAAAAAACCGAGTTACGATGAGCCGGTGCCGGATAAACAATTGCTCGAGGATATAAGGCAAGAACAACTCGACCTGGAAGAAAAGAGAAAGGAATTTGAAAAAGAATTGGTGGAAGGCGAAAAAATTCTCCGTCGCATCGAAGGATACGAGAAAACGTTAAGAGATTTGGAACGGAAGCGAAAGGACCAAGAGGATGAGCTGAAAGAAATGCTCAAGGAAAAGGAAAGCTTGAAAAACGAGCTCAGTTCCTTGAGGAAGTCCGTCGCTTCGGAAAAAAATACCATCACCGACCAAAAAAGCCGAATGAACGAAATCGACAAGAAAGTTTCGGACTTGGTCGACAGCCAGCAAAACATTTCCAAGAAAAAGGAGAAGCTTCAAAGCGACTTGAACGATATCGAAAATAAGAAACTCGCTGCAGAAGATGAACTTAAAAATCTCAACAGCCAAATCCCCCCCTTGAGAAAAGAAAAAGAGGCCCTGGAAGACAAGGTCGATGAGCTCAAGAAAGATGTCAAAGACATGTCGCAAGAAAAGAAACGGCTCGATGATCTGGCAAGAGAAGTTCGTGACCGAGAACGCGAAGTTGACCAAAAATACCAGAACTTGAAAAAACAAGAGAACAACTTACGCGACAAGGTGAAATCCGCCGAGGATGACGTGCGTGATCTAGAGAAAAAGAAGCGCAAGGAGGAAACCGAGCTCGATGACCTCAAACGAGAGATCCCCGATCTTGAAAGGAAGCGGAATTCTTTGCAGCGAGAAGTTGATGGGTTACGGGATAAAGTCGATGAGGCCAAGAAAGAGCTGAAGAGCGCGGAAAACGACAATTCGGCCATCCAGAAGGAGAAACAACGGCTCCAAGACGAGAAGGATCGCATCAAAAACGAGCGCAACAAGCTCGACAAAGAGCGCGAGAGCTTCGAGCGGTACCGCAACGACATCGAAAAACAAGTTCTCAAGTCAAAAACGCCGTCCAAGGAGCAGATCAAGTCCAAGTATCCCCAATAGAATGCCGTAGGTGCTTATCCATGAAAATCATCGATGCAGGAGACGCAAACGGCCGTGCTATCATGAGCCGATCCGACATGAATAAAATGAACATCGATGACCTCGATGTCGTCGTGATGACCGACGATCGCGGGAATAAGGCCGCGATTCAGGTCCTTTCAAGCGACGGATGCGAAGAGGGGGCCATCCAGGTCGATAGCACGGTGTTAAAAAGTGCCCGGATATCGTTATCGGAAAATATCGAGCTGCGAAAGAGCGTGGTGAAGGGGGGAATCAAGGAAATCCACATCGGGGTCGTTCCACCGAGCGCCACGCCGATGGATCGGGCCATCATCTGGGTCGCCGAAAACTTGTCGCGGGTTCCTGCATTGTTAAAGAACCGGCCGATTTTTCCCGGGCTTGAGATTTTCTGGGAAGACGCTGAGATTGGTCCAACAGTCTTGAAAATCATGCAAACGGTGCCAGCTATCGATCAAGAAGAGACTGCCATAATCGATGCCACCGGGAACGAAGTCATCTTGAACATTGTCCCAGCCAATGAAATGAACTACAACACCATCTTGTTGATCGACGTGTCAGGTTCCATGTTAAAGGAAGACATGGTCGTGAAGGATGTGCAAGGTGAACTGGAACGATTGCGGAATGATTTCAAGGTATCGGACGAGTTCAATAAATTCCTGGATATATTCCGGGAGGGGGCTGTCGTTTCACGGATATCGAGTGCAGCGATTGCCGCGTTGCTTTATCTTGACTTGAAATTCAAGCGCGGGCTTGGTGAGTGCGTCCAGATCATCGCGTTCGGCGACGACGTCGAGGTGCTACAAATGGAGAATGCGAAGGGACAGATGTCGCCGGTGATCGAATGCAATGCAAGCGAGCTGGGACGCTTGAATCTCAATACCGTAGCCTATTATATATCGCAAAAGATCAAGAACGCTTCGGGTTTAACGGCTATGAGCGTGGCACTGCGGATCGCTCACGATCAACTCGCTGAATTTTCAAAGGCCGATGAATCCGGTAGGATGAGCCCGACCATGATCGTGATGTTGAGCGATGGCCATCCAAATAAAGGTGATGATGCTGAAAACATTCCCGTCAATCCGATCCCGGTTGCCAAGCAATACTTGATGCGGGATGACATCGTCATCTTCACCATCGGCATCGGCGAAGCAGATGACATACTCATGCAAAAATTGGCCACGGAGGGACACGGGGAGTATTACCGGGAAACGAGCTTGAAATCGTTCTGGCAGTTGTACGACAACCTCGCACAAAAGTTCATGATCGCAGCGAAACTGCCGACCTCGTCGAACAAGGTACCAGTTGAAACGATGCCTCCCGAGCAATGCCCAGAGACGACCACCGAAGAGGCCGAACCCGAGGCCGTGCCGAGCGAGCCTGTTACGGAACCAGCCGTGCCCGTGAAGAGCAAAACCCCGAAGGTCACGTCAACGGCGAAGTCGATTAAAAAAGATATCTTGCTGAACTTCGTTGCCACGATCGGTCCTGGTGAAAAAACCGTCGATATACGCGTGAATCCCGCGATAAAAATCATCGATCTCAAGAAAATGGCTGGAAAATTGTTCGGCCTCGATCCCAACGATTTTTTCCTCGTGTATGGCGGCATCACGCTGGACGAAAAAACGATCGTGAGGGAATGCAATTTTGAAAATGGTGCCACTGTGATGCTCATTCCCGCAAGTACCGCGGGCACATAGCATTCATTCTTCCTTTTTATCACGTGTGCATGAGCAGGTAAAGGATCCACGCGATCGCCCCGAGCACGAAGGTATTCATGTAATTGTCATCCACCTTCGTGATGGTTGCATCGAATAAGCCGAAGATACATGCAATGATGGCCGCGAAGGTGACCGCGAATGCCATGTTAGACGGGTCAAATGCCAGGTTCACGATCAGGACCGCGATGAACGAGACGAGCATACCTGCTATCAGGCCCTCGTAAGTTTTCTTGCTCCGTGGCAATTTATGCTTTCCAAAACGCTTCCCGAACACCGAACCGGCGGCGTCACCAATCGATGCCACGAAGGACGTGCTGAAAAACGCCGGGAACGGCGCGAGCAGCAAGGGCACATGGCCGAGCAAGAACGGCACCGCTGCCGTGAATGTACGGTGTTCCTTCGACTCCAGGCTCGTTCGGAGCCACAGCCGGCCCCAGTTAGGAATGCAATGGAACGCGTTGAGCCGGAACAAGTCTTCTAGGGTGGCCATATATGAAAAGCCCCAGTAAATGATGATGTTCACGCCTCGTCCTGCCGCGAGCCCGGTCGCGCCGTATTCTTGCAAGATGTTGATCGACTTGAAGTACGCGTCCAGGCTCAAGACGGTCCAGTACACGATGAGGGGCGCCACGGAGATCACGGCGTGCAAGACCTTGCGCGAGTTATCGCGGCGGGTCGCATCGTTGGTGGGTAACGATGTCAAGAAGTCCTCGTACGACCGCTTTGCCCGCTCCTCGGGATGCTGATTACAGATCACGAGATTCCGCACGACGATAGCAACGAGCACGGCCAGCACCGACCCGAAAAAGATCGTCCCGACGAGATACATCAGATCTTCTCCCGCGTCCGTGGACCCCGCCCATTTCAATAGAATCGGCGTGACGGCCGCGGACACCCCGAACGCGCACGCGAGCAGCGCCGCGTCGCGCCGAGATGCTATAGCTTTTGACGCGATCGCGTGCCAGATCAAGGCGACCACGAACCCGCCGTTGACCAGCACGAGCGGGATAGCATAAGGCGAGAGGTACATAAATCGATAACAACACTTTCCAGCATTTGAAGCTTCATGCACCGCGGCAGCGTTATTAATGCGATTCCCGCGCCATAATAAAAGAGTCGCTTGACTCGAAACTTTTAATTAAAAGAATTGTTGATCAATATACAGATCCAATATTCATTATAGTATTTTCGATATTACTTGCCAGCCTCGAATCTAGCTTGATATGACGACCAAACACGCCGAGCGTGATTGCCATGAAAAGGAAGCTGACCATCGGGGTTTTTTCCGAGATGCTCTCCGAGTGCAATGGCACGGCGGAAGCCGTCCGCCGCCTCGTCATCGGGCTTGGCAAGGCTGGCCATACGGTTCACGTTTTTGCGCCAGGGAATGGGGTTGCTGGAAAGCCGAACGTCATCTTTCACAAGGCGGGGTACATCATCAACTTCCGCATGTCACGCGAGCCTGAATTCTACCTCTCCATCCCGTTCATCCGGTACGTGTTCAACAACTACGGCTATTACAAGGACCTCGACATCGTGCACGCCGCGACGCCCATGACGGTCGGCGCGCTCGGGCTGGACGTCTCGAAGATCAACGGCGTGGCCAAGGTCATCACGCACCATAGCCCCTTGAAATATTACGCGGGCGATTATTTCCCGGTCATCGGCAAAGCATTTGCTTTTTACGCTTGGAAATATGAACGCCTTTTCTACAACCGGTTCCACGTGCGGCACGTGCCCACCTATTCCAAGAAAGAGCTCATCTTGAAATACAAGATCAAGGAACCGATCTTCGCGCTCACGAATGGCATCCTCGACGAGTATTTTTTCAAGACCCCGAATGCTCGCGAGGAGGTGCTCGAACATTATAAGATCCCGCTCGATAAGAAAATCATGCTCTATGCCGGGCGCCAAGGTCCCGAAAAAAACGTCGAGGCGATCCTCCGCGCGCTCCGGCACGTGCGCGACATGGGCGTCGACGCCCACTTGATCGCGGCTGGCGGCGGACCACACACGCCCGTGCTCAAGGAATATGCCCGCAAGCTGCACATCGAGGATCACGTGACGTTCACGGGCTGGATCAAGCACGCGTGGCAGCGCAAGGTTTACGATTCTGCCGACGTGAGCACGCTCTACAACGACATCGAGGCCCAGGGGCTCGTGCTGCTCGAAGCCATGGCCCAAGGCACGCCGTGCGTGGGCAAGAACTCGTGTGGCATCAAGGACGTGATTGTCAATGGAAAAACAGGGTACCTCGCGAACAACGAGCAGGAATTCGCCCAGCAACTCGTGAAGATCCTCTCGGATGCTGATCTCCAGCGCCAGCTCGGTTCCAACGCGCTCGCCGAGGTGACGACGCAGCATAAGATGAGCAACGTGATCCCGGTCTGGGAAAAGGTCTACCGCTACATGATAAACGTGGCGTATCCGCAAGATTGGGACAAGGTGCCCGTGGCGAAGGTCATCGATGACTGGAGAGCCTTCTGCGCGAAGGAACCTTTACTCAAGTTTTAACGTCCCGTTTTATTTGATCTTTGTTTGCATAATATGCTGCATTTTCGGTTCCAGCACGCCACTTCGCGGGAGGGGCGAGTCACCGATTGCGGCTTCGCTACCTTGAATGACGCCATCGTGATGTTTTGGACGCGAATCCAAGGATCCTGGAAAAAAACACGGCTTGGCAAGGGAACCAGCAAGCTTCGTGAAGTCGAGCGGAAAACTCTTATATAGATTTGCTCGTTCATTTCTTTACGGAGCATCTCTCAATGTTTTATCAAATAATTCGAGATAGATTCGAGAAAGAAGTTGAATTTAGAATCGTGATGGTAAATATGGCAATGATAGCATTCAAAATCAAATTCTCGTTTGTAATTGCCCTTGGTATCTTTGGAACAGCCTTGGTTGTTTCAAGATCACAGATTGATATTGATCGCGAGTTCCCTGGATCGGTCATTTTAGATTCTGCGCTTCATGGTCCTATTGCGATCGTGGGCAACGCGGCCCTGGATGCATTTTGCGCGGGAAACGGGACCACGGGTGCATCGTGGGCAACGGCACATGTCATCAAGAATATGGAAATCGACGCGAGCAGCGGAAACAGCGGCATGTCCATTACGGATGTTAACCGGTTTCTCGTCATTCAGAACTGCACGGTGTTTAACGCCGGACCCGCCGGCGTGGGGGCGGGTATCTTGCTCGTCAACTGCACGGACACTAACATCACGGGCTGCCGCGTCTATTCCAACGGCGGCTACGGCGTGCGCGTGCAAGCCTCGACTAACGTGTTCGTGAAATCGAGCCAGATACACCACAACCAGCAGAACGTGTATCTCTCGGGCTCAACGGGCATACAAGTCCGGGACAACAGCATCCACCACTGCGGAACAGCATATGACAACGCGAGCGTGTACCTTGGTGTATCCAGTATGTGCACTATCCAGAACAATACCATCGCAACGGGAACCGTGGGCATCTTGCTCGATAACTCGGGCCACAATATGGTCATCAAAAATAGTGTCATGAACACGAGTGCCTATTCAATCACCCTCGATCAAGGAGACACATTCAATTCGATTGCAAACAACTCGGTCATAAGCAATCTGGGTTTCGGTATAACGGGGAATTTCGCGAGCAATAATACGATAGATTACAACGATATCCGAAATAATGTGTACATCGGCCTATACTTCTTTTCCTCGGATGACAACAACTGCACCGGAAACAATGTGACATCAAACCAGGATGACGGCGTTACGCTTGAGAGCGCATACAGGAACCGGTTCTGTGCTAACATGATCACAGGAAATACCGGCAATGGCGTTTATATCTGGAGCACGAACTATAATGTATTTGATGGAAACACGATCAGCAGCAACGGGCAAGATGGCGCGTATATTGCTGGATCCCCGGTTGTCCAGGCAAATTCTAATGAAATCTTAAACAACGATATCGCCGGAAATGCTGGTCGTGGGGTCGAGCTCATCAGCGCGAATTATAATCTCATCCAGGGTAACACGATCAGCGGGAATAACTATGGCTATTTTTCACAAGGATCAAACACGCGTTACAACACGGTCTGCCTCAACAATTTTTTGGGAAACACGGGTGCCGAGGCTTATGATATGGCATCCTCCACGCCGAACTATTTCGACAACGGAACGCGGGGAAACTACTGGATAAATTACCAAACGCGGTTTCCCGCCGCGATAAACAATGGAACCGTGTGGAACACGCCCTATGCCATTGACGGGACGTCACCTGCTCAGGATAATTACCCTCTAGCTGTCAAATATCATGTAACGCCCGTGGCAGATTTCACGGCAAACAGGACAAGCATCATAACTGGCTGGGCAGTGCAATTTAATTTCACGGGCATGATGACTTTGAGGACAATGTCATACCAGTGGAGCTTCGGGGACGGCACCGCGAACGCAACGGCGAAGGATCCCGTGCACGTGTTCAATTCTCCTGGCTATTTCACGATCACGCTCACCGCCAGCGATTCGAGCGGCGCCGCGTCAGTGTGGCAACGGGCATCTTATATCTATGTTCAGAACGATATCCCGGCGAGCGCCGAGTTTTATGGGAGCCCGCGCAAGATCCTCGTGAATAATTACGTCTGGTTCAACTTCAACGGTACCGGGAATGGCCCGCTCTCATACCAATGGTCCTTCGGGGACGCGACGGGCAACGAGACATGGGGCTTTCCCTCGCATTATTACTATACCGCGGGAAATTTCACGGTCACTCTCACGATCGTGGACATGGATGGCGACGCGAGTATCGTGCGAAAGGTCAGTTACGTCGAGGTCCTCACGGATTTGCCCGTCTCCGCCAGCTTCACGGCTAATGCCACGACCATCGACGAGAGAGAATCCGTGCAGTTCAATTTCACGGGCAACCCGGGCAATGCACCGACGCTATACAGTTGGAATTTCGGCGACGGCGGCGTGTCGTCGCTCATGAATCCCGTGCACAAGTATACCACGGCGGGCACGCGCACGGTCACGCTCACGGTTAGCGACTGGGACGGGGACACAAACACGTACCAGGCCACGAATTATATCACGGTGACGGATCTGGTACCCCTCGTCACGTTTGGAGCGAACACGACATCGACCAACGCGGGTGCCTTTGTCCAATTCACCTTTACCGGCACGACGTGGAATGATCCAGTAACATATCAATGGAGTTTCGATGACGGGACCGCCAATGCAACCGTGCAAGACCCGGTGCACCAGTTCAATGCCGGTGGAAATTTCACCATCACGCTCACGGTGGTCGATGACGAAAATAATTTCATCAAGCTTGCAAAGCCGGGTTATGTCTTCGTGGTTGGCCCCCCGCTAAGCAATTACACGATGGTGACTGGATACCCGTATGACTGGATACCGGCAACGGGAGGTATAAGATGCGGTTTTACCATGGAAAGCGACGCCACGAATCAGTTCTTCCTTCCTTTCACGTTCACGTATTATGATCATGTATTTAATTACATAGACGTGTGTACAAATGGATTCATCAGTTTCGATCCTTACATAACAGGAAGTAACACTGCATTCCCGACCAGCTCGTATCGCTTCATGATAGCGCCATTTTGGGAGGATTTATTCATCTTCTTCTTTGGTGGCGTTTACGTGGCGAACTTGACATCACCAGATCGAGTCGTCATCTTATACGAAGAGGTATATACAGATGCTACGGAATATGTCGGCAATTTCGAGGTTGTACTATACCAAAACGGGGACATCGCTTTCAACTACGATAATCTGGGATACGCATCTGATTATACGTGCGGCCTCAATTACGGGCTAAACATGAGCTATTTCACGAGTTTTACAGGCTTGAACGCGTCGATTAACGATTATTCGTTGTTATTCACGACGAACGGCGTGTTTTCGACGCATCCTGCCGACCAAGTGGCTCTCCAGAACGCGCCGGGGGTCAACATCACGTGGCGCCTCACCACGACGAATGGAGCCGGGGATTACCGCGTCCTCAGAAACGGGAGCGTGGTTCGAGATTGGCAAGATTGGCCGGGAATAAATGCCGACATCGTGATCCCTGTAAGCACTACTGCCCTCGGGCGCTGGGATTACACGATAGAATATGAAGATAGCCTCAACAATACCGGGACACCGGACACGGTCACGATCATCGTGAATGACATTCCCGTTGCGAGCAGTCCCGTGGTTGACAGCAATCGCGTCGCAGCGAACGACACCGTGTCTATTCGCTGGACCATCACGGATTCCGTGGGGGGAACCGGGACTTACACCGTGCGCATCAACGGCTCATCATACACGACGCAATCATGGCAATCGGGGACGCAGTTCAACGTTCTGATTGACACCGGACGCGGGTTAGGCATCTTCAACTACACGCTGGAATTCAACGACGTGCACGGGACCAGTGGCTCCCCGAATTTCATCGTGATCACAATTGTCAACGCACCCCGCTCGACCCACCCGGAGGATCTTGAAGTGTATATGAATGCATTGAACGTCACGATTACCTGGTGCTTGATCGATGTGACAGGTCCCGGGACATACAGGATCTTGAGAAACAATTCGTTGGTCGTTGATTGGCAGGCCTGGGTGAACAATACCGACATCACGATCCCGGTGAACACCAGTATTGGTCTCGGAATTTGGAATTACACGATCCAGTTCAATAATTCAGCCGGTATAGGAAATCAAGACACGGTGCTTGTTTCCGTTATCGAACCAGCAAACCAAAACCCGCTTCTCGAGTTTCTCACGAAATACTGGTATTTACTGGTCGCTGGTGCCGCGGGATTTGCAATTATCGTTGGCGTGGTCGTGTCGAGAAAGCGATCGAAAGCGTCAAGCCGCCGGTCCTCGATGGTGGTGAGTTCTCCGGAAAAAAAGGTTTCATTGGCTTATCAGCCTATGCCTGAGAAATCATTTCCTGTAACGCAAGCTGTATCGTCCACGCCGGCCGTACTTGCCGTCCCAGCCAAGTTCTATTGCCAGCGGTGCTCGAAGTACTACGAGGTACCGAATCCAGATTTTTCGAGATGGTACACCTGCACGGATTGCAGTCAGCTTCTTGCATACATCAAGAGCTGCCCGTCTTGCAACCAGCCTTTGATGCTGACTCGTGACGATTTCAAGGCACGCGCGGGAACGACGATACAGTGTTCATCGTGCGGAACAAGCATTTCCTTGTGAAATATTTCTTTTTTTCTTCGTTTCTTGTTATGTGTGCATCGAACCGGGAAAAATTAGAGAAGGTGTTATGAATATTAAATCGTACTTCATATAGGGAAAGGTGAATAATTCTAATAGTCAGAATACTTCTAAGAGTTTGGTATTGAAACGCGATGCCCGAATATATCTCTGGCAATATCAAATTTTTTTGATTCTAAATCAAAATATTGAGGTCCTCATTGCATGATGCGCGATGAATTCGACCGGTTAGTCACTGAGGGGAAGCAATTATTCGAAAAACAGCAATATGAAACTGCCTTGTTGCGATTCGAGCTCGCTCTTGAAAAATCTTTTTTGCTGGGTTCTGATAAAGATGCGATCGTCGTTAACGAATATTTAGGCAAGATTTACGATCTCACAAAGAAACCCGACAACGCGATCCAGTATTACAAGAACAATCTCGATCTCTACCAAGACATGCACGATCAAAAGGGGGCGGCCTCGTGCTTGAATAAAATTGGCCAATTGTTCTTTGCAAAAGGCGATTTCAACGCTGCATTAAATTACCACATGAAATCCATCGAGATTTGCAAAGAACTCGATGATAAAGAAGGAGAAGCCATTGCCTTGAAAAACATCGGCATGATCCACACGAAACTTGGCAATCACGTGCTCGCGTTGCGTGCGCACACGGCATCGCTCGACTTGAAGCGCAAGATCGGCGACAGGCGCGGCGAGGCGCTCTCGCTGTATTACATGGGACAGAGCGAGGCAGACGCCGGGGTATTCGACAAGGCACGGGATAACTTCGAGAAGGCACTCGAAATTTTCCAGAACATGGGTTTGAAGGACGATGTGAAGAAAGTTCAGCGCGAGCTCGAAGAACTCGACGGCATGGAAGATGAATACGAGGAAGATATGGAAATTGGCGAAAAAATCGTCAAGCGGGCAGATACAAAGCTCACGAACAAGTTCCGGGCTGATGACTTCATCCCGAGAAAAAAATGAAATTTCCTTTTTATTACCTTCAGGTCTTCTTGGGCTCTTCGCCCAAGCTTTTCAACCAAGCCATGTCAACCTTGACGTAATCCGCTGCAAGGAGATCGTTGTTCTTTGCGAGCACCTTCTTGAAATTGCTTGTTTTTTTGTTCATTGCCTTGTTTTCCATGCCCTTGATATCTGCATCAGCAATTTCAATGTATCCCGCCTTGGCCGCCTTATCAAGAACTTTCTGACCAAGCTCGGTCCGGATCAACGCCTCGCCGGACTTCGCATCGATCGAGATGTCGGCGAATTCGCCCGTGTAATCCAAGCACACGGGGCATCCTTTGCCTTGTGCCAGGCAGAATTGCGTGATGACCAGGGCAATTTTATCTTGGTTGACCAGGAAATCCTTGCTCGTGCGGATCTTGACTAGGCCTTGGGCGTGGCACGGACGGCCAACGACGGCGATCTTTTCAAATTTTTTCCGAATGGCATTGCCAGCCATTTGCACGAGGGGACCAAACCCCTTGCGCTCGCCGGCGTTCGCGAGGATCTCGTCCGTTTTCGTGCAGATCACGGGATCGATCGACTTGTCGACCTTCGCGCTGCCAACCACGGCGCAATCAATGGCTTTCAAGTCCATTGCCGCGACGAGCAGCGCCGCGGTCACGTCCTTCAGCGAAGATTTCTTGAGCGTTGCCTTCACGGCTTTGCTATACACGCCCAGTGCTTGGTTGTCCCGTTTCTTGCCAAACATCTTTATATCGAGTTCGGGAACGTTGAGCTCAGACCGGGGGCAGAAGTTGTAGCAGACCCCGACCGTTTCCGAGCATTGCTCCTTGTAATTCACCTTCCCGCCTTCATAGAAGATGTTCTGGCAGAAAGCCCCGCATGACCCGCATTGGATACATTTGTCGTTGTAGATGACCTCCAGCTGGAGGTCAGCTAAGCATTTTTCAGTTTTCATGCAATATTCGCCTCGTTCACTCGTTCATCGCCGAGCAAGCCCGTTTTTTACCGATTGCCTCGATGGACTTCGGGGGTTCTTCTCGCGGCACGATTGCACGCCACGCGATCCATGTCCCGCCACTTTTCCGCAAGTTGATGGCACCTGTTCCGTCCATCGCCCTGCACAACTCGAGGCAATAGGTGTCTGACAACCCTGTCATACTCGATAGTTCCGAGAGTGCGCGGGGGATCCCGTCTAGCAAGACCTTTAAGATGCAGGCTTCCTTCGTCATGAACCATCACTTTATAAGCAGTTGGAAGTTTCCAACTCTCGAACAAGATATGCATGGACGGGACGGGATTTAAGGATGCACCCGTTGTAATTAATGAGCATGTTGGAAATAAGCAGCATCGATGCGATGTATAAAAAGATGCAATATTTACTAGCAAAAACGCGGGAATTCATACTTTCTTTAGCTTGAATGCTCTATTGGGGCACAATTGCTCGCAACGGTACTCGCACCTGGGTTGCGCGGCCAAGCATGATGCCTCGTCGATGACACACATGTTACCATTTTTTAATATCAAGCAACCTTTAACCGCGTGCGATTCGCAAGAATCCATGCACAAACCGCAACCCATACATTTCTCCACGTCGATCTCCGGCTTGTACTTCACGTTGCCTGGCCTGGTGGCGCTCTTCATCTTGTTTTCGCTAGTTGCCATAATTGATAATCTTCCGATAGATGCAATAAACATAACGACTTTCCAAAAAAAAGGGAACATGCACCCAGATTTTGAAAAATAAGTGAAAAAAGGATCAGTTCAAGTGAAGTTCAAAGTCCGTGCCTAGGTCTCTGCGTCCTCGATGCCTTTCTCGGTTATCTTGAACACCGCTTCTGCCTCGGGAAGCCCGGGAGCATCGATGATCTTGGCCACGCGCGTTTCGCCCTTACCCTTCCTCATAAACACCCGGTACGTGCTGCCGTGCGCCACGATGTTGCCACCGGCAGGGATGGTCGGATTTCCGAAGAAAATATCAGGCTTGGCTTGGACCTGGTTCGTCACAATGGCCGCGACCATATATGTGTCGCACAACTGCTGGATCTGGTGGATGTGCATATTGAGCAATTGCTGCCGCGGACCGAGCGCCCCGAGGCCGAAGTATTCCGACCTGAAGTGGCTGATGAGCGAGTCCACCACGATGAGCTTGACATTCTGGGTCTCGATGAGCTTGCGGGCTTGGCGCAAGATGTTGATTTGATGCTCGCTGTTGTAAGCACGTGCATAGATCACGTTTTTCAACGCTTCCTTGACGTCCATACCCTTGGCCATGGCCATCTTGGCAAGGCGTTCCGGCCGGAACGTGCCCTCGGTGTCCACGTACAATGCCTTGCCCGAGAGCCCGCCCTGGTCGACAGGAAGCTGGACGTTGATGCAACATTGGTGCG
Source organism: Candidatus Sigynarchaeota archaeon (assembly GCA_030587525.1). Taxonomy (GTDB): domain Archaea; phylum Asgardarchaeota; class Lokiarchaeia; order Sigyniarchaeales; family Sigyniarchaeaceae; genus Sigyniarchaeum; species Sigyniarchaeum tengchongense. The sequence continues at coordinate 14,846 of JAUQYW010000618.1, read as the reverse complement.
CGATTTGCGTCTTGCCGGTGCGGAACTCGCCGACCAGTTCCGTGATGGCACCGGTCTCGATACCACCCCCGAGTATCTCGTTTAGTGCATTGCTCCCCGTGACGATCTTGCCCAGGTTCTTGCGCTTCTCGAACACGACATCGGCCGTGACGAACTCCATTTTGCATATTTCTTGTGCCGCCTTGATGATCTTATCCGCGGTTTTTTCGCCGATCCCACTTTCCTGCATCAACATCTTGGGTGGCAGCGTGGCAATTGCCCGGATGCTGCTGAAACCACTCTCAGCGAGTTTTTTCGCGATGCTCGGGCCTACACCAGGAATGTCCTTGACGGTCACCTTGTCAAGATCCAGGTGCCCCCCGCTCGCTTGGATCGCCGCGCTCACGTCGATCTCGACATCTTCATCACCATCCTCGTCCCCGGATCCACTCTTAGCGCTCTCACCGGCTCCATCTTTCATTGCTTCCTCGAAAGCTTTGTCAATCTCCTCGCTATTCGAAGCATCGCCGGTTTTTTGAACGGTTTCTGCGACCTCGTGCTCCTCGGCTGCCTTGGCACTAGCACCTTTCGATTTTGAACTTTTCTTGGCCATTGATTTCACGAAGCTATTCTGTTGGTTTTAAATATCTAGATAAAATGTAATTATTTATCTTGTATTATTAATCGCCATAGAGCCCAGAATTTCTGAACGAGGCCGGATCATCATGAACACGGGAAACCGACAAAAAATCTTGTGGGGCATCACGTCGTCGGGCGACAAGATCAAGGAAGCAATCCAGCTCATGATCGAAATCCAGTCATGGCAAGCGTGGGACATCGAGGTCATGCTCTCCAAGGAAACCCCGTTCGTGCTCAAGTACTATGACGCGTGGAAACTGCTCAAGGATAACTTCGCGCCCGTGCACGAGGAAAGGGGACCGAACACGCCGTTCCTGGGTGGCCAGATCCAGCACCAGAAATATACCTTCTTGCTGATCATGCCCGTCACGGCGAATACCATGGCCAAGATCGCCTGCGGGATCGCCGATTCGCTCGTGAGCAATTGCGTGTCACTGGGCTTGAAAGCTCGCGTCCCTGTGTACTTGTTCCCGACCGACCAGGGTGCCGAGCTGGAAACCGTGCTCCGCGACGGGTCAACCCTTAAGCTCTACCCGCGGCAAGTGGATCTCGACAACCTCGAAACGGTCCGCGCCATGGACCACGTCACGATATTCAATGACCTCGATGATGTCAAGAATTTTTTTCAAAAGCAGCACGCGACCGGCTGAACGGCCGTTCATTCGTCCTTCTTGATGACCTTCGCTTCGTCGAGGGGATTGTGCGCCTTGCATTTCGGACAAACCCATTCTGTTTCATACATCTTTACGTTACGCATGATGCAAGCAGGACAAAACAGCGAGTCGCACGAGAAACAGTAAAAACTGTTTTCAACATCGGCAGGTACTTTCCGGCAAATGAAGCATACCTTCGCGGGACTCACGGATGATCATCCTTCCTTGACTGATAACGGAGGTACGGCAGTAGAAGTTAAATAATTTTTCACGTATACTTCCCTTTTAGCGCTTGATTCCGTCCTAATAATGGTTAGTTATAAGTCACTCCGCGAGATTCGATGGTTGATGACGATGGATGCGTTGCAATACTCACACGGACGTGGCCTGTTCACCGACTTCTACCAGCTGACCATGGCGCAAGGATTTTTCGAGCTTGGAATGCACTACAAGGTCGGCACGTTCAATTTATTCTTTAGGAACAATCCTTTCGGTGGTGGATATGCTATCGCAGCAGGTATCGGTCCCGCCCTCGATTATGTTGAGCGATTAAGCTTCAGCGGGGAAGATATCGATTATTTGAAGGAGCAAGGTCTCTTCTCGGACGCTTTCCTGGATTACTTGCGAGGCTTCAGGTTCTCCGGCTCCATCCAAGGTATGCTTGAAGGCACCGTCGTGTTCCCGCACGAGCCGATCTTGCAAATCGAGGCGCCGATGATCGAGGCGCAGCTCATCGAAACTGGGCTCCTCAATATCGTGAATTATTCGACTCTTATTGCCACGAAGACTTCAAGAATCTGTATAGCAGCACGGCAATCGAGCGTTGTCGATTTTGGCCTTCGCCGAGCACAAGGTGACGGTGCGTACCTTGGAACACGGGCCTCCATCGTTGGCGGGGCGTCGGGTACTTCGTTCGTAGACGCAGCGCGATTGCTGGAGGTGCCAGCTATCGGAACACACGCCCACTCGTGGGTCCAGGTTTTCCCCTCGGAGCTCGATGCGTTCCGCGCCTATGCCAAGGTCTTCCCGTCAAAGTGCTTGCTGCTGGTCGACACCTATAATGTGCTCGGGTCAGGCGTACCGAACGCGATCACGGTGGCCAAAGAGTTGAAGGCTGTTGGAAAAGATCTCGTAGGTGTGCGTATCGATTCTGGTGACCTGGCATATCTCGCAGTCGAAACCTACCGCGCGTTCAAAAACGCTGGCTTCCCCGGCATCACGATCGTTCTCTCCAACGATCTCGATGAGACACTCATCGAGAGCATCACGCGGCAGATCGAGGCACCGCTCGGTGCCGTTACCAAGGCCGAGATCCAGCTCAGGCGGGATGTGGTCGCGCACCTCACATACGGCGTTGGAACGAAGCTCATCACTGGCGGAGAACAAGCAGCACTCGGTGGCGTCTATAAACTCGTTGCCGTCGATGGTGAGCCTTGCATCAAGGTGAGCGAAAACGTGACGAAAACCATCGATCCAGGGATCAAGGAAGTCTACCGCTTCATGGATAAAACGGCGGTGGCTTTCCTTGCCGATGTAATTGCCTTGCGCAGCGAGCCCAAGCCTGTGCCTGGTGATCGAATCCACCATCCGGTGGAAGCGGGCACGAAATTCACGATCGATGCGGGCGCTACTTGCGAGGCCATTCTCAAGCCTTTATTCCACGAAGGGCGACGAGTCGCAGGAAAGGATGGCACAAGCATCAAAATGGGCAAGGTAAGATGCAAGGAGCAACTTGCCAGGCTGCACCCGACGAGCCAGCGATTGCTCAATCCGCAAGTGTACAAGGTAGGACTGTCGAACCAACTATTCTCGCTGAAGCAAGAGCTTATCGCACGCTATACTTAAACCGGGAACATATCCAACACCCGTCTATTTTATACATTAACTTTTATTTTTTTGAAGGAAAGCTCAAGTTCGTGGGATGCTGTTTTCTCGAATGACAAGAAAGGCGATGCAACGCACATGGTTCGCAAACAAAAGTTGTGGATCACCACGTTCGAGTTCGGTCCGGAAAAGCTTGGTGGCCTCGGCGAGGTGCCGACGAATCAAGTAAAACAGTTGCAAGACGATGTCGACATAACGGTGCTCATGCCAGCCCATGGATTGATACACGGGGCCACCGCGAAGAAAGTCCAAACTAGGAGCATCGGATATGACCTCGATTTCACGCAGCGGTTCAAGGGTATGGTCGATGACCCGAAGAACAACATTTTGGATGGATATCCCGATGAAGCTCCCGTCAAGATCATTCCATACGTGCTGAATCTTCCAGGAACAAGAGCCAGGGTGATCGCCTTTTCTGGCGAGGATGGCTTGACGCGAAAGATCCTTGACGATCCCGTCATCTATAGCATGACATGCTTGAAGTGCAAGATCGCGGTTTTTTCGCGGGCGTTACGGGAATTCGTGGATCACGAGGCTGCGCTCGACAATGTGCCCGATTGCATGCACGTGCACGACTATCACGCGGTCCCAGGAATACTAGGTAGCCGCCAGGTTCTCCTAAATCGCGGGCTCGATGCCGCGACCATCTTCACCGTACATCTACTCACTGGGCCAAAAGTGACCATGGATTACTTGGCCTGCTGCGGGGTCTCGGATGCAACGATACCGTTCACGATCAAAGGCGCGCGCGTGGATTCAAGGGTCTCGGATCTCGTTCAACTTGCCAAGAACAGGCTCGAGTTCATAGCAGCGTACATGGCTGACGTGGTCACCAGCGTATCCAAGACATATCTCATCGAGAACGTGATCCCGAATTGCGGGGCCGATTTGCTCGATGGCAAGACGGACTTCATCCACAACGGCTGCGACTGGAACTTCGACGAGATCTCGAAATCGGTTCAAGAAGCCTCGCGATCCGAGCTCACCACCTTTCTCGGCAAAAAAATCGACAAGCAGGCCAGCCGCGCGGACTTGCGCCGCTTCCTGACCACGTGGAAGCTCGGTCATCTGCCTCCTAGCGAACCTGCCATCGACGACCCCGAACTGCTGAAGGTCGTGAAAAAATTCGATGGCGTGGATCCGTACATCGAGAACAGCAAAGTAAAAAACTTCCCGGCGGATGCAAAACTGTGCTTGATTACCGGCCGCGCATCGAAGCAAAAGGGGATCGAGATCGTGTTCGACGCGATTCCCAGCATCCTCAAGGAATACCCCACCATCAACTTCTTGTTCAGTTGCTTACCAACCCAGGGCGAAAAAGCACTCATCGCTGATTATTGCCAGCGAGCGACGAACGATGTTATCAAGAACCACGTGCGGTTCATCTGGGGTAAAGCCGATTCCATCTTCCGGATGGCACATCTCGTGGCGGATATTTACCTGGCGCCGTCCCGTTGGGAGCCATTCGGCATCATGGTCTTGGAATCGAATGCTGTCGGCTTGCCCGTGATAGGTGCAGGCGTTGGTGGCATCAAGGAAACGATCGTGGATGTTGCTAGCAACCCTGAAGAGGGAACGGGCATGGTGATAGAAAAGGAGAGCCCAAGCGCGCTCGCGACTGCCGTGCTTGATATGGTCCATGCAATCGATGCCAGCGAAGCCAAGGATCGAGCCCGGTTGGCTGCAATCGCGGCATCCATCAAGGGCGAGAGATTCCGCAATGCCGTGATCAAGAATCCCGGGATCTACGAGGCCATGCGCGTGAACGCACGCAAGCGAGTAGAACAATCGTTCCGCTGGAAAATCGTCGCGAAAAAGGAGCTCGAGTTGATGAGCCGGGCAAACCGCCAGCGAGAACTGAGAGAAGGAAGGTAATATCGTCAACCGACGATGTTTTTTCAATCTTCACGAGGTTTGCCTTGTGGCTTGCGCGGGGGGCCGCGATTGTCCCGGTTATCCCTGCGCGGGTATCCACCACTGCCACCGCCGCGACCATCGCCACGCCTATCATCCCGGCTTCCACCTTGATCCCGGCGCGGGGGGTACGATTTCTGGTAACCGCGATTCTGTGGCCGGCCACCTTGCTGGTCGCGTCGTTGATCACGCTGTTGACCAGAGCTCGGATTAAACCTGGGCCTCTGGAACCCGGGCTTCTGTGGCAGCCGCGCAGCGAAAGTGGGCTTGTCGATCTTGAGAAAGATGACGTTGTCCCCGCGAAGGATGATGTTCCCGATGGCTTCCTCCTTCTTGGCAACTTCCGGTTTCACGATCACGTTCTCAGGTTGCTCCGCTGCATTTTCCGACTTCTTGATGAGCACCTCGATTACATCATCGTCGTCCAAGGCATCCTCGGTCTCCTCGGGAACAAGAATAATCTCGTTCTTCACGTTTTCCAAGTACATGTTCAAATGCTCATCGAACCCGGCCAATACACCGATATAGCGTTGATTTCGCTTGATTTGTATCGTCACGGCACGGTTCAAGTTCAAGTTCAGAAGATCCAGCGGTCTCATGAAGCACACCATAAGAAAAGGGAACAAATCGCTTGTGTTAGCAAGATATAGTCCGCATGCAAATTAAAACCTTCCCGGCAATAAGGGGAAAGGTTCAATAGAAAAAGCTCACGGGCAATCAACGCATTCTTCCCGGCATAAAATAACAACGAGGGAGCATCGAATTTCTAACATGTCTTCTATTTCTCCCCTTGAGATTCCACGTATTTCTCGAGCGTGTCTAATGTTACTCGCCCGGTCGTGCACGTGAAATAACTCGGTTTCCAGTGATGACGACTTCTTTTATATGTTAAATTTTTATAGCTTGTGATGAAAAATAAGAATAGGAGAAAAACGATCCTAGCATCCTCCTACTGAAGTAAACGGCAGAAAAACACAGCCAGGCGATGAACACGACCGAATTAACAGAAGAAGAGGCCCAGAATCTAGCGCAATACCTAGGACAGATTATTTCGCACACGGAATTGGAAGCACTCGCCCTCGTGAGCAGACAAGGTGATCGGCTAGCGTTCTCTGCCGTTCCGGGAACCAATTTGCATCCTGACATGCTTTGTTCCATGGCTGCCGTCTTGCTCCAGTCTGGAACGCAATCCATCGAGAAGATCGGATACCATCAGCTGCTCGAGCTGGTTCTGCGGGGCGGGAACGCGTTCCTCGTGCTCTCGGATGCCGGCCGATTCTTCCTGGTCGGCGCGAGTAACAAATTAAGCGACATGGGGAAGATCGTCTCTGTCTTCCGGTATTATGCAAAGGAAATCTCCAAGACCTACCCCGCTATTGCGTGATTCCTTTTTTTCAATGAACTCTTTTTTAAAAAGAAGTAAGAAGGTGCTCCTCGTTTCACGTGAAGAGCGAGTTGACCGACTTGCTCGGTGGTGGTGGCGGCGTGTATTCCTCGCCCTGGCTGCGCTTTACCTGCTCGGCGAGTTCCTTCAACTTGGCTTGCAGAAAATCGTCCTGGTCGATCAGCTCCTTCACGTCGATGTCGATATACTTATATATCAATTTCAACGCGTCGATCAATGCGGCAGCGCTGCGTGTGCCGGGCAACATTTCCTTCACGGGCGCTATCAGCGAAAACCCGTCGAGAGAGCGTTCCAGCGTCTCGTTGAGGATCAACGCTTCCAGCCCGAAGATCATGCCCTTGGGTAACGGTTCGATCCCCTTGATTTTCTTGAGCTTGTCCAGCATCGATGGCTCCGCGGCGAAAAAAACGTCATATTTATCGAAATCATCAACCGGGAACCCAACAAGGGTCACGATGGTCTTGATGTTGAGTTCTTCCGCGAAATCCATAAGCACGTGGGCAATGTCGTGGAGTGCCGAGGGATCCTTCGTTAATGGAAGCTCGGTAGTTGCCACGAAAATTCGCGACTGCTTTTCGACCCCTTTCGAGTCCTTCACGTCCGCATAGATGCGAAACGGGTGCTTCAACTCGCCGTCCATGAATACGCTAACAGGTGGGAAATTGCTCGAGTACAAGTACGCTATCTCGCTCAAGTTCAGTTTTTGAATTATGTGGCTAGCTGCGATGGTGCCAACAAGGCCAGCATTGGCGATGCCGACGATCATGATGGCGTCCTTTGAAATTCCGTGCGTCGAAGCGCAACATTTCTTTATCTTCGTTCCTTGATCCATGGTGAATCACTAACAACCTCTTGGACTTGAGAATTACTTAATTATTCTCGCGTGTGAATATAAGACATGATACACATCAGTTTTTTGGGAATGCGTCTATGGCGAAAAAAAAGTTGCTGGCGAAAGATATCGAGATCAAGGCACCAGTGACCATTTCAATGGGCATGACAGTTCCAGAAGCTGCCAAGCAGATGCTTAAATTTAACTCGTCGTATCTCATCGTCGTAGATGGCGCGTTCAAACCTGTCGGCATCGTGACCGAGAAAGATTTTATGAACATCATCGCTCAGGACAAGGCGTGCAATGAAATGCCGATCGAGGAAGTCATGAGCAAGCCCCTGATTTCGACGACGTGTGACTCGCCGCTGGAGGATTGCGTCGACATCTTGAAGCGTAACGGTATCAAGCACCTGCCAGTGACGAAGGTGGATGGTAAACTTCATGGTGTTGTAACGTGGAAGGAATTGTACATGAAAGACGCATCGGTCGTTGTCGAAACACATCCCGAAGCCCTTTACGTTATCAGCAAGAAAAACGGGTTGCTATTGTTCGAGTATTCATTCCCCGGAGCCAAGAAAGGAGAGATCAGCGGTGACTTGTTCTCCGGAGCCGTCGCTTCCTTCAACATGATGTTTAACGAAGTGCTGCACTCAAACGGCGAGCTCCGGTTCATCGAAATTGAAAATTACGCGATTCTGGCAGAGTACGGCAACTTCACCATCTCGATCGTCGTCCAGGACCAGGAAAGCATCGATTCGCGAAAGCGGCTAAAGTTGTTCGAGAAGGAGTTCGAAACACGATTTTTTCAATATCTAGAACAATATTCCGATAAACGATCCACGAACGTGTTCGATGGGGCAAAGGAAATAGTTGAGGAATTATTTTCCACAAAGATTTCACGGTAAAAAATCAGAGCCAATCCCGCAAGCTGAACCCGTCTTGAAGGATTTCGGTTTCGAATGCGGAAACATCGATTTTTTCGAGGATCATCTTGCGGAGGTCGAGCTGCTGCTCCAGATCACCGATCAAGATCGCACCCACCATCTGGTGTTTCTTCAAGAGAATTTTCTTGTACACGCCGAGGGTCATGTCCACCTTGTAATACGAGTAGATGTCCTTCCACTCGTCGGGATCGATCGTGAATTCGTTAACCCGGCCAAGCGACACCATTTCCGTGCTGAACCCGTAAAATGATACCGAGGGCACGGTCCCTTCGTAGATCTTCAACTTCCCGTCCGGCTTGACGATGTTGTGGGCGCAGATCCTCGCTTGCTCGATGGCAGCGGGATTGATGCCGTAGATGAACGCGTTGTATTCGCAGCAATCACCGACTGCATACACGTTTTTTATGTTCGTTTGCAAGTATTCGTTGACGACGATGCCGTCGATGATCTCCATCTGGGTATTGCGCAAGAAATCCACGTTCGGCTTGATCCCGCACGCGAAGATGACCATGTCGCCCTTGTGGATCGTCTTGTCCGCGAGCCGGCAACCCTCGATGGTCTTGTCGCCGACAAGCTCCGTGACCTCGGTCTTCACGAGAATTTTTACCCCTGCCCTCTCGAGCAAGTTGAGAAACACGGTCGCGCCTTGCTTGTCCAGGTACACGGGTGCAGCCATGGGCTCGATTTCGATCACGCTCGTGTCCCGGGAATTCGGCCCGCTGCGAAAAGCGTTGGCGAGCTCGAGTCCAAGCAACCCGCTACCCAATATCGTGATGCGTTCGACTTGTTTCAAGTGTTCCCTGATACCATCGCAATCCTCGATGGTGCGTAGCACGTGCCAGCCGGACTTGTCCTTCCCGGGCACGTCCGGGATCACGGGCCTGCTACCGCTAGCGATGACGAGACAATCATATGTATATTCCGTGTTTTTCTTGGCGTCGCCTTCCAGCATTTCGACCGTGATCGAATTCTTGTTCGTGTTGACCGTCTTGACGGTTGAATTCAAGTGGAGCTTGATGCCGCGTTGCGTGTACCAGTTTTCGTCGTAAACGAATAGCTCATCCAAGGACACGTTCCCGACCACGTAATCCACGAGGCGCACCCGCGAGTAGTAGGTGTATTTCTCCTCGGAAAAGATGTTGATCTCGATACTCTCGTCCATATTCACGAGATTTGCTGCCACGGTAACACCGGCGAGCCCGTTTCCAATTATAATGACTTTCATGCCTTGTTTCCTTCCGAGACGGGTGGTGTAAAGCATATCAAGCACGCGAGGAACGCGTGCCGGTTAAATACCGTTGAAACCGGCATCAAGAAGGTCCCGGCGGGGATTTCGCGCCGGGACATGCATGTCCCGCGTTGCTCTCACGGACATTTGGAGTATGAGCTAATGTAGAAACTTCTATTTAATTCTTGGCGTTAAACGCATCCCTTAGATCCACGACTGCGTTTTCTTGGGGGTGGGCGGCGTTGAACCGTTCGATTGCAACTGCACGGCGATTTTCTTGCCGAGCGCCTTGAGAAACTTGTCGAGTTTTGCCATGGGAATTTCAACACCAGCCGCGGGCGCGTGGCCGCCCCCGGGACTGTCCACGTCGATTTCTTTTAGAACGTCCCGGATCGCCGTGCCGAGGTTCAATCCCTTGTCAACCAGATCTTGCACCGACCGCGCGGAGACCTTTACCGTCTCGGGATCATCCTTGAGTGTGGCCCAGCCAATCAAGGGCATTTCGATAGAAACGTGCCGGGATGTTAATAGCATGGACAAGAGCGTGCCGATCATAGCATCGTCGATATAAGCAGCGCCCTCGAGTACTTGAAGATTATCACGCTTCTTGATGGCCCCGGTCGTTTGCACCCAGTCCATGTAATTGGCGATCCGCTTGCGGTACTCGGTAATGGCATGCTGGCCCTCGGCAAAGATCTCCTTCCTATCGCCCATGGCAATGGCCAAACCAATACCGCCGTACCCCAACCGGCCGCAAGAATTGAGCACGGACGCGAATTCACGCAAATCTTTCAAGTTCGTGGACAGGTCTTCGTTTTCAAGCACGTAAATGTTCCCGATCAAGTTCTTGATCATGGTCGAGCTCATGCCGTGCTTGAGCGACCATTCGATGATGGCAGATACGAGCGTGGATTTCTCTTCCTTCGTCAAGTCAGAGACCGTTCGGGGCTTTTCGGAGTTGGCTTGCTTGGCCGGGATCCTCAATCTTTGAACGAAATTCATGCACGCGGTCTCGTCCCCGGACAAGCCGGGCAGGAAAGGATCCGTCGTGAAGCTCAAGGCGAGGTGTATCGGCCTGCTGTACCGGCCAAATACCTTGAGATCGATGGCTTCCGACACGAGCTTCAAGTTCTTGGCGTCATCGACGATGATCCGGTTCATACCCGTGAGCGACGTCTTGTCACCCTTGTCCTGGATGTCGCCGAGCGCGCCCGTGATCGCCATCGGGGCCAAGACAGCGTTGGCCGGGTCCATGGCCTTCGCGAACATGTATGCCACGCCAGCACCGGAAATTTCCAGCGACCCGTTGATGCCAAAAAGCCACGGGTTCACGTGCAACATGTCCGACAAGATTGCCTTGTCCTTCACGTCCTCGATCTCGTGGTGGTCGAGGATGAGCACGCGGTCCCGTTTCACGTTTTTCCCGAGAAAGTCAAGCTGGCCGCTGCCGAAATCTGTGAACACGAAAAACTTTTCAGGCTCGCTATCGTCTTGCGGGGGAGCATCGCCAGGTTGCTTCTTCGCGGTGACGATGTCGCCGATGTACTTGGCAGATATCTGCTTGACGACCCGCGCTTGGAACGGGACACCTTGGCGCTTCAATGCCAATGCCATGATCGCTCCCGCCGAGATACCGTCCGCGTCATGATGGGTGATGATGAATACCGTAGCTTTCTCGTGTTCCAGTTTCTTGAGAAACTGGTCTTTGACCGACGAGATATATGCCAGGAAACCATCATAATCGGGCGTGGGCGTGCGAACCACCAGTTGTTGCTCGTGCATTCACGAAGAATCGAACGTCGGAGCGCGTGGGGGTATGCCTTCATGAAGTTGCCGCGAATAAACCCCCACTACCTCCGATGCTAGATTGATAGTGCGTTCAAGGCAAATAATCTTTTGCATAGCGGGTTTCGAGCCTTATTTCTGCACCCGGGTGCATCGTTTCCGAAGCATCGAGGCGCGAAATCTTTTAACCACACGCGACCAAACATCAACAATTCACGAGGTAAACATCATGAGTTTTATACCAAGCATCAACACGCTCGCGCTTTCGATTTTTTTCGATTTAAAGACTGATGCGAAAAATCTCGGGGTAAAGGTGGAAAAATTACCGAATGGTTCGACCGTGATCGACGCGACCGCGGGAAACTATCTTGTCGGAGCAAAGGTCGGCGAGATCTGCATGGGTGGGCTCGGCAAGGTTAAGCTCACCAGCATGCTCGTCGGCGACGTGTACCTGCCCGCGGTGAACGTGTACACGGGCAACCCAGTCATCGCGTGTATGGGCTCGCAGTACGCGGGATGGCAGGTCAAGCTCAAGGACGAGAAGGGCGGCAAGAGCTGGAAGTCGATGTCGTCGGGACCAGCAAGGGCCAAGGCCAGGGTCGAAAAGGAGCTGTACGACCGGATAAATTACGAGGACGCCGCTCAATGCGCGGTCACCGTGTTCGAGACGGGCACGGCCCCTACGGTCGAAGTCATGGACTACGTGGCAAAGAAATGCAACGTGGATCCCAAGGACACGCATGCTATCTGGGCACCGACCAAATCATTCGTCGGGTCCGTCCAGGTATCCGCTCGTGTCGTGGAAACGGCCATCCACAAGATCTTCGAGGTGAGCCTTCAGAAAGGGTTCAAGATCGAGGACAAGATCCGCGCCGGCCAAGGCATCGCACCCATCGCACCGCTTGCCAAGGATGATCTCAAGGCCATGGGCCGCACGAACGATGCGATCCTTGCCGGTGGAAACGTGAACTTGACCGTCGACGTGCCCAAGGAGGACGAGGACAAGCTGTGGGACGTCATGGCCAGCGTGCCGTCGTCGACCGCCAAGGGTTACGGCGAGCCGTTCTACAACGCCTTCAAGGCGGTCGAGTTTGACTTCTACAAGATCGATCCCGGCATCTTTGCTCCTGCCCTCGTCGTCGTGAACAACGTGCAGACCGGCAAGGCCAAGATTTTCGGCAAGCTCGATGCAAGCCTGCTAAAGAAATCGTTTTTCGATTGAATGGAGTAAAAAATCTCTCCTTTTTTTCAAAATATCGCCGCGCAAATCACGATGGCGAGCGACATCAAGCCAAGCCCGATGAAGACCGACATGGGCAATCCGGGCAAGATCTTGTTTTTCTTGACCAGCTCGAAGGAAATCCAGACCCCGATGAGCACGCCGACCACGGTCGCGGCAAATGGGATCAAGTAGAGAAACATGTTGCCCGTCGCTGCGACCAGCGCCGGGCCGCCCCAATCCGTGCTGATGAGCGTGATGGACGTGAGCATGCTGTAGAATGCCAGGTCGCCGATGCCGATGTCGATGGTCATATCCTTTACGTCGATGGGTCCCGAAAAGGGCACGGCGTTGTCTGGATCCATCTTCGTCATCATCTCCTTGATGGGACCTTTCCGGACGGAATAGATATCGTAGAGCGAGAAGCCGATCAAGATAAGAATAGCCGTCCATGTGGGGATGACGATAGGTAAATAGGAACCAATGAGGATTCCTTCAATAACAACGACGATGTTATGAATTCGTAAAGAATTATTGTATTTCTTTGACGCGAATAAATAAACGAGAAACAAGGAAATACCGAAAGAAATAATTAACCATGGCATCGACCAACCATTGTACCATGCTTCGGAGCGTGGATCGATAGGATCGTCTACCGGAAACGCAGGCAAACTAAGAATGACGAACGCATTATAGATATAGAGATAGAGAATGAAGGTCCCGAGGATCAGAAATGCGACTATCATGACCCTTTCGAGGGCATTAATCCCTTTCTTTCGAACAATAAGGATGAGTACGAATGCAGAACCAGCACCGATTCCAATGAAAACCAGTGCATTCACCAAAACGGCACCGAATCCAAGGTCTTCGTCAAATCCGTATTGTGGCATAGCACTACCTGAAAAATACAAGAAAGAAGATAGCAAGCCGGCAAACACGATGCACGCGATGACGGGAACCCAGAGACGTTTCGGGCCTGTCGTGTAAACGGGCAGCTTCGACGGGCGCTCCTCCGTGTCGTCGATGCCATCATCATCCGAGGTGGGACCGTTGCCTTGAACGTCGGGATCGTCGTCTCGTGGCGCTGCATCATCGGGCTTGGCATCGTGATCAGTCGAATTCATAATGATAAGGAATAACTGAGCCTATAAAAATGTCAAGCTTTCCTAGCATCTTCGCGCTGTGCAATTTCAATCGATTGTGGTTATTAACCACCCACAAAGAGGAGATCATATGCACTGCAAAGTGCGAAGCATCCAATTATTTGGAATGATCAACCCATGTTGCTCGATATTTTAACCGACATATATTTTTACTTTATGCATGAATTGGATAACATGATCTCTGATAATCTCCCCCTCACGGTCGCCGCCAGGATCATTTTCATCGTGTTTTTCCTCCTGGACAACGGGACTCTAGTCAAGGGGAAGAATACGGCTACCAGCGTCGCAGTGGCACGCCGCATGCGGGGCCGGGACTGGGCCTGGTTCTTCGGCAAGGAGGCCATTTTCGTTGGCCTCGGGTTCTTGCACGAGACGCTCATGATCATCGTCGTCGGATATTCCTTGATGCTTGCCGGGTCCCACCTGATTGCTTGCGCTCGCCGGAGCAGGTTCAAGGTAAACCTGGTTCTCGGGTGGATATTCGGGGGATTCATAAAACACGTCGTGCCGTTCGCGGGGATCTTGATTTCCGGTTATATCATCTACTTGGGAACCGATTCTCGCGTGATGCTGGTGCTGCAAGGTGCCATCATTGCCATCGCGGGATTCGCGGCGCGTTCCATCGTCGCATTTTTGCTCAAGCGGCGTAAAGCCCGGGATACCGAGATGACCGTGGAAACGATCTTGAAGATGGCCAAGCGTGGGATCGCCCAAAAGACGCCGCGCGCGGTGAAGATAGCACTCCTCGCTTGTGTAATCGCCGCGCCGGTCTCGATGTACTTTCTCGTGATCATGAACACCGGGTTCGAGTCGTGGACGGAGTATATCCGCACACCGGACGGCGTGGCACTCGCGACCGACGTGTATCGCGTGAAAAATGCTCCTGGCCCGCAGCCGGTGATGTTGATGCGTTGGCCCTACAACAAAGGATCGAACATGGTACCAGAAATCGCATTTTCCTACTTACAGCAGGGCTACACGGTCGTCGTGCAAGACGAGCGCGGCAGGTACGCGTCCAACGGCACCTTCATCCCATTCCAGGATGACTACCGGGATGGTTCCTTGACCATCTCGTGGATCAAGAACCAGAGCTGGTGTAATGGGGACATCGCAACGTTTGGTGTCTCGGCGGGAGCTGTCAATCAATATTATTACGCTGATGAACCGACCGGCGCGTTGAAGTTCCAGAGCTTATATTCGG
>JAUQYW010000061.1 GCA_030587525.1 Candidatus Sigynarchaeota archaeon | reverse complement strand
TTTTCGAGGATCTGTTCCATAGGAATCCTGGAAATCTTGATTACATCATCCACCGTGACCTTGTAAGGCTTGTTAAGCTCCTTTTGCTTTTCTTTTTCAAGTACCCTTATCTGTTTCTTCAATTCCCATGCCTTGTCGGGATCGACAAGGATCTCGAACTTTCTACTAGCTATCTTTATACTGGCGATCACGAATTTCCCGAAGTCCATCCGTTTGTCTCCGCGCATCATACAATATCAGTCTTTTTTTGAAATTCAATAAGTCTTGGTATTAGAATCGAGCAAGGGAAAAAAAACTTGGCGGCGATGGTGAGTATTCCCGATCACAATCGATTTGAACCCGGCTGCATTCCCGTTCACATTAATAATTACAAGAATTGACATACTATGCGGAAACCAAGCAAAACTTTGAAACTCGTGACAATGGGGGATAGTTTGACCCAAGGAGGGGTACCTCCCGAATATAGAATCGAGAATCCGAACTTGTACCAATCATTCTTGCACCGGTACTTGAAAAAAGAAGGAATTGATGTTGATATCTGGAATCTCGGCATCGGAGGCCAGACGATTGGCCAGATCGTGAGCCGGTTAGCGGGCGGCTTGCCCGCGGATATCGTCTCCATCTTGGGCGGCACGAACGACGTGTGGCATTTTTTCGCGGCCATGAAGGATCACGAGCACGAGATCGTGGAAGGCATCATCGAAGAATTGACCCGCGGCATCGAGATCGTGAAGGCCCACCCGGCCTGCAAGGACACCATCGTGATCATCTGCAGCTTGCCGCCCGTGGGCAATGTCAAGACAGTGCTCCCAGGGATGATCGACACTGTCAACCAAGCAAACGTGGAAATCGAAGCACTTTGTGCCCAGAAGGGCGTTATTTTTTGCGATGTCAACAAAGCGATGCGTGCCGAGGACGAGAAAAAGTATGCGAAACCCCAGCTGGTTGTCCTGGATGGCGTGCATTTCACGCCCGAGGGTAACAAGGCGTGCGGGGAAGCCATTGCACGAACCATCTGCCACGTCATCCTGAAGTAAAATCGTGAATAGTAACGACGCCTTTCGGTTGGCGCGTCATTATCATGCCTTTTTTAGAAACATACCTTCTATTGATTCATAAGCAATTGCTAGGTAAGTAAGATTTGAGATTACATATAATGACCACGTGAATCATCATGGTAAAAAAATTGGTATTGGTCCGCCATGGAGAATCAACATGGAACATGGAAAACCGCTTCACTGGCTGGACAGACGTTGATCTTTCCGAAAAGGGCAAAGAAGAAGCACACAACGCGG
>JAUQYW010000473.1 GCA_030587525.1 Candidatus Sigynarchaeota archaeon | reverse complement strand
ATCTGGCTTCTTCTGAACAATAAGCAGCTCCAAGATCTCTTTAAGACCAATTCAAGCGAATATCTAAAAAATAACTACTCATGGAACAGAAATATTCACTTGGTGAATAAGGTTTATTATAAGATTCTAAATCGTGATTGGAAGAGAATTAGACATCCGCATGTCTAATGCGGATGCATGACATCCGCAGCTGCAAGCCGACCGCGCGGCAATTTGTCCTGGTGCTCGGCATGATGCTGCACAATTGGTGGCGGGTCGTGCGAGTGAAACAAGTCGTGGCATGGTTGCGTGCTCACGACAAGCCCGTCGTGTTATGGCAGGACGGGCGGCCGTGGATTCGCATTCCTATCGAGCGCGGGATCCCCGGACTCGTCGACTCCGTGACCTTCACGACACGGGTCTTAACAGAAGGAATAATGTCGATCATTCGAGAAACAATTAAAGGAGTAAATTGATGGTCACTTAGTGGGTACCGTTTCTTCAAACTTGGACAATCTTGGACAAACTGCCCAAGATGCCCATGTTAAGCACTCCCAAGGTGTTTCGAGAGTGAAGTGGGTTGAAACGGGAACCCGTCCCGCCAGCATATAGCCGGCGGGGATTGCGCAACACGTGGCTGTTTTCGGGGGTACCGCCAAGCGCGTTCACGCGCGATTGGATCGCACGCGGCGGATGCATGGTGTCCATGCCCCGGTACCCGCGACCACGTGCCGCGAGATTCATGGATTGGTTGCAACGCGGAACCTGCCGGCCCGCGTCGATGTTCACGGTTCACCCCCGTTCGTGGCGTCACGCGTCCGCACGGTGCCGAACACGCGCCTGCTGTTTGCTACTCTCACGTGCAACATACGGGGAACGGGAATATATAAAGGATAGATGCCTAGCGAATTTTTGAAAATGTCCAAGTACCTGTATCAATGCCACCGGAAGGCTCATTACCCCTTGTCGTGCCATGTCCAAGATTGTCCCTATTTTTTTGAACTGTGAATCAACCCTTTTAATTTGAAGAAAAATTTCTGGTTTCGCTTATATTTCTTCGATCAAAAAAATCGCAAAATTAGAAAGAATATATTACACTCTAGTATAAAAATAGG
>JAUQYW010000598.1 GCA_030587525.1 Candidatus Sigynarchaeota archaeon | reverse complement strand
ATATCCCCCATATCTGTCACGCTCGCGACGTTCCACCCGCCGATGTCCTGGTTGAAAGACTCGGCACCAGAGAACATGTATCCCATATCTGTCACGCTGGATACATCCCACCCGCCGATGTCCTGGTCGAACGAAGTGGCGCCCCAGAACATGCCATACATGTACATCACGCTGGACACGTTCCACCCGCCAATGTCCTGGTCGAATGTCCAAGCGCCACTGAACATATCCCCCATATCTGTCACGCTCGCGACGTTCCACCCGCCGATGTCCTGGTCGAACGACGCTGCTCTAGAGAACATGAACCCCATATCCGTCACGCTCGCGACGTTCCACCCGCCGATGTCCTGGTTGAAAGACTCGGCACCAGAGAACATACCATACATGTCCGTCACGCTCGAAACGTCCCACCCGCCGATGTCATGGTCGAACGAAGTGGCTTGGCCAAACATCCTTGTCATATCTATGACACTCGAGACGTCCCACCCGCCGATGTCCTGGTCGAACGACGCTGCACTAGAGAACATGAACCCCATATCCGTCACGCTCGCGACGTTCCACCCGCCGATGTCCTGGTCGAACGACGCTGCGTATTGGAACATGAGCCCCATATCTGTCACGCTGGACACGTTCCACCCACCGATGTCCTGGTTGAAGGACCAAGCGTTCCAGAACATGCTATTCATGTTCGTCACGCTCGACACGTCCCACCCGCCGATGTTCCCGCTCGCTCCAAGGTTCGCGCATTGCATAAATGTCCTAGCGAGGTTAGTCGTGCCCGTCAGGTCCGGCACGTCGGTCGTCGTGAGGTTCAAGTTATCGCACCCGAAGAAGTACCCGGTCGAATTTCCCAACCAGAGAGGGCCCCACTGCGAGATCCCAACAAGCTTTAGACGGTCGCCGCCATCGTTGAATCGCCAACCCCTGCACGTGCCAGTGATGTTGATATTGTACACGCCGGGCGCGACGTACGCGTGCGTCACTTCCGTCTGGTTCCAGGCGTTTATCTTGTCGGCATTTCCATCGCCCCAGTCCACGGAGAAATTATATGTGCCGTTCGATTCCAGGGGCAGCCTTACCTGGCTGCAGTTACTGGAGCCGCCGCTCGTCAAGGTCGTGTCCCACCTGGAGAGAAACGCGGACCGACTGGTTTGTGATGAGATGTACACGGCGTCTATGTAAAAGGCATAGGGCTCGATTCCTTCGCTGGCGTGCGTGCAGAAACGCACCCCGGACAGGTTGTCGTTAGTCCCGTTATACCACGAGAGATTCGACGCGATGATGACGTCGTCGACATACATCTTGCCGATGCCGGCCGTGATGTTGACCAGGATCTCCAATCTATACCATTGGTTCGCGATATACGTGCGCCCGGTCGACGTGGATGCATTGTACCACAAGTTATTCTGCTGGCCCATCTTCACGTGCATGTTCGCCGAGTTAGAACTCGACAAGATGATGAACAACTCGCCGGTCGTCGTCGTGGCCCGCAAGTATACGCGCAAGTACACGTAATCGTACGTCGCGTTGAACCCCTTCGAGATTGATGCTTGGGTGATTACGGAATTATCATCCAGCCGGACGCTTCTCACCCCGGCAAATGAAGTTTCGGAATAGACACTAACGTAACAGTCTGAGCCATCGGTCACTGTCCAGCTATCGCTCAACTCGGGCGTGTCCGCGTAGGTCTCGAACGAATCGGACAGCAGCGTCTTCGCGCCTTCCGACGTGGTTACCGTTCCATTTTTTGAAAATGTTGGCAATGCATCATCAAGTCTCGTCGATTTGTTAAGGGAATACGCGACGAAACACGCCACGAGGCAAATAAACGCGATTTTCACCATTTTTTTCATATCATGCACCTTTGCACAGGGAAGGCAAGGTTCATTACTCCGCCGCCCTATGATGGATGCATAATAACGTTCAAGGTAGAAATAATGGTTCCATTCCAGCTTCTTTCTTTATGGACCCGTTAGTTTAGTTTGAATTTTTTTACCCCACTTTCTATACTGATAAAATGTTTAAATCCGTCGTATTCTATCAAAATTCGTCGTTTTCGTAACGTCGGCACGTCGTTTTCGTAACTTTGTTAAACGTGTTGTCGATGAGAGTCCGGCCTGCAACGTTCTTGATATTTCTATTGCCCAGCTGGCTGCAAAGCTAAAGCCATTCGACAGGATCGTGGTCGGGGAGATCCATGGTGCAGCAATATGTCGATTGGTAACAAAGCAGTTGATACAGTGCTTGAGCGAGTACATGATAGCTTTCGAGATGGTTTGGCCGCAAATGGATCTGCAGAAGATGAAACCTAAGCAGATACACAAGTGGTTGGTTGATAATTGGCAAGTCGAATGCGGTGATTTCGAGATCGCGAAAAAATATGCCTATACTGCGCTCATCCTTGAAGCTGGGGCGAGGGCGAGGGGAATCGGGTGCACGATTATGGAGAGTCTCGATTTTTCCTGGGATCCGCACATGACTTTCGAGAAGAGGATTGAACCCCGGGATCGAAAAATTCGGGAAAACTCGCAAAAGATCCCAGGTAAAGTTCTTGCGTATTGCGGGACGCTTCACGTAAAGAAGTTTGAAGGTGCTGCAAAAGTTATATTATATGATAAAGACGCAAAGATACTCATGCCTTATTTTGAACCACCTGGGGAGATGCGGTCCCTGAGAACTTTCTTGAACTTGAGTTTGTAATCAATTATTACCGTATATTAAATGACATGCGACAAGTGCGTTGATCTAATTGAAAGGGTCCTTGTTAAGAGTATCAGCTTTATTAGCAACTTCGATATTGATATCATATATTTTCCAATCCTAAGGCAGATAATCGAGATTATTGCAATTTATTGAAAAGGATCCAGTTATGAGAAGAAGGAGGATATTTTGCATATCAGCGAAAGGCCGTGAAAGCATTTCCGAGGTTGAAAATCAATGACCGAACGCGAGCCAAGCAAGATGACGAGATCGGTTCTCATCAACGCCGCGATCGTGGAAAAAGATCGTGTTGCCATCCCGTCTTGGTGTTTCGAGAACTTGGACGGCGATCATCTATTATTCATGTACATCAAGTCTAAGAAAATTCTCCAAGTAAAGGCCTTGAAGAACATGAAACACCACGATCTCGCCATCTTGACATTATTTTCGAATTCAACTGATTTGTTACAATTGGTCTTGGCCATGTCTCAGTCCGTATTCAAGGATAAGGAAATTGACCTGATCTGGTCGGGCGGCGTGTGCCCGCCTGACGAGGAATCGAGGGAACGTATTGGCATAAAAGACGGGTGCGTGTGGGAAGGCGTGATCCAAGTGCCGTTTGACTTGACACCAGCCATGATCGAAACGAAGCTCAAGAAGCTCGATAAAGACTCCGTGCTATCACGGATCGACGTGAAAATCGTCGAAATGCAAAGATAGGATTCCCTCTTCCAAAGACTCTATCAAGAAATCGTTAACCGCATTGCTTAAAAATTGATGAATCAAGAACTCTAACTTTCACGAGTAGCTACGACTGTTTCTTAATTCTTGCCTGCTGAATGAACTTGTCCATTGCTATCGATGTGGAACTGAAGCTCGTCGATGAGCTTCAACTTGATGTTCATGCAGTGGTTTAAAAACTCGTCGACCAGGGCCCGGTCAATTTTTGCCTTCACGAGCAAGTTTCCCATGGCATCTTGGAATTGTTCGATGAGGGCGATGATTTGGTATCGTTCCTTGGCCTCTATCTCCTTGGTGTCTATTATGGTGCTTGTCATTTCACTTGACCGTCGCGTGTACAGAATTGTTTTCAATTTTTTCTATAAAAACGGCACGAAGCCACGATATTCGCGGTATATATTGGTGATTGGTCTATAAATTATCCCAATTACCATTTTCACGATGGTTTAACAAACTTCATGATGATTTTTCTTGAACCCGATAAACAAATGCGCATTGAAACATCCATAAGAGACCATATAAGAGTTTAGATCGCGATTCCCGGCGAAAATACGGCGTCTAAACGGAAAATTCAGACGCCATGTATCTGAATTCAGGTCAGTTGCCATCTCGTATGGGTAAGGGCGATCGCGGCGCGGGTGCACGGGTGCCATTTTCTTTATTAGTAGTGGAGACGACAATTGATAAGGGAAATGGAAAACATCGCTATTGTATAACGAAATGGAGTGACACACATGTCTGGACAATTTCCAAAACTCTACATTGTTTGGAAAGGCGAGCTGAAACTGATGGATAAGGCGGTTTTTTCCAATGGAGACAGTTATGTTTTGGACAATAACACCATCGTTTTCATTTGGGTTGGCCAAAACTCAAGTGCTGACGAAAAAGAAGCTGCTGCAGTGGAAGCACACCGAATAGAACAAGATCGGCATGCAAAGGTCATCACCATCGATCAAGGCCAAGAATCCGATGCCTTTTTCAAGGCCTTGGAGCCGCTTGGTAGTTTCCGCCTTGTCGAGAAGAACCTGGTCGGGAGCATGCTCAAGGATGTCGAGACCGGGTCGTGGGCCGGGCACGTGGAACACGTGAACGCGCTGTACAGGGTTTCGTCCGAGGACTTCGAAGGCGACATCAACAAGATGAAATTCGTGCAAGTGCCGTTTGAAAAATCATCGTTGGACAGTGGCAACGTGTATATTGCCGATGTTGGCGATGAGATACTTGTTTGGGTAGGAAGGGGCTCGAACGTCAAGGAACGCATGATGGCCGGGCGCTGGGCTTACAAGTTCGACGCGGAACGAGCCGGCGCGCAACCCATCTTGTACTTCGACGAGGGAGAGGATGCGCCGTTCATGGACAAGTGCTGGGGCGCTGGCATCGTGAAGTCCACGTCGAAATTCGCGCAATTTGGCGTGGAGAAGGCCGCGGTCGAGACCGACGCGGAGCTGGAAGCACGAAAACCCGCTCCGAAGGTCGAGCTGAAACCGGCACAGAAACCCGCGCCGAAGCCAGCAGCCGCGCCCGCGCCGAAACCAGAGCTGAAACCGGCACCCGCGCCCGCGCCGAAACCAGCACCGGCACCAGCACCGAAGCCAGAATTAGTTCGATCGCCGGAACCCGCGCCGAAGCAGGCACCTGCGCCCGCGCCGAAACCGGATTTGAAGACCGCGCCGAAGGCAGAGCCGAAGCCCGCGCCGAAGGCCACGCCGGCAGTCGCACCTATTCCAGCAACACCCGTGTCCGCGGAAGTGGGCG
This sequence comes from Candidatus Sigynarchaeota archaeon, assembly GCA_030587525.1. Lineage (GTDB taxonomy): Archaea > Asgardarchaeota > Lokiarchaeia > Sigyniarchaeales > Sigyniarchaeaceae > Sigyniarchaeum > Sigyniarchaeum tengchongense. The sequence goes on along the minus strand of JAUQYW010000598.1, from coordinate 25,338 downwards.
GCGCCCGGTGGCAATGCCCGAAGTGCGGCAACAACCTCCGAGAAATGATTCGTGAAGTGACCGACAAAACCGTCGTGCTGAGCACCTATCCGATGATATACGGGAAAAAATTGATCTGTGGAAAGTGTGGGCACGAGTGGAGACAGAAATAGACTTTTTTTTATTCATTCCTTTTTTCTTAGACGAGTTCATTGCTAGCTTTTTTCAAGGGCACGACGTGCTTCCTCGCTCACCCAAGGGTTAGGATCCTTGCACGCTTGTTGTAACAGCGATGTTCCTCGTGGTGATGCTTGCTGGGCGATGTATTCGATGATTGCATGGCGGGTCTGCGAATCACCTTCCTGGAAGCATTTTTCCAGCACCTGGAATCCAGCATCAGCTAGCGGTACACGTTTCTCGATTTCTTCCTGTGCCACGCTGAGCAACACTTGTTCCTCAAGGCTTTTCGGTTCCCATCGAAGCCGAGCAAGCGCGCTTGCTGCGGCTCGTTTCGTGATATAGTGGGGATCGCGCAATTTTTGGGCAAGAAGGTCGCAAGCGCGAGTGTCTCCCAGCATCCCGAGGGCTTGGATGGCGGCTTGAATGACGTCTGGATTCCGGTCGTCGAGCAATCCCAGGAGAGAATCAACCGCCACCCGATCGCCCAGTTTGCCGAGGGCTTCGGCGGCCAGGGCTCGCAAATGGCAATACGGGTCTCTCAGCACGGCGATCAGCGGCTGGACGCGGCGGCCGGCGTTTCCCGAGATGCCAAGCAATGATGCCGCTTCTTCCCTCAACGGAGTTTGCGCCTTTTCCAGCGCACGAACAAGCGATGCAATCTGGGCATCGCTGAACGGTGGCTGAGAAATCCTCGGTTCCATCCGGAGCAAAAACCTGGCTCCCGTGGTCATCACGGTGAGGACATGTTTTTTCGCGTTGTATCCCGCCTCGACAATGCTGCCGATGGTATCTTGGGACGACAAGAGTTTGCTCTTGAAAATGAATTCACAATTGATGTAATAGGTTGAAAAGAAATAGGCATCGTTCAGATATTTCCGCAAGTCATCAAACGTGGCCTTCTGGTCCAACGACACGATCTTGATGGCATTCGATGGGAGAGCTCCGGTAAACCGCAATCGCAAATTGATGATTGTAACCACCATTGGGTCCTACCACGATGAAAGATTAAAATATGCTGCTCACGAATCCAGCGCTTGGACTTATGCGGGAAGAAGTTGATTTCAAGGACGCGGTCGAAACCTTCAAGTTCAACGACTACGTGCACCTCGGTGCTCTCGAAAAGACATCCGACGTGACCATGCGCTTCCAGGTGGCCGTGAAGGGCAAGGAAGGAACGCCCTTCGAAGGCGGGTCATTCACGTTCACGCTTGACATTCCCCCCAATTATCCCTTCAGGCCTCCCACGATCCATTGCGACACGCCCGTGTGGCATCCCCTCGTCGACTCTAGCACTCCCGCGGGTCGCGCAAATGTGCTCTTTTATTTATACCCCGAATCCCTCCAGCCCCGCCATTACGACGAAGCCATCCCCGAAGGATGGACTCCCCAGCGGACTTTGGCAGATATCATCCAAGCCCTCATTAACATCATGCACTTGCTGCCCCCGCATTGGACCTCCCTCGATTGCATTAATAACGAGGCTCGCGACCAGGTCATCGCAGACTACCCCGCCTTCGAAGCCAAAGCCAAGGAGTGGGTCACGCGATTTGCCAAGAACGACCACTGAATAAGGCGTGCAAGGTTAGTTCATTGCCTTAACTTTTTTATCGCTGCAACTTGCAAGTGGCCACCTTGGCCGATGAATGCCGGGTCCGCGCCGAATCTTTTTTCCAGCTCCAGCAATTCCTTGTAATGCTGCTCGAGCTTGAGCCGTCGAACGCGGCGGGCGATCGTGTTCGTGATGACGGGCTTGCCAGCCATGTGCTCGACGACGAACCCGTGGTGCTCGAACAGCGCTCGCAAGTCGGCCGGCAAGAAGGTCTTGACCGGGTGGGGCGAGGAAAAATCGGTCGTGCGGGTCGCCAGCAGGTCATCGAGCAGCTCCCAGCGCTCGCTCTTGATCTCCATGACCAGTAAGCTGAACGTGTTGTCGACCGAAGCGATGCATGTCCCGCCGGGTTTGCAGACCCGGAACAATTCCGAGACCACCAGGTCCTCGTCGAGGGCATAGGATATCACGTCGCCTACGGCCAGCACGAGGTCGCAAGAATTGTCGGGTATCTCCGGCATGTGGCGCACATCGAGCTGCTTGAACTCGACCTTCCCCAACAAGCCCTCGGCCGTGGCTTTTGCCTTGGCCTGGTCGAGCATCTGCGGCGAAATATCGGCGCAGACCACGCGATATCCGAGCTTGGCGAGCTTTAACGACCATTTGCCAGTACCGCCGCCCGCGTCGAGCACGAGCGGTGCATCGGTGTTTGGGTCCATGGCCGGGAGAAACGGCGCCATGAAAAACCACGTCAAGTCATCGTATAGCCGCCAATTGTCCTCCTCGTAGTCTTTGTCGTAATCCTTGGCGTGGGTTTCGTAGAACTTGATGACCCGGTGCAAGTTCGACGGCTTCTTTCGCTCGTCCTTCCCGCGCTCGTTGACCATGATACTCCAGGTCCAGAAAAGCCGCCAGGGATTATCTACTTTTCGCGCCGGCCGCGGCAAGCCCAAGCGAGAAATACCACGGGAGCTTATCCGGCGTGGATCTATGGATTCCGCGAGGCACCGACGACCATGCAGTTGAACGACCATCACGTGCACACGCGCTTCTCGGCTTGCTGCCACGAGCGCTACGATTTGCACCAAATTGCCAAGATTTTGGATGCAAAGGGCTTTCCTTACGCGTGCGTGCTGGATCACGTGCACCAGGGGACCGATGGCGATTTCTTGGCGGAACACGCGCGGGTCCGAAACGACTTGCTTGCCGGCGGGTATCCAAAACCCATCTTCATCGGCATCGAGGCATCGATCGTCGATAACGGCGGCCACCTCGTGTTGAACAGCGTGAACGCCGCGCCTGACTACATAGTGTGCTCGGATCACTGGATCCCGGGCACGCTTATCACGATGGACAACTTGCAAGGGAGTGCTTTCCGTGTTAAGGAAATGCATGCCAAGGAGCCGCAAAAATTACAAGCATTGTACAAGGACGTGGCATCCATGTACGTGAACGCTATCGGCATTAACAAGATCGAGATTCTTGCCCACCCATTCGACACGTTCATGCGCATCGGTAACCATGACAAGCATTTGCTCGATGTGTTCGGTCCCGTGTGCGAGGCGTGCCAGGTACGCGGTGTCGCCATCGAGATCAACGACAAGTCAGTCCAGCGCCAGCTGTTTCCTGCCAAGCAGCGCAAGCCTCTTCACGACGACTGCATGCAACCCGCGGCGTTCTACACGGCACTCGTGAAAATTGCCATGAATTATGACTTGCTTTTCAGTACAGGTTCCGACGCACATGTCGTCAATGATATCGGTGATCTCGCGCATTCCAGGGCGTTCATCGAGCAGCTGGGTATCCCCGACCGGAAGATCTTTACCCTGCCTTCCGAGGCGCGGTGATGCGGCGTCCGGCGATGAAAGCTTTAATACACGCTATTTTCATAAACTCCTTGGACCAGACTGCATAGCGAAGGGGACATACTTGGACATCACGTTTAAGCACGAGGCGATATTGCAGCACAATCCCGCCAACATGGAAGTGTTCATGGAAGCCTTCGCCGAGGCGCTCCCGAGGGAATTATCCGCACTAAATGAAATCAACGCGAGAACCAGGGGTCCCCATTACGAGGTAATCGCTCCCCAGGAAGGATATGTTGCGCGGTTTCGTGCCGATGTGTATCCGACAATGAACGGCCGGCCAACGTCTTGGACGGTCGGATCGCTCCTCGAATTTTCCTTCGAGGCCACCGGAGGATTCCTCACGGTCCGGATCAAGCATATCTTGAGTATGCCTGCTGCGATTGGCTTGTTTGCTCGATTGCTCAAGCATACTTTCGAAGAATCGTTTCTGGGAACAGCATGCCCGCGTTTCATCGCCATAATAGAAAATACTTTGAGGAACATGGAAATCGCTTCTCTTGCTAGCTCCGCGGGATTCTTGGGGCCATCGAATGCCACGGAAAAGCCTCGCAATTATGTTCAGGAAATGCCCCATCCCGCGGAGGGCCGATCCGGGAAAGAACGCACGTGCCCACGCTGCGGGGCACGTCTACCGATCAATCATCCCGGCCAGGAATGCCCGTACTGCAAGGGAACGTTGTAACAAGATGTTGATTGGTGTTTTTTCCCCTAGATGTGGTGATGGCCGCTGCCTGGCAACTTGCGCTTGTCCGCATCCCGGCGCCACTCGTCCTCGGTGTCCTCGCGGCTCATGCGTTCGAGGCGCGACGTCCGGTGCATCTTTCGCTGCACGTCCGATCGCCGCATGTATGCTTGGTACCGTCGCTGGCTCTTGTGGTACATGGTGTCCCGCATGAACCCGAGCACGAGCAGCACGATCACCGAGATGATGAGGAAACCTACGTTATTGTAGACGATCGAAAAAATGATGACCAGGACATCGACGCCGATGATTGCCATCCGAATCATGTCGTATTTTTGGCGCTCGGCTTGTAATCGACCCCGCCTCATAGGGGAATGAATATGTTTTTGGCTTAAAAATGTTGCACCTCACGCCCTGGTTAGATAAAAAAAGAGGATGGAAAGAATGCCGGTCATGGTTCGAATAAGAATGCTTCTGCTGGCTGAACTGGAATGGTTCGCCGGGCTCGTTGGCTCGCGACGCACACGATCACCAGCAAGGCCACGTGCAAGCAACTCGCGAGCACAACTAACCACAGCACCTCGATAAATCCACCCGCGATCGTGAAGATGATGTCCGAGACATGGAAGACCACGGGCACGGCGAATATGGGAAGATCTTGCCTTATCGAGATCGGCTGGTTCATCTTTCCCCGCCAAAACATGATCAAGAGCACCGTCGGGAATGCAAGGTGAAACGAAAGCATCACCCATTCGGCCACGGAACCCTGAAACCCGACCAACCACAGCAAAGCATTCGACACGGGGCTCATCATGGCGAGCAAAGCAAGTCCCAGGGAAGCGAACGGATACCCGTTGCCGACCGAAGCCTTGTATCCAGAACGCTTGAACCAACGGCGTCCCAGGATCACGAAGATTGTTGCGTACAGCATGATGAGCATCCAGCCCGGAAAGTTATAGACCGGGATGCCATATATGTTCACCGCACCCGGCGTGAGAATCCACGTCCATCTGCCTGACGTCACCGTATCGACCGTGTAGACCTGGTGCGTGGCAAGCGGGTCTAGGGAAAAATCCTGGAGCATGCCAAGCAAGCCCATGATGAAGGGCTTGCACCAGTCGGGAACACGCACTTTTTCAAGCATCCACAATCCAACAATAAACACGTCCATCTCGATAAGGGGCACGGAGAGCGGAACTGCGATGAACATTAGTAATGATCGCCCGTAAACGTACCAGCCCATAATGACCGCAAAGTTTTCAAATATCCCAGCATACAAGAACACGAAGCAAAAACCCTCGAGCAATGCTTGCACGGGGTGCTTGCTCTTTTTGATGATGAAGACGACGACGATCAGCGTGATTGCGACGACGATGACGTCTTGTACAAACCAGGGAATTGGTATATTCATGAATTTACACCTGGTTTAGGGAGGTGATCGAACGGTTTTATAATTACGCTTGATCCACGAAGCTCTTTATATATTCCTTGAATGAATTTACGCGAATAAAGCAATAAGTATTACAACCCGTGATACGCCATGCGCGTTTTAAAAATCAAGATCCCGTCAAGAACGCTCCTGGATCTCGGACTTCCAAATTATTTTAACGTCGTGGATTCTATCGAGGTGCTTCAAATATATCAATACGATCGCAACAATTTCTTCTCGCTGCACAAGATCTTGTTTAAGCCCGGAACTATAGAAGCCCTCGACCGCCATCTCAGGGTGTTATTCCACGCCCAATCGTTTCAAGTGCTTGAAACCAAGGGAAACGAGGTTCTTTGCATCATGAAACAACGAAAAACAACGGGATTCTGGCCGGCGCTTCTTTCGGGGTCATGGGCATTGATTGCCCCCATCAATATCGATCACGATGCAGTCGTGTTCTCGGTCATCGCCAAGGAAGATGCACAATTGAACGCGATATTGAACCAACTCAAGATGTTCAAGTCCATCAAGTTACTCGCGATTTCCAAGCCAGATGACATGGCAGGGAATGCAGTGAACGCGATGCCCCGGCTTACGAATCGCCAACGCGAGATCATGACATTCGCAGCGAGACACGGGTATTTCGAGGTGCCAAAACAGGTATCGACCCAGCAAATCGCGGAGCACTTTCAGATCAGCCCGTCTGCTGTCATCAACCACGTGCAGAAAGCAGAAAAGGCCATCATGAAAACCTTGTTCGGTTAAAACCCGTGAAAACGAGTTTTAAAAATAAGCGGACCCGGTGCGATTCGAACGCACGATAACCTGCTTAGGAGGCAGGTGGTCTATCCATGCTAACCCACGGGTCCATTTTCTTGTCCGCAAGTCATTATTTCTTAATTACTTCTTGGCCGGGTTTTCAAAATCCTTGTCGTGCGAGATCAACCGCATCTCGTCAAGGATGAGCTGCTTGAGCACCTTGTCGCTCTGAAGGCTGTACATGAACTCGTCGAGCTCCTCCCAGTCCTGGTGCAAGAGCTCCACGATGATCGTGAACCCTGACCCGAACATGGTATAGCTCTCGTGGTACTTCAAGCCGAGTTCTTGCAAGCGCGCGAGGAATGTCTGCTCCGCGCCGTTCCTCGTCTTGATCAGGACGTAGGCCTTGGAGCATTTCATGGTTCATTCCCACGGGTAGTCCGGGCGACTGCTCACGAAGGTGGTGGTCTCCTCGATGCTGGTCTGCAGCTTCGGGTTCGTGCGGATGAGCGTCACGAGCTTATCCAGCTCCTCCAGCTTTGCAAAACTGACCTCGATGATCAAGTCCCACGCGCCGTAGATGGGCGATGCGTACGTGATGCGAAGTTCCTTGCCAAGCTCCTTGTTGATCTTTTGCAGCGCGTCGACGATTTCCCACTCGCTCCCGATCTTGCTGAGCCGGCACAAGATATAACCGCGATAATATTTGATTGGCATGAACGGTTCACCTTTCATTTGATTAAGATGCAACAAGCATTCTCCTAATTAATTTTTTCCCGTCTGCATCGCGCTCGTCGAAAATTAATAAGGTGCTTGCTCCAAACCTTCCATTTAGACAACAAACGATGATTATCATGTTCAGCTGGCTTCCTGGTTTCTTCGGCTTGCTCGGGCTCTTGTTCCGCATAGTGTCCGACAGCAGTACCATATTGTTCGTGGACTTACCCGTCATAGCGACGACGATGATCGTCTATCTAATCGCGTTTTACTTGAATCACGTCCGCTACCATGCCAATGACAATCGTGAAGACCCCGAAAAAAAAGCATATGAAATATCGAAATATGACAAGGTGTATCTCGTCATCGGGAATGCCGTCATAGGAATCCTCGGCACACTTCAAATCTATATCGCGCTGTTTATTGCCACGTACCTCCTGCTGGTGACCTCAGCATACTTGCGGAACGTGGCCGCGAAAAATCCGGATAAACCGGGTTTCAAGGTCCTCGGGATCATCATGTTCTTGTTCTCGCCACCAGTGCTCCTCGTGGTCGGGCTGGCGACAGGAGGCGGGTATACGATCATCCCCGTGATCGCAGGCATGATCGTGTTCTTGTATATTGGCCAAAAATACGCATCTGCCTCCACGAGGGACACGTTCTTGAAGTATGGCTGGCGTTGGCTGCTGCATTTACCCGTGCCGGTGCATTATATTGCGATTGGCATCATACTGGGCCTCCCGACGTTTTTCATCGTGTTTTTTTATGCCGCGGGCGCGGGCGCCGTGCAAGGTATGCTCGAATTGAGCTATATTTTGTTCCAGACCACCCCGATGCTCGCGGTCAACCTTCCCGTCGTCGTTCTCGCCCGGTGGCTATACACAGCGGGATTCAACAAGTCCTACAAGGCGGTACCGCCAAGCGGGCAATCGAGCCCGACCATATCCAAATCGCAGGAAATTTTCAAGGTTGCGGAGACCGTGGCAATGATCATTTTTGGAACCCTCATCGTGTACCTGGCAATCTTGTTTGCCGTCCATTCCTTCCTGATGGCCACGCTCTATTTCGGTAACCTGAAAAAACGTGGCGGTCCAACCGGCTATCGAATTCTTCAGATGATCTCGTTGGCAGCGATCCCCGCGAGCTTCGTCGCTGCCTTGTTGCTGTATAACCCCGCGGCATCCGCGATCCCCTTGAGCGTCGCGGCCGGGCTCTCGTTTCTGCATTTCTATCTCCGCGGGCAGAAATACGGTCGCCTTGATGCGTCGCAAGTGCTCGAAACTTTCGCGCGCCGGACTGGCAAGCACATTCCGAGAGGCATCAAGTTCTTCTGGCTCGTGTTCGCCATCGCCGCTCCCGCCATGATCTTTGTGCTTCCACCCGTGTTCAGCTCATCCCTCGTGGAAAAAAACATCATGCTACAAATGCCGGATAGCATCCACCTCGCGACTGACGTTTATTTCTCACCGCTCGTCGGCAGGAACCCGGCGCCAGTTATTTTCGTGCGCACGCCATACGACAAGGATTTCTTGCAAGGTGAAGCTTACGCGACCTTGTATAACAACCAGGGCTATCACCTCGTGATCCAGGATTTCCGTGGATGCTTCCACAGCGAGGGAGGGCACGATTTCTTGCTCTTCGCGAACGATTACATCGACGGGGTGGAGACGATAAACTGGATCATGAACCAGAGCTGGTGCAACGGGAGGATAGGATCCGCCGGGATCTCGGCGTTGGCCATCACGCAATTCATGTACGCCGGCATGAACCCGGCAGGCCTGAAAGCCCAGTCGATCTGGTTCGGTTGCCCCGATCTGTATGCCGACGCGATCATGGAAGGCGCGTACCACCAATCTTCAGTGGAAACATGGCTTTACGAGACCGCGCAGGAAAACTGGCGGTTTCAGCTCGATTACATCTTTGATCACATGCGGAACATGAACTGGAGCGTGCTGCCCTACAACGCGACGACGCTGAATCAACCGCCCGGCACGTTCGAGGAGGTGAATGTCCGGGCACTGCACGTCGGTGGCTGGTACGACCATTTCCTCAATGGAACGATACGGGGATACATGGGCTATGATGACCGGGGCATGCCAAATGCACTGGGCCACCAGAAGCTGATCCTCGGCCCTTGGACGCATGGTGCCGTCTATGGCGGTCGCCAAGGGGACCTGTATTACCCAGCAAATTCCGATGGTCTTGGCTTGATCCTGAAATGGGAGACCGAGATCTTTGACGAGGCGCTGCGCGACATCCCAGCGGACTGGTCGGGAAATCGAGTGGCGTATTACTTGATGGGCGACGTGGACGACCCGTACTGCGATGCGAATTACTGGAAATACGCGGCGGACTGGCCGCTCAATTACACGTGGAACGAGTGGTACTTCGGCCTGGATGGCAACGGGAGCAAGATACTGGTCAACGGCACGGCTGGCATCGAAGGAACGCACGCCATCAGTTACCTGTACGACCCGCGGGACCCCGTGCCAACGAGAGGCGGCAACAACCAGCCCGGTTTCGACACGGCGGGGCCGCAAGACCAGCGGGACGCCGAGGAGCGGGCAAACGGCACGCTGCGGGATGACGTATTGCTATTCCAATCGGATATACTGGATGCGCCATACACCTTCGAAGGCAACATGAAAGCAAAGCTCTGCATCGCGTCGAATTGCACCGACACGGACTTCGTGGTGAAGCTTTGCGACGTGTATCCGGATGGCCGGCGGATGCTCGTCATCGATTCAGCGCTCACGACCCGGTTCCGCGACAGCCTCATGACCGAGCACTTCCTCACGCCCGGCCAGGAATACAACATCACGGTGGACTTGTTCGCCACTGCATACCAATTCAACAAGGGGCACCGCATCGGGATCGTCATCACCAGCTCCAACTACGACCGGTACGCCATCAACCCGAACACGGGCGGGGATTTGACCGATCACTTCACCCTCGGCTTCGTCGCGAACAACACGATCATCACGGGGCCGGGGAAGTCGTGCATCTATTTCCCCGTTCTTAACGAGTGACCGCGCACATCGGGCGTGCTGCTACTTTTTTTTTACCTTATCTGGTTTTTTTCCTATCTAAAAAAATTTTAAGCAAAGGAACAAGATTATAGTCAAGCAATTGGGTTTTACGCGGGCTTTGTCGTGATTTTTCCGCCCGTTCTACGAGCTAGAATGAAAACCACGAGCGATGTGACGAAACTCATGTCTCAAAAATTCAAGCTGAAAGTTTGCATCATCGGCGAGCACGCCACGGGAAAGACGAGCCTCATCAAGGCTTTCGTGGAACAGAAGTTCTCAGCGGACTACCGTCCCACGATTGGGACAAATATTTTCATCAAAACACTTGAAATTGGAGGCGACACCATCACGTTTACCGCGTGGGACATCGCCGGGCAGGAACGCTGGACATCCATGAGGCCCATGTATTACAAAGGGGCTTCTGGCGCTTTTATCGTCGGCGATTTGACAAGAAGATCGACATTTGAACAGATTGTCAAGTTCTGGGCACCGGATTTGAAGAAGCACGCGGGTGAAACCGTCCCGATCATCGTTCTTGCCAACAAGTGCGATCTTCCCCGCGAGGTAACTGAAGAGGAAGTGGAAAAATGCTATAATGATATTGGTGCCATCACTGCAATTAAAACCAGCGCCAAGAATGGCGAGAACGTGAATGAAGCCTTCATGATGCTGGCCAAGGCAATTCTCGGCAAGGAATAGGTCTTCAATTTCTTTTTTTCCGGTTTTCAAGTCTCTGTCGCTCACGTTTTGTACGTATGGTACTATGATAAACCATGTTGAACTCGGCTAAAGGCTTGAAACGTATATAATATTAAATAGAAAAAGAATACATCCTGATTCAGATATCATCAAGATCTATTTCAGAATGAATTAATGTAGGAAATTTTTTCTTTGTTATAATCGGTTTTATTTTTTCATCTACTAACGTTGAAGAAAAATCAAATCCTTCATTATATCTCTTTATTACTTGCAATTTTGTCTTAAAATCAGGCTGAATTAATCTTTCCGGAACGACACGACATATATCCGCTATATTTTCGTTGAAACTACAAGAAATTTCTTTGCTTGCTTGAGGAATTAATATTTTTTCCATTTCTATCCCGATGCCATTCAAGGATTCTAACACTTTAGAAGGTTCTTCATATATTCGCCTAGCTATGACAATCGGAACTATTTTCAAATGCGGGGTGCGAATTAATCTCAAATTATTAATGAAATGTAATAGCAATCCTTGATCATAAAAAGGCAGTCGATTCTTGACATCCACGAATATCTTGGTATGAGATGGTTCAAAAGTTTCTAATATTATATCAATATCTCCTACAAATTGTGCACGAGCAAATGTTTTTGTTTTAGTGTCTATTACTTGAAACCCTAAATTCTCAAAAATATCTGGATATAATTTTTCACTAACCCATTGTCCAATATTCGAGGCATATACAGCAAAATTTTCCGCGCAACCAAATTTCCGTTCAATTGCTTCCTGATAAAGAGGTTTTTTAATTGATTTTGGGAAATAAAAGTCATATGTCTCAGTTCCTTTTCTTTTCTCCATTGATAACGGCTTAAATCTTGCTGCTTTGTAAAACCATTTAATTGCTTGTCCCACATCAACAGGTGGATAATCAAACTCAAGATTCAATTCTATTTCTCTTTTATATGCTGCCTTTTGAGTTTTAATATAATTAAATACTCTTTTATCCAATTCACTTGAATAAGATGAAAGATCTTTATACTTCTCCTCAAGCATATTAAAGTGCGTCACTGACATCTCTCACAATTTTGAAGAAATACCTATCTAAACTCTAATTTTTCAACTTCTTTATTCCTTCAATACATTTACATATAACAATATCTAGCATTCTAAAAATATACAAAATTCATTTATAAATCATATTCATCTATCTTAAAAACTTTTCTAGTCAGAAGCCATATCTTCTATTTACAAGATTCTTTCCATATGATATACCAAAAAATTAATGATCTATTAAGCATCATTGATGCGATTAAATCTTATTTTTGACAAAAAGAATTTATTAAGATCCTTTTTTATGATCAACATTTTTACTGATCCTTTACTTTATCTCGTGAATTGCATTTGCCACAATCTAAAACAATCTTGAAAATATAGCTAAATAATTACTATACCAATGAGCACCCATAAGGTAATTATTAAATTCTCATTTGGACCTTTTTCTAATTACCATGGTTCGACGAAAATATATAAAGTCGACGATTTCGCTTATTTCCTATAAAATAAAGCCTTAAATCATCGTTTTTTCATGAATTCTCACGATCAAGCATAATTCGCCAAGCTGAGCATCGTGAGCACGAATCCCATCACATTAAAATGTACACTCGGAAAAAACGAGCAACATGACACCATCATCCTTTCTTGTAGATGCCCCAACTGTGGCTCCATGAACTTGATTTGCAATGGCCACGACACCCGCGTGAAAGGCGACCCCCAGAACGTTGTCTGCAAGGACTGCGGCAAGGCTTTCTACCCCCATACGAGTTATCACGCCAAGCAGTTTATTCCAGATTTAAAAGCTGTTATCAAGGATTGCATTGAAGGCGGGCATTTGAACAATCAACGATTGAAAGCCGCATTGCATAAGTCCGACAGCACAATCTCCACTTTGTTAGAACGCATCGTGGCACTCGTCAACGCCTCACCAATCGCCAAGGCCTTCTGGTCGCAACCGGTGGACGCACGCGCATTGTTCGCCGACGAAACCTTCGTCACGATCAACAAGAAGGTCTGGTACATCGTCGCGATCCGAGCCCCGGATGGCCAGGTGCTGAACATCGACGTCGTGGAGCACCGGACCGCGCATATCTTGCTGGACCTGTTCATCGCGGCAATGAAACGACTCGTCGCACCGCTCACGGTTCTCATCACGGATGGATTACCGGCATACAAGAACGTCGCGAAGCGAATAGGACATGACCTGGTCCACGTGCAATGCATCCACAAACCACCATACAAGCGCGTGATCATCGACCAGATCCATCACGAGGGAAACAAGATCTTCACGACAACATTGGCGACAGGCGACGACATCTTGAAAGGGACAAACGCCTTCGTGGCACAAGAATCGAGCAGAGTGGAAACGAACGTCAAAGGAAAGCGCGGCCGGCCGAAGGGAAGTAAAAACGGCAGTGGAAAAAAGAAGCAATAGATGCCAGTACCAGATGCGCATCCAAATGACAAGCGCCCGAGGGAGTATCGGTATGGCACGACACGCGTGTTCTTTTTCGACGCGAAAGCCGGCACCGTCATAGCTTTTTTCGAGGAAGGAAAGCCACGTCACGCGGGGCTTGAAAGCTTGATACCCGTGTTTGCAGGGTTGTGCATCACGACCAACATCATGGAATCCTTATTTTCGACAATCAAGCAATTGCTGAACTTCCGAGGGCGTCGAAGCGTTGACCAGTGGCGTGACTCGCTCAAGGCATGCATCGTCATTTGGAATTGCCCTCACGTGGTAGCGGATGTCCTTGAAAAGTTAGATGTGCCCACAAGATGTCAGTCAAAGGCGATAAACGGGATGCAATTCGGGATCAAGAAAATACTACACGGGGTGGCGGTTTCATATCGTGTATAAGCAATTATGTCGGAAATCAAGGGAATTTAAAAAAGGTCCTCATTTGAGATGACATAACCAAATACAAGTAATATCGATAATAACCCTAATAATCCACGAGTAGTTAGTCTCTTTTTCCTCTCTCGAAACCACCGATTCCTTGTCATCTCGTCTCGCGTCCGGGCATATTGAAGAAAACAAGATGGGGCCTTTAAATAGCACGTACCTAGTTAAAGTCTTGGATCCAATGACTTAGTACATACGTTATTTCTTATATAAAGCAGAATATATGCTTGTAATACGAATATGATACTTTTATCATATTTTTGTCTAATCTTTAGAAATTTTGTATAGTATTTTTGCTTAAATAATTCTGATAAAATGACACTTCAATAACTAAAAATTGTTAGGAGATGATAAAAATGCCAAAATATTCGATTTTGTACAAGCCAAAAAGCATTCTCGGTTTCGTTCTTGTCGCTAGTTTTTTGTTATTGATAAGCGGTTTCACTTTCATTATTTGTAACTTGATATGGTTAGGTAGTGCTATTTTTCTTCCAGTCTTGTTTATTTGGTTAACGTATTTGATTAATGGAATGACCAAAAATATAGGAAGCAAGATAGCAGCAATTATCATAATTCTAATAATTTGGATTGCAATCCTGATAGCGATCACGTCATTAGCGTTAAAAACATGTCCAATTTAGTAAAAGGATTCGTAATTTTCTTCTATTTTTTTTACTCGTTTACCTGAGGTTTTGACAAGATTTATTAAATCTTCTTATTCTCTTTGAATTTCTCCATTTTAGATGCGCAATGAACAACCGGGCAGGATTGCAGCATTTGTCAGCAGCAACCATTTGTCAGCAGCAACCAAGCTACGTACGGGGACAGTTTCACCTATTCTTTCTATGTTGAGTCCCTCTTCGATTCGATATTGGCAGAGAGGAATGCAAGGCCTAGCGAATTTATAACAGCAAGTGAGGAATCGTTCGAGCAAATATTCGGCAAATTCTGGAAGAAGACGGAACTCTCGGCCAAGAAATTGTTGATCAGGCAAGCTAGATCGGCGGGCTTCATCTTGCAAGCAATCACATGCCCAGGCATAGTTAGGGGGGAAGCCTCGGTCTCGATGGTATTTCGAGACAATGCGGAGATGCAGCGGTTCGATGCTTATGTCAAATCCGAATATTCCACAGCAGCCGGAACGTGTAAACCGTTTGGGGATGCTTTAGCAGGTCAAGGGGCGATAGACTTGATAATTAAGGCAGTGACGCCTTCGCGTGGTGTATGGACCGCAGATGCTCGGCAGCGAATGCAGACTTACGCCCAAGATCTATTCGACGCTATATACAAAACGATTACCCCCTTGGCTCAAGCCCGCATGAGCATAGCTCACGCGGGCGGGGTCGCAGTGTATTTCGCCAATCTTGGTACTTTAGGGCAATTGGTTTGGGATCAAAAACCGACCTCGGATGTGGAGAATGCGGGCAGGGATATTTTTGTGCAATGGAAGACGATATGGAACATCATCCTGCCTTTGGACATGGATACAGTTCGGAAGATTGACCAAATAGATGTTAACCGCGTAATTAATCTTCTTGCGCGTGCGAAGTTGGACAACTGGGTTAGGGGGCAAGGAAGGGCGGCAGCGAACGAAATCATCATTCATCTTGCCCATGGGACTTCCAGCGTTCCAAGCCTCCAATTCCGCGAGCTGTGCCGCATCACGGCCATGAAGATCGAGGAAACCAAGCCCATCAAAGACAAAACGTACGTGAAATTCTCGTTCACCGACCTCCGCGGAGCGAGGTACGAATTTGTTGGGCGCTTCTTGACGACCGTGCACGATGACAGGGGAATCTTTGCGAGTGGAGCCGAGATATACGTGACGTGGGATGCTACGCAAAAACGATACATCACAAGTGGAGGATTGACCGTTGCAGTGATCTGGGCGCAAGTGCTCAGCGGGGTTCCTCCCACTGCTCCCACGACGACTTGGTTCGGGAAACCGACGAACCCACCGAATCCGAATCCAGACGACTTTGCGATTCTGGTACCGGGATAACTATATATGTTCGTTTTTTCTTTTTTTATTAAAATAGTAGTGAGGATCGAACCATATGACCCTGTTTTATATACGAGCGATCTATGTCCAAGATAGGTGGTTCGTTCCGACCAAGCATCGATTGAGGCGGGTATTTGCAGCATTCAAGGAGTTTAACATTATCAGCGATGCTGAACACGATAGGATGCTGGGAGAAATTGACAAGCTGAAGGTCAATTCTCGGAACCAGCCTAGTGATTATTCTGTTGATATCCGGTATCACATTAATGAAGGAAGCGGGGTATTCCCCTATTTTGAAGAGGATGTTCATCAAGATCGATCCGTGGTCTTGTCGATTTCACGCAGACCCATCACGTTTTATTCATCTCACGGATTGACCAGGTGTATCATCGCGAGTGTCGAGTTTGGTGGTTACCCGAATTCCACGGAGCCCAATGGCACAGAATTCATGGCGATGTATAAAGATCCTATCCTGGACAAATTAAAGCAAAGGTTATCCGAGATCTTGCGCATGCCAATCCAAATGAATGTTGTCACTCATGATATCATCATATAAGCATCTATCATTATAGTAATAGTAACTAGTTCCAATCCGAAAAAAATATTGCACTATTGATGTAAGCAAGGAATAAATTTATTTTTCTTTCTTATAATTGCTAATTGCTTTTGTAATGCCAAGGTATCGACATCGATGGAAAGTTATTATGGCGTCCATGTCATATCTTTCCATGTCGTAGTGAGGATATGCCGCAGAAATACAAGTAATTCGTAGTTCGTAGAAAAGCATCGGGAGATCGTCATTTATCGGCGAAGGTATCGACATTGATGGAAAGTTATTATGGCGTCTATGTCATATCTTTCCATGTCGTGGTGAGGATATGCCGCAGAAATACAAGCTGAAGCTCGTCATCATCGGGGAGCACGCTGCTGGAAAGACAAGTCTCATCAAAACCTTCGTCGAAAACAAGTTTAGCTCAGACTACAGGCCCACGATTGGGACTAACATATTTATCCGGCGATTGGATCTCGCCGGTGACGAAGTGACGCTCACGGTATGGGACATCGCAGGCCAGGAACGCTGGACCTCAATGCGCCCCTTGTATTACAAAGGCAGCTCGGGTGCGTTCATTGTCGGCGACCTCACGAGGCGGAGCAGTTTCGAGGCCATCACGAAATTCTGGGCTCCAGACTTGAAAAAATACGCTGGCGACCTCCCGATCATCGTCCTCGCTAATAAATGTGATCTGCAGCACGAGGCGACAAAGGAGGATATCGATGATTGTGCCAAGTCCATCGGTGCCATCGCCGCCATCGAGACCAGTGCAAAAAATGGCGACAACGTGACCGAGGCCTTCATGCGCATCACGAAGGCGGTCCTCAAGAAGCAGTAACCGTTCTGTCCTTATTTCCCCCATCGGTTGCTCGGGGCGACCCACAAGCCTTATTAATCTTATGGCCTATGTTTATCCTTGATTTGCCATGACAGAAGTGCTAGACTCGGCCGATATCATCATTCCTGCGCTTGGCCCAGATCCAATCCATCTGGTCTACAAGGGTTCCAAAGATAACCCTGAGGATAAAGAGTATCCATTTTTTTTCGTTACCGTGTCATACAAGGGCCAGCAAATCGACTATAAGGCCAACATCAGGACTTTATGTCGTCGTGGCTTGAACCGGGAACATTTTGCAAGGATCTTATGGAACGGCTTCGGCTATATGCTGCTCATCGAGGCCGGCGATATGCTTATCACCCGTGAAATGTTTAAAAAGGCCTATCTCTTCGAATCCATATTCGGTGAGCTTGATTTCTTGACACTCAAGAAAATAATTAATTATCTCAAGGAACCATCAAATTTCAAGGCCAAAATAGTCTCAGAAATTGAGATTCTCATACCAGAGCTGGATCCAGTCGAACCAATCAAGATTAAGTATGATATCCCGCAAAATAATCTGACGAGCGATGACAATCCCGAATATTTGGCTTTCTCGGACGATGCCAAAGGCATTGAAGTCGAGATCTCGTTCAAAAGAAAAACGGAATTGTTTCCATATCATGGTAATATCAGGAAAGTGACTAAAAAAAGACTTATGCGAGTCCTCGTGAATGCTATTTGGAATACCCTGCATTTTCTCTTCGATTGGGGATATAAATCGCTTGATTCCAGAAAGATCATAAACCTCTTCGGAATTGCGGATAAGTATACCTTGGCCTGTATCGCAAGATACATAGAGGTTTTCTTTATTGAAGAACGAGAACCAGATGAACCATGGTTTGATTTTGAGCGATGGATGAAGCTTGAGATAGAATTAAAAAATAATGAGGAAGAGGGTGACAATGATATGCTTAGGTCTATTTACAGAGGCCCTTAGCCTTAGATTGCCATTTTTTGTAACTATATGTTTAATTTTAGGCCCAATCACTATAATTTTGCGGGATCTTTTTGATTTGGCTCTTAAAAAATCTCGGATCCTCGATTTTCTCGTCCATATTTGGTTGGATCGTGTTAGCATCAGGATTCGGCACCATGATCAACGCTATAGGCATTTCCAGAGTGATGCGCAAGCGAGTAACCTTCACAAGCGAAACGCTCACGCGCAGACTCGCGATTCAGACATTGGAAACATACAGAATTACGCTGCCCTATTCATCATCCTTTTTGTCTTGTTGCTAATCCCGGGAATCTTGATATTCGCATTCACGCACGTGACTTAAATGCTTGCTCAAAGGTATGGAGGCTCACTTAGCGGGATTCATGCGGAGATCTTGAAGCCATTTTGCATTACCAGGTAAGATATACCTAATTCCTAGGCCCGCAGGAATTGAAAAAACGCCGGTGACATCCCGTCAATTAGATTTTACTTCAGCATCTTTCATTATAGTAATAATAAGTTGTTCCAATTCGAAAAAAGATATTACAATATTGGCGCAAAGAATCAATGCCAATAATGAGAGTATTTAGCCAACTTGATGATATGTTGTTAAAAAAACCAATTCTGGAGTGAAATGTTACGTTTAGAAACTTGAACGATAATTCCTCTATGGAAACTAATCCAGGTGCAGTATTACTCCTCGAACCACCCACCTTCGATTCAAATTTAAGATCAGCATAATTTTGTTTAAAATAATCGAGATATGCAATAGATAAAACGCAGCAACCTACTTCATTTCCAGTATCCAATAAAATATCTCCTATTTCTAATTTTACATAGTCTTTTGGTGGTGGAAGATTTCCTTCGAGATGAACAGGTTTCCAGATATCATTAATATTGACAAACAGCTTATCAATAGGAAAGCGAAGCTTTTCTTGAAATATTTCTGACACGTCTACAAGAGAAGGCAAGAATTTTTCCATATATCCCTTCCTTTCTACTCAATTTTTCTGAAAAAAAGTCTTTTTTCCTTAGGATACGAACCCTTTGCGTTTAATTCATCCAATTGTTGAAATAATGCATTTTCTTCAGTTGCATGAGCGATTACTACTAATTTTTCCTCCTCTTTAATAAAAGCAATAAGCTCTCCTGGATATTCCTTTTTTAATTCAATTAATCTCCTTTCGATGGCCTGAAAATTAGAATTATTTCTCGAAGAAGCATCACAATTCTTCTTTAGGAAGATGGGATAAAACTCTTGGCTGATTTTTAGGGATAATTCCCCCAACTTTTTAGTTTCCTTCTTTCCAAGGATGTCCATTTGCATTTGTTTCATCTCTGAATTGCTTTTAATATCGTTTTGATATTATTGGCACCTTTTTTAATATCCTCCTGAGTAATTTTATCCCTTCCATAAAATCTACAAATATAATACGCTTCCGACAAGATTTTTCTTGTAGTGTCCTCAAAAAACTGATTGAAAAAATCCAAATCCTCTTTGGGAACAATAAGAGCATTTTCTTTTAAAATTTCATCAAGATATTCCTTAGTAACAATTTTATCTATAAGATCAATATCCCGAGGGAGGAATGATGGTGTTATCTCTTTTTGTCCCGCGTATTTCGCATCTTTTCGTTTATTATATGGAACTTCCGAATCCTTTTCTAACTTAAAAATAACTACTGTGCATATTCTAAAAAATGGCCGAAGAACAACTGGATTATCTGAAATGTTTTTTAATTGCAGTGGAACTATACCACTATATCCGGGATTCATGAGATTTGCATTGCACACCAAAAGTCCAAGCCGTGCGATACTTTGCCTAGATTCTATTCTTGCTAGCATATTCGCAGGGAGGTGGATTTCCTCTAAGGCTTGCCCTAGAAGAAAATCTCCAGGATTGAGAATAATTGGACAGGTTTCTTCTATTACAAATTTCTCCCAATTTTCTAACCCACTAAATAAGCCATCTTGATATTGTTCATTTAGTTTTAATCTCCAAAATGTCCGTGATAAACGTAAATCAAATGAAGCTGGTTGAATCTGAGTCTCAAAATCAACTGGATATTTATTTTCTGAACTTTTAAATAACGGAGGCTCCTTCGTTAAGAGTCGCTTTAAATCTCCATTTATTAATATGCTCATAGCATCATCGTTCTAAGAGCATTTGTTTGAATCATACCGATTAATATATTTGAGTTGTATGGAAGTATTTCAACAACTATATTGAAGATATTCTAAATTCTAAACCGAATAACATCTAGATCTATATATTTTATAGCTATGGTAAGCTTCCCTCCATTATTTTTATATTTATCTCGACACTTTTAAATGCATTGTGGAGTACCTTAACGGGTTTTACTTTTTTAAAAGACTTTTTGTATTGCCGAATTTACGAATTCAACTTAAACAAGCGACAAAATCATTTATCTGTCCTTAATGAAAGAATACACTATTTGAAAGGAACAGATATGGTCTTTTATAAATATACGGGATGCAATCTTGGTGTACGGGTTGAAGTTTTAACCTACGGGATGTAATGTTCACCTACGGGATGCAATTTAAGTGTATGAGGTTAAATCTTAATGTACGGGATGCAATCTTTACCTACGGGATGCAACCTTGGTGTACGGGTTGAAGTTTTAACCTCTGGGATGTAATGTTTACCTACGGGATGCATTCCACACGTGTATTTTATTGAAAATCTTGGTACGGATATGTTAGGACATACAAGTCGGTAATTGAGCCGAGGGAATCAGTATCATCAATGCCATCGAAATTAGTGCCAAGAATAGCGACAACGTGACCGAGGCCTTCATGTGCATCACCAAGGCGGTCCTCAAGAAACAATAATCGAAACCATCGTGGTCCAAAAAAAGCCTTGAATTCTCTCTGCTTTGATGCAAGTTCTCGTACTATGAAGAAACTACTTTTCTGACAAGAATTCTACATCGGTCAAGGCACGAACCCCGAGTTTTTGCTTGATCTCCTCTTTTTTTACGAGAATGGATCGCTTGTCTTGCGTGACCAAGCAGGCACCATGCTGGAACGCTGCAACGATGTACGGCGTGTCCTTGACTTCCATATCGAGCAACTTGGCGATCACGCGAAATTCCGGCGTGTTTTTCACCTCATCGATCAAGCTTGTCGTGAATGGCACCTTGAACTGCTTATCAATGGAGGGTAGAATACAAAAAGACCAAAATTTCGATTCCAGGTTACCAGGGGGAATTTTTAGCTTCCGAGCAATATGGCCAAGGGCCCGGAGCACCTCGACGACGCCATAACTCGTGATGATGATTGGATACCCTTCCTCGACAATTTTTTTCTCCAAAGCATCATTCCCGGAAAGCAAATCGATCCAAACGTTGCAGTCGATAATCGCTGGTGTCCTTTCTCGCTTCGTTTCTTGCATCACTCTTGTTCCCCCAAGAACTCCTTGGCCACGTCGTCGCGTGCCTTGTTTGCCAGCACCGCGAGTTCACCCTTGGGAACCTTCGTTAAAGCCGCCTTGATCTGGCCAAGTGCTTCTATCGGCGACATCGGGGATGTTCCTGGAACGATAACTTCCCCCCCGAGCAAGTTTGCGAGCCCGCGGCGTATTAAGAACTCCCGGACGGCTTCACGGACGATTTCAGCCTTGCTCTTGTACCCGTACAGCTCCAGGATCCGCTGTGCTGCCTTATCGAACGCCGCGTCGACCTTGATCGTCCATACAACGTCATGTTTATTTTGTGTCATTCCACTACCCTGGAAATAATATGACTACCCGGGTATTTATGCCTAACAATGTGCTAGCTTGATGGACATTGGAGCTTTCACGAGTCCTCAATCAGAGTTTATCAGCCTTGTATAGTATTCTTTTTCCCCATACGAGAATATTAAAAAAAAGGAATAAACCTTCCATATTACGCTCATCCCGCGACTGGGAGATGCAAGATTGTAGAAAAGATGTCCTCGTTGATGTGGTAGATTTTACTCGTCCTCATCTTCAAGTCGTTTACGTCGTGCGAGTTCTGCCTCCGGTGGTTTATCAAGCGCAAAGGAACCGGACTTGATTACCCCGCTCCTCTCATAAGTGGCGATGATGACCCCTGTCGTCGATGTTTTGGAGTCAACTAGCTTTAATCCTGCAGGGATACTGCCGTCGCCGAAAAGACGCTTCCCAGGACCGACCGTTAGCGGGAATGTCCACACGTGGAACAAATCGACAAGATCGTGCTTCAAGAGCGTCTGGATCAGGTTGCTGCTGCCGTGGACTTGTATTTCAGGCCCTTCTTGCTTTTTCAAGGCGACAATTTTTTTCACGACGTCGCCCGAGATGATCGTGGAATTTTCCCAGCTCACTTTCTTGAGTGTCCTTGAAGCGACGTATTTCTTCGCGCTGTTCAGCTTGTCTGCGGCATTCTTATCAGGGCCATCTTTTACGAAAGGCCAATACGCCGCGAATATCTCGTAGGTCTTCCGGCCGAGCAAAAGGTCGAACGGTTCAGTCATCACGCTTGTCATCACCTTGCCCATCATGTCGTCCCAGTAATTGACCGACCAGCCACCATGCGTGAACCCGCCTGTTAAGTCCTCTTCAGGTCCACCGGGGGCTTGCATAACACCATCAAGTGTCACGAACGTGTTTAAAACAATTTTTCTCATGCTAATTTCCCTCGTAGGCGCGCTTGAGGACTTTAAGGTCGAATTTCTTCATCGGCAGAAATGCTTTAACCACCCGTTCCAGCTTCTGGGCGTCCTTATCTTGCATCATCTTGTCCATATCAATAGGGACGACTTGCCAAGAGAGACCGTACTTGTCCTTCAACCAGCCGCACTGTTCTGCCTCCGGAACCGCGGAGAGTTTTCCCCAGTAATAGTCAATTTCTTTTTGCGTCTTGCAGCGCACCTCGAATGAAATGGCTTCGGTGAACGTGAAATGGTGGTCGCGTGCACTGTCCATGGCAGCAAACTCCTGACCTTCGAGCATAAAGGCAGCGTGCTTTATTGACCCTTCCTTGTCAGGTTCTTCGCCTTTGCTATAGTGGAGCATGTTGCCAACTTTTGCATTGTGGAAAACTGTTGCGTAAAACTTTATCGCTTCTTCCGCGTTCCCACACTGTTTACCGACGAACATCAATGTCGGGGTGATTTTTTGTGTTATTTTTCGGTCATCTGCAAACATAAGCTGCCATGAAAGGCCGTACTTGTCCTGTACCCACCCGTACCTATCGCTGAACGGATAGGTGCCAAGCTCCATGAGCACCGAACCTCCAACCGAAAGTTGCCCCCACAGTGCATTGACTTCCTCCTTCGTGCTCAGCGCAACGAGAAACGATACAGCGGGGGTGAACTTGAAGAGCGGGCCCGCGCTCATAAGCGTGAATTCCTGGCCGAAAAGTTCAAAAGTAACAATTTCCGTGTTGCCCGACGGGGTATTTGGAAGCGTTGTCGTGCTCTTAATCCTAGAATTCTTGAAGATAGATGTATAGAACTCGGCCGCCTCCTTAGCTTCCTTGTCAAACCATAAACACGGCGTGATTTTTTGCACGGATCTATCCCTCCTTTAATAGAGTTTATTCCAGCAGCTTTGCATCTGGATATTTATTGTGGTCTACCTTGAGGCTAATCTTTTCAGAACATGTGAAGATTGGCCCGCCCTAGTTTCACCGCTTGCATATATGAACCTATCTATGATTCAGCATTAGGTCTTGAATTTCATCCTTTTGTGATGCACCTCCTATTTGTCATAGTTGTTGGGACAAGAGTTATATAGAAAACAAGTATGGATTAATTGGATGAACTTGGCATTTCCCGAAGATCTCCCCTTAACTGGACCTTTCCGATATCCTTGGATGTTCATTCGTTTGATCCTTCTTATTCTCGCGCTCAACGTAGCATTGATATATTTAAAGAAATACATTTCACTCAAGGGTTCCGTGAAAGAAACGCGGATGCATGCGGCATGGTTCTGGTTATTTCTTGGGGTCGCGGGAATGGTTTTCTGGTTTTTATATGCTGATCTTTACGCGACCACCTTTACCGTGCGATATCACTTTTTCCAACTTGGTTACGTAGCAGGTTCCACGGGCTGCCTCTTTTTCATGTACTATATCGAGCAGCTCGTTTATGTCATGCGGTACCGGATTTTCACGGTTCTATTCGGGATAATATACGTGGTGTTTCTGGTTATAACTGCTCTAGCTTACTTCATTGAAATCAGCCGGTTTGTCCAAAATTTCGCTACATATTTCTGGATACCAATTGCAGGTTTAAGCTTTAAATATTTATATAAAATAAACCGATTATCTTTTGGAAAGTATCGATCATGGTCGGTATTCGTCATCCTGGGCTTCGCGGTGATCATATTTGGGTATCTCGGTTCAACTGATGCTATCCTCGTCACTCTTGGGTTAGGTGCGGGAACGGCATCACTCCTCCTTCAAATCGGCGGGGTTGTTCTGACCGCTTGGTATTCTTTTAAACTTCCTTCATGGAAGGAGCTGGAATGGAAAAACTCGATTGACTCGCTCTACGTGATATATCACGGTGGTGTATTCGCCTACGAATACGATTTCGGCAAGGGGGCTACTGAAGCAAATCTCGGGAGTAGATCGGTCACGGTGAGCATGTTGGAAGCATCGCGCTTCTTGTTGGATGAAGCAATGAAAACTGGTGAGCTCAAGATCATCGATTTCAAGAATAAGAAAATATATTTCGAATCTGGTGAATACATCACGGTTATTATGGTCACGAACGTGCAACTCGACACGTTAAATTTCTTGATGAGAAAGATCTGCCAGGAATTCGAGCGCGCATTTGCGAGCGTGTTACCGGATTGGAATGGAGATAGCGAAGTTTTCGCTCCTGCAACCTCTCTTATTGGGCGAATTCTCTCTTGAGACTTCGAGAAGTTCATGAGCATGGGAAATTTGAGATCGAATCGAACCCGCGACACGGGCTCGTGGGGTTAATTAACAGTTCGCAAAAATTTGGACAATCTTGGACATCATTCGCAAGCCTTATCGTCGATCCCGGCGTTGGTGTTGGGGGATGAACCTCTCGTTCAGAAATTCCGTGGTGCTTCGTGGTTTATATAATCTCTTGTCGTTGTTCTCCACATGGACGGGGCG
>JAUQYW010000591.1 GCA_030587525.1 Candidatus Sigynarchaeota archaeon | reverse complement strand
ACTGCAATCGTTGCAAGATAATGGAATACTCTGCTTCATCACTTCAAATTCGTGGCTTGATGCCGGATTTGGAAAGGATTTGCAAGAATTCCTGCTAAAACATTCACATTTAATCGCGATACACGATTTCGAAACCCGAAGCTTTGAAAAGGCAGAAATAAACACGGTCATCACTGTTTGCCGGCGATTACCCAGAAATGATCTCGAAGGCGGGCGAAAGGATCAACCCGATGAAATGCGCGAGACCAAATTTATCCATTTCAAGCAGCCTGTCAATCATATCGATAACACATTAACCATTTCCCAAATCGATGGGCTACATGCGCAGGCTCGTGGTTCGCGATTTGAATCGCTCGCCAAGAATATCGAGATAACGCCATCCTTTCAAGCATTTTCCATCGCCCAGGCAGATTTGTTCAGCGATGGATTGGTCAATGAAAGAGAATTTGGTGAGGAAATAAGTACGCCGGCAATGAGCGGTGCATATTCGGGAAATAAATGGCGTGGAAAGTTCTTGAATGCCAACGAAATCTTGTACACGACGTTAAAGAAAGGCACGGGAGCCCTGGTCGAGCTTGGCTCGCTAGCAATCGTGAAAGCCGGCTGCTATTCGGGGATAAACGAATTCTTTTACTTGACAAGCGAGCGGATTCGAGAGTTCGGCATCGAAGCTGATTTCTGCAAGCCCATCATCCGGCGGTCGGATGATATTCCACGGCTCCACATGAAAGATTTGAAGGAGTTGAAGGACAATTACGTTTTAGCAATCCCTCCTCTTTCTAAGGACGAACTAAAAAGGCAAGGTTCTCGTGGTTTGCTTTCCTACATCGAGTGGGGAGAAACACAGAGAACGAAACGTGGACAAAAAAGATCCGCGGGAGTTCCATGGCCCTTGGTTGAATCCGTGAAGCCACGGGCGTACTGGTATTCCATACCAGAAAAAAGCCTGGTCGGGGCAAATCTTTTCATGCAATACATCGCCCACGATCGATTTTATTGTCCATGGTCAGAATTTCCTGTCTTATCCGATCGCTGCTTCCATCGACTGTTTCCTCTTGAAGGCGTGGATCCCCGGGCCTTGTTTGCTACATTAAACTCGACTTTACAAGCCTTTTTCGTCATGGTGCTGGGGCGTTCTGGCTTGGGAGGGGGCGCGTTGAAACACGAAACATCCGATGCAAGAAAGATGCTTACCGTGGATGTTCGGAAACTTTCACCTTCCATTTTGCAAGAGCTGAAGGAAAAAAGTATCCCGCTTGGCAAGCGGCAACCAAACTCCTTGCTCTTCGAATGTGGTTATTCGCAAGAGCGACCGGGATATATCCAAGAACCGAACCCCGTTCAAGATAGAAAGGACCTCGACAACGTTGTATTCGACGTGTTAGACCTGGATGCAAGAGAACGAAGGGAGATCTACTCGGCGACGTGCGTTGCAATAAAATATCGCTTAAAAAAAGCAAGAACGTTTATTTATACTTCCTAGATTAGATTTACGTTCGTGCCTTTAATTTTTTCACGAGGTCTTCAAAATCGAGTGGTTTCATGAATTTTTCATCGAAGCAAGAAGCCTTGTCAAACTGTTCCTTGTCCAGGTAGGCCGTGATCAAGAAGATCCCGCCAGAATACTTTATCTTCTCCCGGAGCTGCTTGCACAACTGGAGCCCATTCATCTGTGGCATCAAATAATCCGTGATGACGCAAAAGATTTCCTTGCCAATATCTCTTTCAAGTAATTCCAACGCCATTTTGCCGTTCCCCGCTTCCAGCACTTGATAGTTATATTTTTCAAGAACCATCCGGAGGATGAGCCGGATATCCTGTTCATCATCGACGACGAGCACCTTCCTATTTGAATGTGCTTTAGCGGTCACATTGAGTGTGGCCTTATGTCGAGATTCGCTGGAAGCCAAGGGACATCATTTCCTTAATATGTATTGATTTGCTCTTAGATATTTCCAATCTATGACTGAATCGTTGAATTTTGCACATTCGGCCCTTAAAAAGGTGTCGCGTTGCGATCGAAACAAAACGGCGGTCTGATCAAATATTTCAAGATCATTGGCATAACCCAACATTAACGAAGAAAAAAGATCAAATCCACGATCAGAACTCTTGTTCGATTCTCTTTCATCACAATTAAGCAAGTTAAAAACTGGCACAAATGGAATCCAAGAATCGTTTCAAATCTTGTTAAATCATGAAAGAGAAAGGCTTATCCACGGTTGAATTGAATGACGGAGCTCGCTAGCGATAATTTCTTGCGGATCTTGCTGGAAGTATGCCAGAAAACTGTAACCAATGCAATGATCCAGAATGGCCGGATCAACGACCTCTGGAAAAGGCACATGCAGCCATTCAATGTCGATTTTCACCAGATACGGCAATACACATTCAACAAGAACGAGTTCATCGATTCCATTCCGATACGGATTTACGTGCTGGATAATTGCGAGAACATCATGGTCGACACGTATTGGGCCATCAAAACAGTTGCCATCGCGTTGTTCCAATCCGTCCCGCTGCAGTTGCCGAGCCAGATTCCACTCTTTAGTGCTGATGTTGACATAGAGAAGTTCAAGCTCAAGTTATCCGAAAAGTTCGTCAACTCGCTCATGGCTTTCTTTGCTATCGAGAAGGAAATCTTGACTCCGGATTTATTCATCTATGGGAAGATCAGCACGACGATCCGTGTGAAGAAAGCAATGCGATTGGATGAAATCGCAGCTATGATCACGAAGGATGGCGTTGAACTCACGCCCTATGTCATCCACGGGGTCATGCAGCGATTTAAGGAGCTTGGCCTCGTGGATATCGATCCGAACGACCCGTCCTTGTACAAGCACGCGAAGAAGCTCGAATTGCCCGCTGAACAAGACCGCGCGATCCAAGCGCAATTCATCCCGATCGTGGAATGGGCGATAGAGACGTGGCGAACCCTGTTCAATGTTAGGGAACTCAACACGCCGATCCCGGATACTTACGCAAAAAAGGAAGTTCTTGCCCATGTCGTGTCTTATGCCGCTACACAAGGATTCACGAATGCACATTTTTGCATAAGCGAAATTAAGCGGTATTTTCAGGCTTTGCAGATGGGGCGTTGAGTGCTTCGTCTTGGATACTCTTTGCGGGTTCCTTTTTCTTTTCCTTATTAACGAAATACAAACTGGATATGACGAGGATCGACCCCACGATGAAGAGCAGCGTGATCGGTTCACCCGCGACCAGGACGACGGAAATGACCACGCTAAACACGGGATTCGTGAGCAAGATGAGGTTTGCTCTTGCTCCATCCACTTTCTTCAGGCCTAGGTTGTAGAACAAGTAACCGAGGGCGGATCCAAACAAGGCGATCAAGCAAAGCACCAGGATGACGACGGGGTCGAGCGTCGGCAGCTTCGCGAAGCCGTCCAACCCGAGTGGCAAGACCGTGAGCGCACCAAACAAGAAGTTGAACACGATGGACGGCACCTCGCCCACCTTTTCGAGATTTTTCTTGTTGATCACGCTATACATAGCCCAGAGGAGCATTGAAACGAGGATCAGCACGTCGCCGAGCAAGATCCCTTCGACCGTGTACGTGGTCGTGCCTCCCTGCTCCGGGTACGCGAGCATGATGGTGACGACACCAGCGATCGACAGCGCGAAACCGAGTATCGTGTACCGGTCCCACGCCTCCTTCAAGAACTTGATGCACAAGATCGCGGAAAAGACATAACCTGTCTGGAGCAAGATTGACACGTGCACGGCAGGCGTGGTCTGCAGCGAGAAAAAATAGAACACGTAATGTGGCCCGAAAAACACGCCGCCGGAAAGGACGAGCCACGCGACAGTTTTCTTGTCCAATTTTTTCAAGCGTTCCACGTTCCCCTTTTTAAAAAGGAATGGCAGGAAAATCAACGTCGCGACGAGCAAGCGGAACGTCGTGATGAATGGTGGTGATACTTCGGCAACCGCAATCTTGCCCAAGGCTGGCGGGAAGGCCCAAAAAAACCCCGCCAATACAAGGTAGATGACCGAACGCCAAAAGTCCCTCATGATCCATTTTAACGAACTCATCCTCACTTTTCTTTATATCTTCATTCGTGTCTCTTTACCCATATTTTACCTTCGATTGAACGATAAATAAATTCATTGAAGTGTTTAATTCACCAGTATTACTCTGGGTGCACAGAATATCACTCGATGGCTTTTTTGCAGGTCCGGATGACACCATCGATTGGATCATTGCGGATGAGCAATTGCATAAAGCAATTTTTCCAACCCCGAAAATGCAGGATCCCGGGGCTTTTTCGTCCAGTTCGAGTGATGGCGAACGAATATAAAGGGTTGCCCAAACCTTTCTGACTAAGCTGAGTCTATTTTGTTTTGCTATCAGAATTATTATATATTGACATATCTGCATATTCGAATAACCAAATATGTTTCGAGATGTTCACGGCATGGACAATTCAAATCGAAGCAGCCATATTTTCAAAATAGTTGCAGGTGGTGCTGGTGGAGTTGGAAAAACAACATTTTTTCTTCGCTATACCAATGGTCTGTTCCTTTCAAACACGAGTATGACCGTGGGAGTGGCCTTTCACACCCGGGATATAATAAAGGATCAAGCGAAGATCAAGATTTTCGCTTGGGATCTTTCAGGGCAGCCACGTTTCCGGTGCATGCAAGATACTTACCTCCTAGGAGCAGTCGCTGGGATGCTCTTCTTCGACTTGTCTCGACCAGAATCCATCAGCGAGGTGCATGAATGGGTAAATCTATTAAGGACGAAAGGCTCGCCATCGATGCCCATTATCTTGATCGGGACAAAGCTGGATCTTGTGGCACCAGAACAAGAAGCAGCCACAATCAAGGCTGGGGAATCCATGGCAGATCTACTCGGCTTGTCATTCTTCATTAAAACTTCATCGAAAACAGACGTGAATGTCTCGGAAGCATTCGATCGACTCGTCGAACTTTTGCTGCAAAAGCAATCCAGTACCCAGCGTGCAATTACACCGGCAATGCAAGTATTTCCAACCACGTGAACACCTTCATGAATATGGCGAATCTTTTTATTTTTTTGGTCACTGTCCACGCGAGGATCATCGAGCATCCCGGCGTTCAGCAAGGTTAAATATTCTTGTACGAATCCCTCTGGTGATCACGAATATCGAAACACGAGTGCACGCTATCATGAACATGAAGATGCCCGCGTGGCAATGGCTTGCCATTACCACGATCGCCGCGGAGGCCATTTCGGTTGCAATCCAATTTGACGTTGTACAAGTTATTTTAATTGCTGTATTCGCAATATTCGCCATTTTACGGGGTCTTATACCCGATTCTGAATCGATTCCCGTTCTCTGGTTGTTTTCCGGGCTGTTTCAAGTCGTGTATGCAATCCTTTACGCGCTGAGGACAATCCCAGAAGTTATTATTGGGGAGGGCCTACTCATCACGTCCATCCTGCGCCTCGCAGCGGGCATATTGGCCATCGTGTCACACTCGTTTGCCGGCGAGAGCAAAGACCGCGTTTGATTTATCGTGCTAAGGTTGAATACCCGTGATCCAAGCTCGAATTAAATTGAGTTCACCAATCCGGTCTTTTGATGCTTATGAACGAAATTCCAAGAGGTGACGAGAAAAATAGTTCTGATCCCCCACGCACTGCCACGATGTGGTTTGACGATGGCATCGAATTCCTCAAATCAAAAAAGTACGCCAATGCGTTAGATTGCTTCCAAAAAGCAATAGCGATGGACCCAAATTACGCGAAAGTATGGTTCCAAATAGGATTCTGTTTAAGCGAGCTTGGCATGAACCAAGACGCGATAGAGAGTTATCGAAACGCAATCGAGCGCGACCCAAACGACGAGGAAGCATGGTATAACCTGGGAAACCAATACCTGAATCGTGACAACCCGCTCTTTGACGACGACGATTTTTATGATGATGGGGACCTCGAGGAATCGATAAAGTGTTTCGAGAAAGCCGTGGCAATCAAGCCGGATTTCAGCTATGCCTGGAATAATTTGGGGTTCGCCCACTCCAAGCTCGGGCATTATCAGAAGGCGATCGAATGCCATCAAAAGGCGGTGGACTTGGACCCTGAAAATGAGAGCGCTTTGGTCAACCTGGGGTGTGCTTATTATGAATTGGATGACTACACGAAATCCGTTGAGATTTTCGAGAAAGCAGTCGATAAATACCCTCAGAATAACCAGGCATGGATAGTCTTACGAGCGTCGCTAGAGACATATATCAAAAAAGTTGCACTGACTACGCAAAATAAAGGAGCGTGGGTGCGAGCGGGGAAGGCTTTCCTCAAGCTGGGTCAGCTTCAAAAAGCTATCGCGTGCCTCAAAGCTGTTATCAAGTTAGATCCGCTGAATTTCGAAGCTTGGCATGCAATCGGATTTATATATACCCAATTTAAAGATCATAAAGCATTTATGGACTATTTTGTAAAGCCCGGCGATTTCTTAAGAGATGTAAAGAAAATCTCGGTCATTTCGACGTCTCAGGGACCAATGCACCCCGACATCTTCTGGTTGCTTGAAAGCACTTCCGACATCGTGATCGTTCCCTCGGAGGGACCGGACGAGAATTTCCTGTCCCAAGTGCAACATCTCCACGAATTCAAGAACGAGGAAGTCATAAAGGCAATGCAAAGCACGGATGACAACGTTTTCGTGTGCTGGGAACGCCAATAAATCGACGTTGAATTTCGAATTCAATCGTCGTCGATGTAATCTGTACGGTGCGCCTCGTCTTACCACCTGGTATCAAGAATTATGATAACGAGTTTTCCCCGAACATATCATCATCCAAACTCCTAATCGAAATCGCGAAACCACCCGATTTCCTCGAGAATGTTATTTTTCTCATCAGCTGCATACACACGTACTGGATTCATTCCTCTCAGATATTCCGTGCTATTATTGCGTTCCGCAAGCATTTCTTTGTCGAACTGGCGCTCCAAGATCAAAAAAAAATGGTGATCGCAAGCATTACAATAGATCTGGTATATCGATCGTTCAATCAATACAGGAATATTGGCGAGGTCTTCGTGTTTAATGGTTTTTTCAAGAATATGGAGTTTGTTTGGCGATGCGTGCTTGCATGGCGGGATAAAGCATTGCCTCAACCTTGTTTTCCCGCCACCTTCGGGCAATTTTTCCGGTGAGACTTTTTCTGGAAGTTCTTGCCACAAATCATCTTTATATTCCATGATGTTCCCCCGATCAATCGTTCTCGCAGAACGACGCCTTCGTGTACTTGCCACACAAGCGGCATTCAATCTCGTAATCCCAATACGCGTCTCCCGAATGATACGACACGCACCATTGCGCAGCGATCACGAGCACATCATTGCTACCGCAGTTTCCACACGCCGAGAACGCGATTTGCCTTGCGAGCGGGTGCTCGGCGGGTGAAATGCCGGTTCCGGTAAACCATTCTTGGTGCCATTCATTGCTCATACGTTCGTCAAATGCACACGGCTTGGTGAATAATGTCTTGAAATCCTTCGGCACGAATATCGGCGTGTCGCTCGTGCTGGTGTCAATCATCTCGATCTATTTCTCGATAATTGTTAAGGGGTTTACCTTGAGTTCTTTCTGACGAGATCATTCGTCGTAGATGATGATCAAGTACGCATTTGTGCCGGCGGTGGAAACGATCTTTTTTTCCGAATTCTGGGCGAGCCAGGTGTTTATTTCGGCCTCGGCCTTGTCGAGACCCCTGTTCAGGCTGAATATTTTTGTTCTTTTCATGAAATCACCAATTTTACTTGAATGCACGGTTCTAGATCGCCTATGTTAATAAAAAGCTCTTCCTCCGCAAAGATTCTATGTGAATCGGAGTAACCACGTCCATTCTTGAGGGCTTGAATCTTAATTCATGCTTGAAGCTTGATTCTTTTTTCGAAAGATAAATAGGTGAAAGCTATGTGTGGTCTTGATTCCGTCATTACATATATAAGGAGAAATGTTCAATATGCTACTGCTGGTCAGCATCCAATTCAGCTTGACCAGGTGGAATTTCTAAAGGAGAAGGTGGCCCATGAAAACAGATAACACGATCAAGCTAAAAGATGGAAGAATGCTGGGATTTGCCGAGTACGGGAGCCAGAATGGCAAGCCCGTGATCAACCTTGGTTCGAGCCCGGAGTGTTCAAAACGTTTACCCTGTCTGCGATAGGCGGAGGTGGATATCATGCCTTGGCGTGCGTGTATAAGATTCCCCCGCGCATCGCGGCTTACCACGCGATGAATGCGGCATTCCCGAAGCCCGGCCAAAAGCCCCCTGGTATTGGTCTTAAGATACGGATATCACTGCTTCGGTCATATTTCGCTAGTAAGTTAAAGACAAAGGAGACCATCACCAGCTTTGTAAAAAAACAAGAATCGAAGCTCTTTCCGTCCGAGCCGGACAAGAAGATCTTTGCGGATGCCACGATGTTCCAATACTATGTCGATTTGATGTACGAAGCGTGCCATAGGAGCTTGGCTGGATTCATCACGGACGCGAAGGTCTTCAACTCGCCTATCGGGTTCTCGCTAAAGGAATTATCCCCGTCAGTCAAGGTGACCATCCATCACGGCGAATTAAACATGACAGATACGCCGGCAGTAGCCCGGGCGTCGCAGGCGCAGCTCCCGAATTGTGAGGCGACATATTTTCCGAATGAAGGCATTTTCTCGATCTTTATGAACCGGCTGGACGAGATACTTGACAGTTTCAAGTAAAAACGGATTTGAAAAGAAAAAATTTCTTTTTTTTATAATCAACCAAGAAAAAGGTACAAAATCACATACCCAGACCCTTTCAGTTCCTTTAAACACCCTGGATTCAAATTTGTACATTTTGATTGATACGTTATAACCGATATCGTTATTAACCTCTACTAGAGTTTTATGGGGTAATCCAGCAAGGGAGAGCCCCAACGTCACTCCATTACATCCAGCCGATTTTTCGGCCACCGAGCGAGCGAGATAGCTTGTTGATCCAAGCAACCGTGAGCTGCTCGCGCCCGCATTGCACGTTTTGTTTCACATCGCTCGATAAGAACTTTCGCATAAGACCAGTAAATGATATTGTCGGTGATATCGACTTTGCAAGGCAGCACTACCAAGATCAAGTCCAAAAGATATTTTTGCTCGCTGCAAATCCTTTGGTCATGATAACTGCCGATCTCGTGAAAATCGCAAATTATTGTAGAACATCTTTTCCGAAACTCAAGCAAATATCCATGTACGCGCATCCTCTCGATATTCTCTCGAAAACCAGCGACGACCTAAAGGATATCACGAATGCCGGCATTGACCTCCTGTACATTGGAATCGAATCGGGTAATGATTCCGTGCTGAAGATGACAAAAAAACAGTCCACCGCGGATATTCACGTGCGTTCTTGCTTGAAGGCTCTGGATGCGGGATTCCGATTGTCGTGCATGGCAATAACGGGTCTTGGTGGAAAAGAACTCAGCAAACACCACGCGATCGACACGGGGAAAGTCTTGTCAGAGATTAGCCCCCATTTTATTGGCATGCTCACCTTCATGGTCTATCCGGGAACCGAGATCGAACAATCTATACAAAATGGTTCCATGAAGTTGCTCTCGGATATGGAAGCCTTGAAAGAGCTCGAATTGCTGGTCAAACATCTCGACATTTCCAACCGTGATTGCGTGTTTCGGGCGAATCACCCATCGAACTACGTCACCATTGGCGGGACGCTCCCGCGCGACAAGCAACGCTTGCTGAGCACGTTGCAGCAAGCCCGGAACCACCCTGAAAATTACAAAGCCAATCTCTTGCGCGGCTTGTGATGGAATAAAAACACGGAAATGATGAATATGAGCAGTAAACCATACAAAAATTTTAAGCTACCAAAAGAAGAAAAAGCAGTTCTTGATGAGCTTGAAACGCTCTCGAAATCAAAGCTACCGGTCATTTCGAGCGTTAGCTGGGACGCGCACGGGGTCGTCATCGAAAACGGGCACGTCACGGGACTTGGAATGTTCAACCAGCGATTGTACAAGTTGCCAGAGAACATCGGAAACCTCCAGCACCTCAAGCACTTGAACTTGATTATGAATAGTCTGGTAAGCCTGCCTGAATCGATCGGAAACTTAAAATCGCTCCAGGTTTTCGGCGCAATGAAGAACCAGCTCCTGGTCCTGCCCGATTCGATGGGAAACCTAGGCGCGCTCCAGCAACTGAACCTCGCCTACAATCAGCTTGGTACCCTCCCAGAGTCGATTGGAAACCTGGAAAAGCTGCAGATCCTGGATGTGAACAACAACATGATCACGCGCATTCCCGACTCCATCGGGAAATTGCGAAGTCTTCGCCAGTTAAACCTGGGTTCCCATCGGGATTCCACGTTGAAGGAACCCCTCACGCACATCGAGAAATCGTTGGAAACGCCTGGTCAAGAAATTTTGATACAGAGGGCCCCGCAAACTTTGTTCGAGCTGCAAGCGACTTTGTTCAACATGTCCTTCAACAAGTTGGAAAATCTGCCCGGCTCCATTGGAAATCTCGAATCGCTCGAAAGATTATTACTGGTAAATAACCGTATACGATCCCTTCCAGATTCCATCGGAAAATTGCGCTCGCTGAAAGAATTGTATCTGGACTACAACCAGCTCCAGCAATTACCCGGGACCATCGATGGCTTGCAGAATCTCGAAGCGTTGAGCCTTCGTGGAAACAAGATTTCCGAACTTCCTGATTCCATGGCAAAGATGACACGATTAAAGAGCTTAAACTTTGACGATGGCCAGTTAAGCCAGAAATCCGTTGGGCTCGTAAACCAGCTGAAGAAGCATGGCACATCAATGGGAGAAACAGTAAAACCGGAGCAATGGAGTGGTGTACCTGGAGTTTCGGTTGAACTCGGCGGAAAAAACATTCGACGCGGTCCTAACAATGGTGTAACAGCAACGATTGCCATAGCAGCGGCTATAATCGTCGTGTTGATCATTTG
This sequence comes from Candidatus Sigynarchaeota archaeon, assembly GCA_030587525.1. GTDB lineage: Archaea > Asgardarchaeota > Lokiarchaeia > Sigyniarchaeales > Sigyniarchaeaceae > Sigyniarchaeum > Sigyniarchaeum tengchongense. The sequence goes on along the minus strand of JAUQYW010000591.1, from coordinate 3,863 downwards.
GTATGAATTCCGTCTCCAGCAACAACTTCCAGGCATTCCATGATCCTCCTGTAATATTCCGATGGATCTTTTTTTTCCAATACCTGCTTGATGGAAGTAGAACCTTCACTTAATCACCCCAGGCACTTTATTTTTACAGTTTCGCCTCCCTATACCATGCAGTCGAAATTTATGGCATGCTGAATCAAAGACTATGGTTGAAAAACAAATGTCTTATTAATGAGTTCGATCATGTTGAGTAGGATTCCATAGAATACATGAAAATCCAACAATTTCACAACCAATCCATTAAAATGAGGACCGATTTACATGGAATTCATTCAAGTAGCAAAAAAGGCCGATTTATCCGAGGGCCAAATGATTCACGTGGAGGCTAACGGGCAAGAAATTCTCCTCGCGAACGTTGGTGGCAAGATCTATGCTGTCGGGGATCGCTGTGGACACATGAATGCCTCTTTGGCAGGAGGGGAATTGGAGGGAAATATTGTACGATGTGCCCTCCACAAGGCGGAATTCGACTTGGCCACGGGAAAGAACACAAAACCCCCGGCTGTTCCAAAGCTCATCGCCGCATCTAAGATGGGCAAACTTATGGTAAATACAAAAACGCACGATCTCCCTGTTTTTGAAGTAAAAGCAGAGGGAGACAACATTCTGGTCAAAATCTAACCGCGACCACTCTGTCCAAATACATCTCAATGGTTTTGCCAACCAAACGCCCTTCAAGAGCTTTAAACGCGTATTTATCTTTTTTATAGCAAGAACTACAAGAGCTGATAGAAATGTCGTTCGATATGATGAATAAGGTCAATACCCAAGCTTTTCTCTTATGCAACGATGCAATTATCCGCGGGGCCCTGGAAGCGGACGTGAAAGTTGTTGCATTCTATCCGGGTTCCCCTGTTTCCGAAGTATTGGATGGATTCTATCAAGTGTGTGACAAGTTTAGTATTCAAATGGAAATCGCCTCGAATGAAAAGGTGGCGCTGGAGATCGTGGCTGGTGCCTCGTTCGCTGGCCAAAGATCGTTCACGTCTATGAAGAGTGTTGGCCTCAACGTCGCGTCGGATGCATTCTTTAGTTTGGCATATGTTGGCGTGAACAAAGGATGTGTCTTGCTCTTCGCCGACGACCCTTTCATTCATTCTTCCCAGAATGAGGAAGACGGCAGGTTTTTCGGCCCGAACGCGTACGTTCCGATGCTCGAACCGACGAATCCGGACGAGGCTCGTCGTATGGTGAAGTATGCCTTCGAGTTGTCGGAGAAATTTTCCACGGTCGTGACTTTGCGGACGACGACGCGGGTCAACCACCAATCGGCGATCGTCGAGATGGAACCCATGCACCGCACGCCATTCACCCCCACGAATTTCAGGGAATCAACGAAGTCCTTCGCGACCGTGGGTGCCAAGGCTAGAGAATTGAAGGCATTGCTCCTCGAAAAGACCAAGAAAATCAAGGATGAATTTGAAGCCAGCCCGTTCAATGAAATGCACGATGGTACTATGAAGGATACAAGCAATCGTCTCGGGATCATCGTGTCTGGAATTTCATACAATCACGTCTTGGAAGCGGTCGAAAAGCTCGGCATCGACCCGGCAATCTTGAAACTCGGGACAACATATCCCCTTCCTGAAACAATGATGCGTGGATTCCTCAAGAATCTCGATACGGCTGTGATCGTTGAGGAGCTCTCGCCCTATCTTGAGTTGCACGCCAAAGCCCTTGCAAAGGACGTGAATCCACGGCTATGCATCATCGGAAAGGAATCCGGGCATTTTACAGAGGCGGGAGAATTCAACGTGCCGCTCATCGTTGACACGCTTGCAAATCTAACAGGAAAGAAGCCGGCATTGGATTATCAAACCCTTCTCGGAAGCAGAACTAAGTTGAAAGAAATCTTGCCACCGCGGATCCCGGTGTTCTGTCCTGGCTGCCCCCACCGGGCAACGTTCTGGGCTCTCCAGCGTGCGATTGCTGGAAAGGAAGGGAAATTGGCGTTTATGAACGACATCGGGTGCTATTCGATGCTCCTTCTCAATGCCGGGCTCTATTCCAAGATCCACCCGGACGACGAACTATTATCCATGGGATCTTGCCTCGGCACAGGAACGGGCGTCAGCCTGGCAACAGGGGCGAATAATCTCGTCCTCTCGGTCATCGGGGACAGCACGCTCTTTCATGCGGGGCTTCCAGGTATGGTAAACATTGCTAACAACCAGGACAATGTGAAAGTCCTCGTTCTCGACAATTCGGTCACGGCCATGACTGGCCAGCAACCAAACGCCGGAACCGGGTATGGTCCCGCCGGAAAACCGAAAAAACGAGTCGAGATCGAGGATATCGTGAAGGCGATGGGCTTTGAAAGGCTCATCGTCGTTGATCCATATGATACGAAGAAAATGGCGGAAGCCCTCAAGCCCGTGCTCGAGGAGAAAGGACCTGCAGTTATCATATCCCGGGGCCCGTGCGCTTTGTGGCACGACCGGAATTTGCGACGGGAAGGGAAATCGAGAATGCCATACCGGGTGGATAATAAGATCTGCAGGAAATGCCACACTTGCATGCGTGACTTCTATTGTCCAGCGATATCAATGGAGGAAAGAGAATCAACGTATGTCGATGATACCGGGAAAAAATTCACCGGGTTCTCGTCCCACATCTCGGATACGCTGTGCGATGGCTGCGGTGTGTGTTCAATCTTGTGTCCTTACACGAATCACGAAAATCGCTCTGAAAAAGACGTGATCAAGCCATTAACATCCACGAGTGAAGCGCCGTGACCTACAACATAATCACTGTCGGTGTCGGGGGTCAAGGGTTGATGCTCCTTTCCAACATCATTGGCCAAGCCTGCGCGGAGATGCACTTGAACATCAAGACCGCCGAGACACATGGCCTCGCCCAAAGGTCCGGGTCGATCTCAACGCACGTGCGCATTGGAAAGAATGTTCTCTCCCCGTTGATCCCGTACGGGGAAGCAGATGTGATGGTCTCGATGGAGGCAATGGAAGCACTGAGGCATTGTGAATATATTGCTGATGAAGGAATGATAATCATCAATGAATTCATCTGGCATCCGGTGCAAAGTACCTTCACGCGTGTGCAGTCCCGCGGTAAAACCCCTTACGTGACATTCAATGAGATACGCGATCTTTTGTTCACCATCACGCCACATGTTCACGTGATCGATTGCCAGGAATTAGCTAAAAAAACTGGAAACCCGTTGACAACGAACACCATCCTCCTCGGCGCATTAGCAAGAATCAAAGGGTTTCCCATCAGGATCGACACGTTAAAACAAGTAATATCCCGGGTCGTTCCATCGAGTACCTTGGACTCGAACATTCACGCCTTACAATTAGGTTATGATGAGCTTGGTCGCTTAATCAAGGAGCATTGAGACAAAATTATAAAAGATGTTATTAGCGTTGAATCAAAGACGAGTTTTTTTTTCTTTGATTGGAACATCCTCGAATAGAATCGTGGCCAGGTGCTCGGACGAGCGTACAAAGTTCGCAGCTTCGAATGCCGAGTTCACCGCTGCTTCCATGCCAATGGTTCCTTTTGTTGTCCAGTCCCCGGCCAAATAAACGTGGTTTCCAAGATCCCGTTCATGGCGGTCTGGTTTCTTGACGAATTGGCCACGGGTCCATGAAACGTAGAGATTCTTGGTTTCCCGGTGGATCTTGGCGAATTCAGTGTTGAACGCCTTGCATTCCGGCCAGAACCGATCAAGATCCTTCTTCACAAGAGCCAGAACGTCTTTATCCGGGGTCTCGATACCATTCGGGAGGAGGTCAGCGTGACCGATTTCGACCCGGAGGACAGTTTTTGAACCGGCATACTCGGGCCAGAAACGG
>JAUQYW010000555.1 GCA_030587525.1 Candidatus Sigynarchaeota archaeon | reverse complement strand
CCTTGACCCTATTGTTGGGGCGAAACAAGCGGATTTTTTTCGCTTGAATTTGATGTACCATCACCGAAATTCCATTGGCATGAGAGGTCATAACTTTGACTTCCCGTGTACTTGAATTGGATAAATTCGCCCGGCTCTGCGAAGGTCATGTTCGCAGAAAGGCTAACCATGAGTTGGTATCCGATGAGATCCCATTTCGCTAGAAAAAAACCGGTCAGACCCTCGCCACACGTGTAGACAAATTCACCATCTTCCGCCACATCATATCCATACTCGTTACTCGTCCCACCGCCCCAAGTGTGATTTGATACCTGGTTACCTTCCAAATCCCACTTGATCAGGAGAGCATCTATAGTATTATTAAATGGGGAGCCACAACGGCCAATAGTAAAGATACTATCGTTATTCCCTGCGATGCCATATCCTATCTCGTAGATGGGACTGTTGAATAATTTGTACCATTCGAGATCCCCGCTGGAATTGTATTTCAGCAGCATCAAGCCATCCATATCCCATACATTGTACCGGTTCGAGACACCCGTGATATATATTCCGTCCTCATTTCCCCAGATATCACTAGGAAAATTCGAGCCCGGATCGCCCCAGGTTCGATTCCAGACGAGATTTCCATTGCTATCCCATTTCACAAACAACATATCTTCATTGCTACCCGGGATCGAGAACGCCCCGCATGTATAAATTTCGTTTCCAGTTCCCCATACCGCTGTAGCACCGTCGGAAGATGTCGGGGAATAACCAAATGTACGATTCCAGATAACGTTTCCAACGCTGTCAAATTTGATTAATATCACGTCATAATTTACGGAATTGTAGAAGGCACCTGCAACATACAGATATTCACCTACACCCCAGATCCCATTTGCATTTGACCTCAAATTGCACGTGCGATTCCAGATTAGGTTTCCTGAGAGATCATATTTCAAAATATAGGGATTGCTTAATCCCCAACTAAGAGTCTGCCCACACGTGTAGATCGACGTTCCGTCACCCCAGATTCCACCCAGGTATTCCGTGCCACTCCCACCCCACGTCCGGTTCCAGATCTGATTTCCATCCTTGTCCCATTTCACGAGAAGGTGATCGGAGTTGCTGGATCCTTGCGTGTAAATCGCATCTCCTCCAACCCAGATCCTATATGCATATTCAGTGCCCGTGGAGTCCCACGTGCGATTCCACAAGACGCTTGGGTCTTGACTATCCATTATTTGTAATGTTTCTGTTTGATTATGAATATTTTGAAAGATATCAGGCTTTGATCCGTTCATGTTCTCCGCGATAAACGTAAGCAAGGTAATAGCACATATTACACAGATATCGGCCATCATTGCCGCCCGTTGATAAGAAGCATTCTGCCGCGTGCTCGATCCCTCTGTATTGATTATGTAATATCGTTATATTCTAATATATAAAGTCATATCCACTAAAAGTGATCAAGGGGGATGCTAATTTTATTATAATGTAATCCGTCGGGATACCCTCGACGACCTCGTTAGCCCGGCGATCCAAGCCTTACCTTCGTGATGTTATCTTCAACATCACGTTATTCGTGTACCGCTTTAACGTGCGCTTGTCGGGATTCAGACAAACAGAAATCAGACCAGTTGTGGAATCTTGGTTCCCCCTTTAGCTCAGGTAAAAAAACAAATCTAAATCTAAACAAAAAAAAATGAGGACACGAATAAATCATGTTAATATTATTCGTGAAAGCCATTTAATCCTTCTTTTCCTTGGCCATTTTCTCACGTGCCGCTTTTAGAACCGATTCGGGGGGATTGATCGCCTGCTCTGGAAGGCACGACGAACCTTCGAGGATGAATTCCTCGATCACGCACTTTCCATTCTCAAGGCATATGCATGTCATGTTTTCATCACCTTATTCACTGTTGATACATTGACCAAAAAAGGAAAAATATGTTTCGGCTTCCTCGTGAAAAAAGAACGAGGCCATGACTTACTTTTTACTCGTCCGGTTTAGAATCCTTCGACGACGGGAGATGCGCCGACAAGAAGTTGTACAGCTTGTTGTATTCATCCCGCGTCAACGGGTTGTTTGCAGAACCCGGCGAATTATCAGGCTCGAAGCACACCACCCACTTGCGCCCGTTCTTGAATTCGATGGCGATGCACGCGCGATATTGCATGCGCGGGCTTCCGGGAACCAGGATTTCGGTCTTTTCGACCTTGGCAACGTTCGCGATGGGTTGATTCACGACACGCATTTTTAACGAGGGGATGTAGTAGACCATGGCGTTCACGGTCCCGGATCGCTTATCGATGACGATTTCCTTGTTGATGTAATACAGATGGATGAGCTTCGCGTACAACGCTAGCAGTATTAGAATTATAGGACCGATAAAGATAATGCACCCGATCTTGATGCTGATATCGGGAGAAACGATTACACCGCTAGTTAAAGCTATTATGCATAAGCCCAACAGTCCGCCTATGCCCAGGAAAAGCAAGACATCGGACCAAGCCTTCCCGGCAACCTTCCATCCCGGGACCCGGACGACTAGGCAATTCTCATTGTGTTCATCGATTTCCAATTTTTTTTCCACGATCTCCAGTCTCCTGTTATTTTTTCTTCTTTCCAGCGGTGGTCCTTTTTTTCTTGAAATATGCTTTCATGGGCCCGAAGTAAAACTCGTTCCAACCGTCCTTGTACTGCTCGCTTTGCCCGTCCGGGATATTGGCGTGCACCAGGGTTACCTTGGTTCCCGTGCTGGCTTCTTCCAAGGTGATCTCGACCGTGGAATCGGGGCTCCCCTCGGGGAAATCCGACGTGCGCCATGCTTGCACGATGCGCTGGTTTGGTTCCAGCTCGATCGTCTTGCCTTCGATGTAACCGTCCCAAGCCGAAAACTGTCCACCAATGGAAGGATCGACGACCGCGGGGCTTCCCGTCATGGCGCCGTGTTTCTTGCTATCAAGCCATGCCTCGTAGATTTCCTTCGGGCTAGCGAGTAGCGTCGTTGACATTTTAAGCGATTCAACCATGGAATATCTCCTTCTAGCGATAGTACATGTCCTAGCGAAGTGGTATATCAACCCATTGATCGAGCATGGATGGTTCATGACAAGACGATTGGAAAAGGAGATAATGAAAAAATTAAGAAAATATTGGTCAAAATCCTTCATTTTACCAATATAAGCCCGTTCGGTACTGTGGACACACCTTGGCAGAAGGCAGCGCACCAGCTGTCGTTCCACGTGCCCGTGAGCGTGTTACCGGAGAGCGTGAATACGCCGATCAAGCGTGAATCCATGATTTGTGACCCGTGCGTTGTCACGGTCAAGGTTGAACCGTTTATCCAGCCGTAAAAATACATGGGGTTCACGTCTGGCGTGTATAGGATATCGTAGGGGATGTTCTGGATACCGGTGGTCGCGTACGTGGTTTCCACGTCGAGCCGTCCCGGGCTGTACATGTTTCCCGTGATTGTCCACGTCATGGTTCGCTCTTGCCAGCCGGTCCCGAAATCGGTCCAGATGTTGAACGTCGTGGGGGTTAGCGTGTGCCATGTCCCGGCGAAAGGGCCCCCGTAGAACGAGGCGGATTGCGAGCCGGCGATGGCGATGAGCACGATGGCCATGATGCCCATGACCCCGATGCAAGTCCAGGTCGTGTTCTTCGATGGTTGCTTCTTGAACACCCTGAGGAACGCCTTTCCGAAGAGCTCCTCCATCTTGAGGCCAAGCTGACGGAAAAATTCTTTCAACTTTACGAGATCGATGTTCCCTCTTGTTGGCCCCGGCCTTGGTGCGGGAGGCTTGAGAGGTGATGACATATCGGGCGTGGTGATTGCCGGGGTCGTGATCGCCGGGGTCGTGATTTCCGGCGTGGTGATTGTGGGTGTCGTGATCTCCGGGGTGGTTATGCTCTGGATTGGCGTTGGCGTTATGAGCGTTGGTGTTATAGAAGTCGGTGTTATAGGAGTTGGAGTTATGGGAGTCGCCGTTATAGAAGTCGGTGTTATAGGAGTCTGCGTGATTGTCGTCTGCGTTACTGGAGTAGGCGCCACGTGTGTCGCTGTGACAGGGGTGGATGTAACTTGTGTTGCTTTTATTGAAGAAGTGCTTGCTTTGACCGATGCCAAGGATTTCGGTGCTACTGATGGCGTGGTCGTAGGCGGTGCGGGACCGGGCTGGGCCATGGCGGGGGGTACGGAAGAGGGTACAACGCTCGGCGCAGTAATTGGCACGGTTGTGGTGGCTGCGGATGTGGACACTAATGCCACGGTTGTTGTAGCTGCAGCCTTGTTCGTTGTGGAAATTTTCCCGCAAAACTTGCAGAATTTATCCGTTGCAAGAATCGACTCCCCGCAATATGGGCAAGTCTTGGTCGATGGTTCCGGAGTGATCAAGGCTCCACACCCGCCGCAAAATCGCGCTTCGGCCAGATTTATTGCGCCACACTTTGCACATTTCACTTGTGGTTGCTGCATCGTGGGAGCAGCCTGGACGGCAGGAGCCCCGCACGCGCCGCAAAATTGCGCCGAAGCCAGATTTATTGCACCACACTTTGCACATTTCACTTGCGGTTGCGACGCCGTGGGAGCAACCTGGACGGCGGGAACGGATAGATAGATGGGAGCCTGCTGGAAACCGGGAGCCGGTTGATAACCGGGAGCTTGCTGGAAGCCGGGAACCGGTTGATAACCAGGAACCGGCTGATAGCCAGGAGCCATTTTGGAGCCTGAAGCCTGTTGGTAACCGGAAGCGACTTTGGGTTGCGTCTTCAGCATCTTCTGTGCTCCACCTTGGCCTTGCATTGCCATTGCGAAGGTCAGGATGACGATCATGTCATCGAAGAAATTCATAAAGAACGTGCTTTCATCAGAAGAATCGATGAAATCGATCAAATCTTTAACGAGCGCGTCGAAAGGGGTGTACCTCACCCTGTCCGGAGAAATTCCAGGAACATAACTCATTCCGAAGACCGCGAGTAAGGCTGATCCGAGCATGATCAGCAGGATCGGAATACCGAAACTTTTTGCCATCTTGGAACCATCGGTCACCTGGCGAGCTTTTGCGATGGTCGCCAGGACTATCGAGATGACGGGGAGGACAAATGTGCCTAAGATCGTGGAGACAAATTCGGTATCATTTTTGAGACGCACCCCCACGTCCATGATGGAGTTGAAGATCAACCGGACGACTCCGAAGACAATGAGAGCAATGGATGACGAGATGACGATTTCATGACTTGTACGTGTAACAGGATGTGTTGAGTACATTTTTTCCACCTTGACAAGGGTATCACGTACCACTAGCCGTGAAAGAGTATACTGACTTGCTCATGACGATGCTTCGGACGGACGTGGCACGTAACTAGATAACAATAAATCTGACCATTAGCATGAAATAAACTTTTCGTTATGTGCAAATGCAATCGCGGGGGGCAATACAGGTTTTTATCTACAGTTCGTCGATCCATTCACTGTAAAAAACGAGATTTTCCGGGGCAAAATTGTTAAAAATGCTGAATAAAAAACGAAAAGAACTGAATAATTACACGGATCGCTTGATCACGTAAAAACCTTTTTTTGATTTGATGGGATCCGAGATTTCATTAACGCGAAGCCTGTTCATCGCTTCCCATATTTCTTCCGGGACGTCTTTCTTCTCAACCGATCCCACGAGACCGCCCGCCGCCTTGGTCGAGTCGATGGATACTTTCTTGGCCACGTCCTCGAACTTAGCACCTTTCTGGATCTCCTTGATGACGTCGCCTGCTTGCTTGTATGATTGCACGACGATCTGGCTCAATTTTATTTTTTGCGAGAACTCTTTACCGCCCTTTCCTTCTTTACCACCGGATTTTGATCCAGCAGCGTCCCCGCCGAGATTTGGATGATTTTTGCCCATGCTGCTCACGCGAAATGGTGTGGAGTGCGGGTTCCCGTTCACGATTGAAACACGTTTTAACTCCGCGGGAGCCTTTGATCCAAACTTGCGGTGCATGTGATATAGGTCTTATAGAAACTTTGAATCCCCATCCCGCAGCGACAATCCCTTTTTAGATGCTTGGTACAAGATGCTTCGTGACGAGTTGAAAAATCGCGTGCACGGTGCAGAAGGCAGCTAATCGTGAAAGACACCATGGAATTGCTGTGGATCGGCCATGCAGGGATCCTGGTGCGATATGGCGACGTGATGGTTGCGGTGGATCCTTTTTTATCGGGAACATTCACGTGGAAAGGGAAGACCGAGCTGTATCAAGGAAAATCGCCGTGGATCGGGTCGACCGACAAGCTCAACGCTTTCCTGGACAGGTTCGGTTCCCAGATTGCGGCGATTTGCATCACGCACGAGCACGGGGACCACTTCGATCCCGAAGCGATCGCAGCGATCTTGGCACGGAACCCGTCAGCTCGCGTCATCGCGCCGCCACCCGTGAAAAAATGGTACAAGAAGAACGCCGGCCCAAGGACACCGCAACCGCGTGTCGAAGTCGTCCGGAGAGGGAAAAAGTTCGATATCGAAGGAAAAAAAACCACGCTCCGGGTTCAAATCCTTCCGGACACGAAATTTCGCTTCGTTTTGTACCCCCAGCGGGTCGGTTACGTGATATCGCCCGCGAATTCCCCCGGCGTCGCGCACCTGGGGGATTCGCACGGCATCGGGCCTGGATGGAAGCCGTTTCAAGATAAAATCAGCGATATCGTGTCGTGGATTAAGGAGAACCCCATGCAATTCGTGTCGTATTACGAACGCAGCAGCACGTTGAAGCGGGTCTGGTGGATCCACTGGGAACCATTCACGCCGGGCGATTTTAGTTGCGGGAAAGACCCGGCATCATTAATCCAGACGATGAAAACGAGCCGCGTAGCATCAAGCGTGCTCAGTTACGAGGCTTGGGAAAATATCGGGACGAAGGCATAAAGAAGTATGTAATTGTTCATGGACCATGCAGACTCTCCCGATAAATCACGTGTTCAACCACCTTGGCCCAATTTTCCCGGTTCTGAACCAATAGACACATATAGTTCTCTGTCTTTGATGTTGCTGGTTTCACGATGAAATCGTGCGCGTGGCAGCAAGGAGGTGCGAACGGTTCCATGAGAAGGACTTGGCAATTAAGCATCATGTTTTCGATTTTATGGGTTATCGTGCTCTGCATGATGCAAAACGGCAAAACGGCTCGCATCAACACTTTAAACTATGAACCTTGGATCCTCATCGATGGTAACGAGCAATTGGATGCGTTCTGCTCGGGCAACAACACGAATGGCTTGACAAGCACGAGCCCGCACGTGATCCAGAACCTGGCAATAAATCTTTATGGCACGTGTTCCGGAACCGGCGTCGAAATTCGCAATACAAACCGCTTCTTGATAATTCGGGCATGCACGGTTTCCTATGCCCCGTGGAGTGCGGGTATCCGCCTCGTCAATTGTACCCACGTGAATATCACGTCTTGCACGGTCTGCAACAACTATTATGGCATCGACGTGATAAACTCGACGAATATCATCTTGCAAGAAAATTACATCGTGGACAATCGGATCGATTCCATTGTCTATTCATATTCTACAATAACCGTTAGCGATGGATTAGGCATCCGGCTTGACAATTCAAACGCGAGTGCCATCGTCAATAACACCATATCAGATAATGGCAATTGCGGAATTTTATTGATCGGTTCAAGGCACAACTTGCTCGCAGGGAATGATATTTTGATGAACGAAATATATGGCACGAGCTTGCACCGCTCCGATGATAACACAATCATGAATGATCGGTACCAATGGAACTATAGGACTGACGTGAACGTATTCGAATCGAGAAATATCACGATGTCAAATGTAACAATGTCGACCAGGGGACTTTTCCTGGACGATTCTGACATCACACGCCTTGGATCGCATACCATCACGAACGACAATCTGGTCAATTCGCGGATTCTCTATTATTACGTGAACAAGGTCGGTTTGGGCTCAACTAATTTCACGAATGCCGGTCAAGTCATCCTGGTCAACTGCAATTCCACGCTGGTTGCAAACCAGACTATCGCGGGTTCCAGCACCGGA